>JAQBUI010000035.1 GCA_027624035.1 Pseudomonadota bacterium | reverse complement strand
TCCATCGGCGCGATGAGACCGATCACACCGCCGGTTGGACCTGCCCGAAGCCCCAGCTGCTGGCCACTCACCGCAATCGCTACTCTGGACCTTCCGGTTATTCATGTCTCGCTCCTCACTGTTCGCTTCCCAATGCCTGTCTTTTGAGGTACTCCTGACCTTCTCAATGACCACCCCTTGCTGACGCGCCAGACTCCGGCCGACATCAACCGCGATCAGCGGCACATCTGATCTGCAAAATCCCCATAGTCTTCCGCCTTGATGTCAAATGGGGATGGATCACCATCTGAGCCAGCTTCATGGATCTTGGGTTTGACGTAACCGGTCCGAAGGCCTGCCCGGGCGGCCGCGGCAAGATCGGGCGGATGCACCGCCACCAGCGTCACTTGCTCCGGCGCCAGGCGTAGCAGCGTAGCGCACTGCTGGTAAGCCTCGGCAGAAGGCTTGTATTTCCTCAGAAACTCACAGGACAACAGCCCGTCCCAACTGATGCCCGCGTGTTTGGATGAATCCACCAGGATGGAATAGCTCAGCACGGACAGGATGACCACCTTGTAGCGCTCACGCAGTCGCACCAGGGCAGCGGGGAAATCCGGCCACACATCCAGTGCGTGCCAGACCATGGTCAAGTCATCTTTCTCGCTGGCGGTCAGATCAAACCCTTTGTATTGCGGCACCAGTTCATCGAGTGCCTCCCGGTGCAGATCGTCAGCGTTGCAATGTGGACGATCACCATGGCGAACTTCCGCCAGCATCTCGAACATGCGGCGGCGCCATGCGTGGGCAAACTCATGGTCATCGATCTTTGCCCCATGCCGGTCGGCGAGCAAGCGGACCTTGCGCCGCACCGCAGTCTGCCAGTCGAACACGCTGCCGCCCACATCAAATGCCAGTGCCTTGATATTCTCCATCGGTCATTGCTCCTTGTCTGGTCCCATGGCCAGTCCTTGCGAGAAACCGCATTGGCGCTGACAGTCGTCAGCAAACGCAAACAGGATGTTCGGCGGCAAGGGCTGTGCCTCGGTTGCAGGATCTCGAAAAATACATGTCTGCCCGCGCAGGGTCAAACACGCTTTGGCGGTATGGGGACCAGCACTGACGTCGTATCCCGGTAGTGGATGTAGGCCGGGTCATCGCCCCATCGCTTTTGTGCCTGCCGTTCCAGCATCTCGACACCGCTGACCTTGACCAGCAGAAAGGTCACGAACACCGGTGACAGCAGCGTGAGATGTTGCCAGCCCTCCAGCACCGGCAGGACCATCAGCGCTATCCCGGTCCACAGTGTGATCTCTCCAAAATAGTTGGGATGTCGGGACCAGGACCAGAGGCCGGTATTGATGAACCTGCCTTCATTGGACGGGTTCGCCCGGAATACCTGTTTGCCCCGGTCTGCCAGCACTTCGATGAAAAAGCCCGCCAGCCAGATGATCAGCCCCAGGGCAAACCAGCTTCCCACCGGGATCTGGCGGTCAGAAGCGATCGCCGCAAGGGCCGCAGACGCGGTGATGGTCACCCACAGCGCCTGCAAGGTCCAGGTGAGCAGGAACACCCAGAAGTCAGGAATGATATCAGCAAAGCGGCTGTCCGAACCGGCTCGTCTGACACGAAAGAACAGGAATGTCCCGAGCCGGATGGCCCAGATGATCACAAGACAACCCACCACGAGGGTACCCGGGTCACCGTCAGCACCGAATACCAGCGCAACGACCAGGACACCGATATACGTCAGACTGCCAACCGCATCAAAGAATCGCTCGGTCTTAAGGAAAAATGCGGGGATAAAGGCCAGCCATTGAATAGCAAAGGCCACCACCACACAGACCAGGGTGAGCGGCACGCCCCACACGGTGGCGCCGTCGATGCGCAGTATCGCGACGATCAGCGCCGCAACGAGCGGCGAGGACATCACGACAATCATTGCCTGGTGGCGGAGTGACACGGTCAGATTCCGATAAAACGCTGCGCCAATCGGGGCAGAAGTCCAGTGAACCGGAGCGGTCCGTCGACCGCGGCAATACAGATACACTCACCCTCGGCCGACACCATGGGCTGGTGCAGCGTTTCATCGGTAGCGTCCTCGATGTCACCGACGCCGTAGATGGTATCTTCACAGAAATAGGCCCCTTTCAACACCAGCGTGAGTTCGCTGCCGGAGTGGGAATGCCTCGGCAACACAGTTCCGGGCTGCGCCCGCAGCATCCAGAGCCGGTCATCCGGCTGGCTCGACAACTTGCACACTTTCAGCCCCTTGCCTGCCGCCATCCAGTTTAGGCAATCAAGGTGAGTGCCGATGTACTGGTCAAAGAACTGCGGCAGATCAGTGATGGTGTCCCGGCTCCACTCGATCGGCTCGTCCGCCCGGACACCGATCTCATGAGGTGGCGTTGAAAACGACCCGACAGGGACCTCCCCAGCTCCGAACATGAACTCAGCGCCCAGCACATCCGCCTGCTTGAGGGTGCACCGGCATCGCGCACACACCGCAAGGTGCGCCTGTAGAATGACACTGAAAGACGGGCCGAGCCCCCCGGCCGAATAACTGACAAGCCAGGATGAATCCGGGTGTTTTGATGCGTTCGTTGTAGACATTCTAGGCCACCAGTTCCTGTAAACGTTGAAAACCAATGCGAATCCTCGACTTGACGGTGCCAAGGGGTAACCCCACTTCGTCCGCAATCTCCTTGTGGGACTTACCCTCGACATAGCTCATCACGAGGGTGGTTGCCTGCTCCTCGGGCAATTCCGCCAGAAGCCGCTGCAACCGGTCCCGTGACGTCGCGTCGGTCACGCCACCGTTGCTGACATCTTCCACACCAGACTCATGACGGTACTTATCCTTGCCGCGCATCTCCCGACCGGCCCTTCTCTGCAGGTCGATCATCCGGTTGCGCACGATTGCATACACCCAGGTACGCGCCGAGGACTTGTCCGGATTGAACAACCCGGCCTTGCGCCACACCGCCAGCATCGCGTCCTGGGCGATGTTCTCCGCCTCATCGACACTGCGCCCCTGATGTATGAGAAAAGACTTGATCTTCGGCGCCATCAGCTGAAACAGCTTCTCATAGGCCGGCTGGTTTCTCGATTTCTGGATCGAGAGCAGCAACGCTGTTTCGTGGTCTGTCTCCGCCCGGTTCGGGTCTGTCGACACCTCTTTCATATCACATCCTGCTCACGTGCTTGGCAACTCGTTCTCCACTACGCCGGCGCACCCGGACTGGATCATTTTCATCTCATCATTGTCCGCGGAGTCATCTGATCGTTGCCCCCGGGCGTAGATGGCTGCGAGACACGATATCAACAGAACCGGGACCGTGCACACATGAAACAGAAGATCGCCATTGTAGGAAGTGGAATATCGGGCCTCGCCTGCGCCTGGTTACTCGCCCGCGAGGGGCACGCGGTGACACTGCTGGAAGCAGACTCCCGAGCTGGCGGGCATACCAATACCGTGACGGCGACTCTTGATCACGAGCGGTTTGCAGTCGATACCGGCTTCATCGTCTTCAACCACGCGACCTACCCGAACCTGACGGCATTGTTCGACTTCATCGACATTGAAACACACCCGAGCACCATGACGTTTTCAGTCTCAACAGCACAGGGCATCGAATACGCGGGGCAGAGTCTGAACAGTCTGTTTGCACAACGACGCAACCTGCTTCGCCCCTCCTTCTGGCAAATGCTTTTTGACGTAAAGCGGTTCTACGCCGAGGCAACGCGGCTCGAACTATCCGGCAACCTGACGCTTGCCGAACTGTTGGCCGCCCAGGGATATTCAGACTCGTTCGCCAACAATCACCTGCTCCCGATGGCGGCCGCTATCTGGTCTACCGATGCAAACGAGATCAGCCAGATGCAGGCACAGTCGTTCGTGGACTTTTTCCAGCATCATGGGTTGCTTCAACTGCGGGACCGGCCCCAGTGGTACACCGTCCCGGGAGGTGCCACGCGTTATGTGCAGAAGCTGTTGCAGCAGCCGGGAATCATGCTGCAGCTTGATACGCGAATCACGCACCTGCAGCGAACGGCACAGCATGTGGATGTCACGACCGAAACCGGCACCCAACGATTTGACCAGGTGGTGCTGGCGACTCATGCGGACACTGCCCTGACTCTACTTGACCAGCCAACCAGGGCCGAACAAGGCGCCCTCGGAGAATTCAAGTATTCGACCAGCACAGCGTGGCTGCACACTGACCCATCGCTCATGCCTCGCAACCGGCGCGCCTGGGCGAGTTGGAATTACACGCAGGGTAGACGGGGTAAGCTGAGCGTCACCTACTGGATGAATCGCCTGCAGCCTCTCACCACGGACCGGAACGTCTTTGTCACGTTGAATCCCGATCATGAACCGGAATCCGCCCTCGCCACATTCGATTACGACCATCCGGTACTGAACACGGCCACTGCCGCCGCCAGACACCAGCTATGGGACCTGCAGGGGCACTTGAATACCTGGTTCTGCGGCGCCTACTTTGGTCACGGTTTTCACGAAGATGGTTTGCAGTCAGGGCTCGCAGTCGCCGAGGCAATCTCGGGCGGCCAGCGGCCGTGGCAACTTGCCGAACCGAACCACCGGATCACGGTGACCCCGGGGCCCAGCCATCCGGCGGTGGCTGCCTGATGAGTCACCTGCGCGGCTCAGCCATCTACTGGGGAGAGGTCCTGCACCATCGTCAAGGGGGTATCCAGCATCGCTTTACCCATCGTCTTCCCTGGTTCCTGCTGGACCTCCAGGAACTGGCGCAGGCAGACCGGGGTGTCCACGGCCTTTTATTCAACGTCAACGGGCCCGGCCTGCTCAGCTTTTACGACCGCGACCATGGGGCGCGAGATGGAACCCCGTTTCTCAGCTGGCTACGGACGTTACTGGCCGACCATGGCCGCCACCAGATGCACTTTCGAGCCCTCTGTCTGCCACGACTTCTGGGCTACGTGTTCAATCCAATATCAGTCATCTATTGCTTCGACTCCCAGGGGCGCCTTGGTGCAATGGTCTATGAAGTCCACAATACGTTTGGCCAATCACACGCCTATGTACACCTTCTAAGCGGCGTTCCCCAAGGGCCCCATGCAAGCCCGAAGCAATTCCACGTCTCACCCTTCTTCAGTATGCACGGCCGATATCGATTCAGCATTTCAGAGCCATCCGAGCGAGTTGCCATCGGCATCCACTATCAGGATGACTGTGGTGCCACCCTGTTCGCTGGCTTCAAGGGGCGTCGGATGGATTTCACGACGGTGCAGATTCTCAAGACCTTGCTTCGCTGGCCGCTCGCCACCATTGGCGTCACGCTCAACATTCACTGGCAGGCAGCCAGGCTATGGCTCAAGGGAGCCCGTGTGCACCGCAACCCGAATCCGGAAAATCAACATGGATAGAGTGACAACTTTTGATACTTGCTCCTGGAAGGCCGCCCTGGTCACTCGATTGATCGAGCGACATCTGCAACCCGGCATGAAAAGAGGAACGCTGACCATCGCCCTGCCCGGCAACCTGACGATTGAACTCAAGGGTGACCGGAGCGGCCAATCTGCACAGCTGACCATATTGCGATGGAGAGCTCTGGGCCGGCTGGTCAGCCGGGGTAGCGTCGGCTTCGCCGAGGGCTACCTCGCACAGGACTGGACGACCGATTCATTAAGCAGCCTGGTTGCACTGATCGGCGACAATCTTGGTTCTCTCGGCAAGATCAGCAATGGCACAGGTCTGCAACGTGTGTTCGACCTCATCCGCCACGTCCTGAATCGCAACACGCGTTCCGGCAGCCGACGCAATATTTCATTCCATTATGATCTCGGCAACGACTTCTATGGCCTGTGGCTCGATGAAACGATGAGCTATTCGGCCGCCGATTTCTCACGGACGGATAGTCTGGGCCCTGCGCAGCAAGACAAGTATCGGCGACTGTGCCGGACAGCGGATGTTTCGGCTGACCATCATGTACTTGAGATTGGTTGCGGCTGGGGTGGGCTACTGGAACATCTGGCCAGCCTGGGCTGTGTCGCTACCGGCATTTCGGTCTCGGCGGAGCAGGTCGCATACGCAAGCGCCCGCCTCGGCAAAAGCGCCCGGGTGCACCCACGGCTCCAGGACTACCGGGACGTCTCGGGCACATTCGATCGTATACTGTCCATTGAGATGTTCGAAGCTGTTGGGGAGGCCTACTGGGATACTTTCGCTGCCCATCTGGCTCGAATGCTGTCCAGGGACGGGGTGGCTGGCATGCAGGTTATTACGATCGATGAGGCGGCGTTTGACGCCTACCGGAAGCGACCTGACTTCATCCAGCAGCACATCTTCCCTGGCGGAATGCTCCCGACGGTCACCCATCTCAAGGAAGTCATGAGCCGACATGGGCTGGTTGTGTCGAGGCTCCATCGCTTCGGGATGGACTACGCCAGAACCCTGGCTCACTGGCGTGAGCGCTTTGAAGCGGCCTGGCCCCTGATCGCAGCCCAGGGTTTCGACGCTCGCTTCAAGCGGCTCTGGATGTATTACCTTTGCTATTGCGAGACAGGCTTTCGCATCGGCCGCACCGATGTCGTGCAGATACGGATAGAGCACCAGGACTGACCTGCCCGGCAGGCCCGGCCTTCTGCCAGTAAACAATCTGTCGATGGCTACCGAAAGGCGCTGACAATCTCCTTTTCGATCTGCTCAAGGCGTTCCGTATCACCCGAACCAATGCCACCGAACATGATCTCGGCGATGCCAGCATCCTGGAACTCGCCAATGCGGTCGATGATGTACTGCCGCGACCCTGCCACAGTCCCCGGCCCGAGGTTCGTGACCACCCGGTCAATGAGCCCCTGATCCTCGGTAAGGTAACAGGGCATCAGCAAGGTACGTCTGATCTCGGCGGGGTCACGTCCGCAGTCATTGCAGTGCTGCTCCAGAATGGCTGCCTTGCTCTGATACAGTTCCAGCGACATGCCACTGCCTGCCCAGCCGTCCAGGTTCATCACGTCGCCGTACCGGGCCAGGGTACGCAAGGTTCGCTTAGGCCCGGTGCCTCCCACCATGATCGGGATTGGCTTGCTGTCGTCGAAATTACCGGGGGAAAGCTGGGCGTGGTCCAGTTTGTAGTACTTGCCTTCAAAATCCACGGGGTCCTTCTCCCGAATCAAACGGCGGATCAGTTCACAGGATTCCTCAAACCGGTCCTGGCGTTCCTTCATCGAAGGGAACTCCCAGCCATAGGCCTCGTGCTCACGCTTGTACCAGCCGGCACCCAGAGCCAGGGTGAATCGCCCTTCACTCATGGTATCAATGGTGCCCGCAATCTTCGCGGTGTGGGCCGGATTCCGATAGGTATTACCGAGCACCAGGTTACCGAGACGCAATTTTCTGGTCATTCCCGCGGCCATGGCGATCGCCGCCAGGCCCTCAAAGGCCGTCATCGCCTCCTGGGCATCGTCGCCACCACCACCCGGTGGGATGAAATGATCGGCGAACCACACGCTGTCCCAGTCACCTGCTTCCATTGCCTCGACCGAGGCCCGCACCGCGGGCCAGTCTGTACGATACACATTGACCTGTACGCCAAATTCCATGTTTCCTCCTGTACGCCATTGACGTGCCCGATTCAGGCACTCCGTCGTCATACCGGCAAGTTTTCCGCCCAACGGTGGGTAAGAACTTCGCCTGACAGACGCGGTTGGTTGATCTTTGGAGCCCCATGCTACCACAGTCATCGACCGTGTAACCCTGCTGACCCCGCAGCGATACACCAGCGCGCCGGGCTGTTCTTGACTCATCGCTTCGACCAGTTGCCGACCGATGTCCAGTTCGGAAAGGGAACCAGGGAGCAGGCATCTACGGTAGACTGGCTGACGTATGTCGTCAGGGTAACTTCAAGGAGAATTCATGGTTGATGCTTTCTATGCAGCCGCCTGTCAGGTGGACTTCCCGGCAGCGCAGTCGCGGGCCGAAATCAGCAGCCGGGTTGATCGGATGTGCGACATGATCGAGCAGACCGTCACCGGTTATGAGCCATTTTTTGATGTGCGGCTGCTGGCCTTTCCGGAGTTCGCCCATGCGGCACCCTGCTATGAAACCGCCCGGGAACTGCTGGACAAACTCGCCGTGCATCTGCCCAATGAGCACACGGCGCGATATGAAGCCCTTGCAAAACGGCTGGGCTGCTATATCCAGACCGGATCATTTCTTGAAAAAGACGATGCCTACCCGGGCCACGTGTTCAATACGACCGTGTTGATCGGGCCAACGGGAATACTGAGTCGCTACCGAAAAGTCAACCCGTGGATACCCTGGGAAGTGCATTCCAGCCCACATGATATTGAGGGTTACAACGAACCGGTGTTTCCGGTGGCCGACACCGAAATTGGCAAGATCGGGGTCGCCACCTGTTACGACTGGCTGTTTCCCGAGACCATCCGGGCGCTGGCATTTCAGGGAGCGGAGGTGCTGATTCGTATTTCTGCCTACATGGACCCATGGGGCGCCACTGCGCCCATGGACTGGTGGACCCTGATCAACCGGACCCGGGCACTTGAGAACATGAGCTACGTGGTCGCAGCAAACCAGGGCGCCCAGATGAAACACTACCCGCCCTTCAGCTGGCCGGGGGGCAGTATGGTCGTGGACTATGACGGCCGCATTCTGGCCCAGGCCGACCCGGGCCCTGGTGAAAAGGTGGTGGTGGCGCCGATTGATCTTGGCGCACTGCGCCGGGAGCGGACCAGACGCCTCGGGCATGACACCATCGCACACACTCGAAGCGACCTTTATCGTTACCTGGATGATGAGCGCCTTGCACCAGCCAGCGGCAACATCGATATCGCTTCACTCAAAGCCAGAATCCGGCGCGCCAAATCTGTCAACAGGGATCCCGGGAAACCTTGATTGAGTATCTTTTGTGAAAACAAGACGGGAGTCGCCCCCCAAAAACGTTTCAATTTTGCGACAACCATAGTCTTGTTGCCTGAGTTCTACGCATCGTCTCAAGGACTCCAACGCAGCCATCGCGGAATTGGACGTTGAGCAGATGTTCCCTGGCTGAGTTCTGAACAGGAGCTGCTGCTACAATGCGCCGATCAGGTTGAGGGCCCTGTCATGAACCGACCCATTATTACGACGATCTGTTTCGGCCTGTTGCTTTCCGGCTGCGCCAGCCAGTACGCGCCGCTCAAGAGAGTCACACCAGGTGCGTCGATCCAGGTTGAGGTCTACACATCCGGCGAGTATGCGCGGGTCCTCGGAGATGAGAAAGTCGGCAAAGGAGCGCTCAAGGGGTCGGGCCGGGGTGCGCTTGCCGGTGCGGGCGCTGGCGCGGTCGCCGGGCTGACCTGTGGCCCCTTGCTGGTCTTTTGTGTTCCCCTTGGCATGATGGCTGGCGCTGGCACCGGTGCAATCGTCGGCGGCGTTGCGGGTGGCGTTCATGGTGCGGTCACCAGCCTGCCTAAAGAGAAAGCCCAGCAGTTTAACGTGATGCTGACCGAGCACATGAGCCCGGAGGTGATGACCGTCAAGCTCAAAAGTGCCTTATTGGACGCCGCCACGCCGGAGTGGGCTGTTACGAGTGAACCTGGCAGTGAACGGGTCGTCGTAGTGCTCCATGGACTGGGCTTCGGCCAGCATAGCGGTGACCGGCTCTCATTGCGTCTTCTCGCCAGTATGGAGATGATGTACAGCCAGGGAGCGCAGCGCACTCGCCCCTATTCGTTCCAATACAATGGCCCCACTGTTCAGCTGAATCAGCTGCTGACTGAAGATGGCGGCGAACTCGCCGCAGCGCTGGACCTCGCCTCGAGTGAACTCGCGAGGCAAATGACCGATGCGCTGCGACATCCGCCACTGGTGGAGAACCGATAGCGCGGATGATTCGGGGCCAGCCTCAATGGCTGGTTCAAGCAAAAGTTGAGGAAATCTCCTCTAACTACAGACCGACCAGTCTATTAATCACCATTCACTGATGGTCGGTCGCCATGATTACGAGTTGCTGAGCGCATCGCTCAATTCACCGGCAATCATCTCCGGTTCTGACGTCATGCCCCGCCAGAAGGGAAGACACAGCAGGCGCGCACCCAGCGCTTCACTCACGGCCAGCGGGCCTGATTGACGGACCTGGGCACCGACACCGGAAATAGTATGAAGCGCCGGGAAGTAGGCGCCGGTTTCGATACCCGCCTGGGTCAACCGTTGCATCACCCGAGATCGATCTGTGCCGGGCGGCAGCAATACCGGAAAGGTAAACCAGCTGCGTTCAGTGCTGGGCGGCCACGGCACGCTGACCCCTGAAACGTCGCTGATCACCTCCCGGAAGCGGGCTGCGAGCGACGTGCGGGCCTGTCGTCGCTCATCAAGCGAGGCAAGTTGAACCCGTCCTATGGCCGCACCCAGTTCGGTGCCACGCAGAGAATGTCCCGGTAGGCTGACGCCTGCACTGTGCCGTCCCTGGTTGACCATGGCCCGGCAGCGGTCAACCAGGGCCTGATCAAGGGCGATGATCATGCCGCCCTCCCCAGTCGTCAGCACCTTGTTGGGATAGAAGCCGAAGACGCCGGCATCGCCCACTGCCCCGACTTTGCGTCCGCCCGAATCTGCACCTACCGCTTCGCAGGCATCTTCTACAATAAGCAGATGGTTCGCCTTTGCCAGGGCCAGAATCGGCGTCATGTCCGCCGGCAGGCCGAACAGGTGAACAGGCATGATGGCCCGTGTCTTGTCCGTGATCGCTGGTTGAATCAGCGCAGGGTCGATATTGGCCGAAGTCGGAAGGACGTCCACAAGCACAGGAACCGCACCTGTGGCCAGAATCGCATTGACCGAACCCAGAAACGTCAACGCGGGAAGGATAACTTCGTCGCCGGGTCCGACACCCGCCGCCAGCAGTGACACCATCAGCCCGGAGGTGCCCGAGTTCACCATGACCGCGTCGGGAACGTCATGATAGCGTGCAAATTCCGCTTCAAACGCCGTCATTTCCGGCCCAAAGGCGATCCGTGCGCTTTCCATGACCCGTACCACGGCCGCCGTCTCGTCGATTCCAATGTCTGATTTCGCGAGCGGGATCTTCACGATGATTGCTCGAACATCAGGGTGCCGTCGGCCAGTGGCAGTGCCCGCTTGTGCAACAGGGTGGACCGGTCCGGCGCTGCGAGCAGTCCCGCTACAATTCGTTTGCTGGCATCACCATTTCCATAGGGATTGGTCATGCCCTCCAGTGACGCCGCGAAGTCAGGCGAGACCGCTCGTGCAATCGCGCGGCTGATATCCGCTGCATTGGGCCCGGCATGGATGACATTGGCCGCCCGGGTTCGCCCCCGCTGGCGATCGCCCACATCCACAGCGGGCAGAGCCAGGCTGGGCGTTTCCATGATACCGCTGGAGGAGTTTCCGACCATCAGGCTGGCGTGACGCAACAGCGACCAATAGGTCAGATGATCCAGATTCACATACAGTGCCGCATTGGCATGGCCGGCGCAGAATTCGCGGGCGCGCCGGGCGAGAATGCTGCTGCCGGCGTCGGCATTGGGAAAGCAAAAGATGATCTGTTCCAGGCCGGAGTCCGACAGGGCGTCGAACAGTGCACCCGATTCTGCGGTCGTATCATCGTGGAGCGTAACCGGGTGATACGCGACTACGCAGACCTGATCAGCCAGCGGCCTCGCCAGACTGGCTTCCAGTAACGACCTGTCCGGCAGGTCACTACGCAGCAGATGATCCAGAGATGGCGCGCCGCTACGGGTCACGCGCCATCCTTGCTCGCCCATGGCCAGCACCCTGTGTCGCGCGTCTTCAGTGGGTGTGAAATGCAGGTGTGCCATCTTGGTCAGTGCATTGCGAACCGCATCGTCCACTGCCCCCTCAGAAATATCACCGCCCTCTATGTGTGCAACGGGAATCCGAAGGGCCAGGGCAACAGCGGCCGGAGCCAGCATTTCGTACCGGTCTGCAATCAGCAGCAGAATATCCGGACGCATCTTTGCCAGCACCGGCGTTAACTGACTGATGGCGCTGCCAATGGTCCGCGCCATGCCCACGTCACTGTCCTCCAGGTCAAGACAGTCAAGTGCAGCAGCAATCGCAAATCCGTCACTCCGAATCACGTCAATAGTGTCGCCAAAGGTCGCCGACAGATGGGCGCCCATCACGATCAACTCAAGCCGCAGCGCCGGGTGCGCTTCGATCTCCCGCATGGGCCAGTAGAGATGACCATAGTCGGCACGGGACGTGGTGATAACCGCAACGGTTCTCTCGCTTTTTGAAGTCACAAGGGGGTTTCCAACATCACAGGGCTCCGGAAAGTAGAGCATTGTCCACCGGTTGTCGACCGGGCACCATCAAGAGGGCTTGAATTCGACGGCCAGTCCCCAATATCCGAGGCAACTGACCGGAGAATCCCAATGAATCCTATCAACATCGTCTGCCCATCCTGCATGGCCCGAAACCGGGTTCCTGAATCACGCCTGGCAGATCATCCAAACTGCGGTCGTTGCCATGAACCGCTGTTCCGGGGCGAACCACTGCCGGTTGACGAGCAACAGTTCAACAAGATGATTGAAGGCAGCGATATTCCGGTCGTCGTCGATTTCTGGGCCGAGTGGTGTGGGCCGTGCAAGATGTTCGCGCCGGTCTATGAGCAGGCAGCCCAGTCACTGGAACCCGGATTTCGCCTTCTCAAGCTCGACACAGAAGCCAACCAGGCGGTTGCGGCCGGGCGGCGCATCCAGTCCATTCCGACACTGGCCATCTTCAAGGGGGGCCAGGAGGTGGCCAGAAAGTCGGGCGCCATGCCCCTTGGTGCATTCACCAGTTGGGTGACGAACGCCGTATAGCGCCTATCAGCTCCGTGGCATTCAATTAGAGAAAGTCAGCCAGATTGTCGATGGTATAGGTCAGACGATCCCCATCGGGTAATGGCCCATTGCGGATGAACCACAGGCCCTCGATCCAGGGCGCCTGCCCGGGCACCCCCCAGCCTGGCTGCCAGGGCACATCGCGAACTTCATAGGCAAAATGATCCTGGGGACGCATGGGGCCCTCCCACGTCACCCTCTGCCTGAGCCCGAGCACCCTGGACATCCAGCGGGGATTGGCAGGGTCCGGCTGCGCCGTGGCCACACCGCTGAACCGGAACTCCGGGTTCTCGATGTTGCGGATGAATTCGTGATGCTGAACCCGTTCCCGGCCGCCCGGCAGCGGTTTCGGTATGTCTGCAGCGCCAATGCGACGGTCGTCAAAGTGCAGCACCTGCACCGCTTCGGCCTGCCCGAAGGTGACATGCCACTGAAACCCCGTTATCGCCGCGGAGCCCGGCGACTGATGTACCTCGAAGCTGACTCCGGGCGCGCCCCTTTGAAGACGCATGTCGGTATGGACTCTGGCTCCGTTGGGAAAGCGGAAGAAATACCTCACTTCCACCACCGCTTCTGAGGTCAATATGACCTGCGCCGTCGGAACGACGCGATCCAGCTCTGTATTCTGCCAGCCCTCGCCCGGCACCAGGGTCATCAGGTTCAGGTTGTTCTTGCCGATATACCATCGATCTTCACCGCGATGGTAGAAATCAAACCAGATGATGCCGAACCTGGATGGCCGGACCTGCAAGATGCCGTTGTGGCAGGCGGTGGTGTTGTCGGTCGGGTCCGGATAGCAGGTGGGCACAGGCCAGTGAGCCCCACCCGGCACCATCGTCTCGCCTGGCGCAGGATTCCCCGTTTCGGCCAGCAGAGGTAGTGCCACCTGGGCCAGCATCAGCAGCAGCAAACCGGGCCAGCTCACACCCGGGCACCGACTAATCGTAGAGCCCCTGTGGGCTGGTCCTTTTGCCGCTGAAGTCAGGGCCCTCCTCCTGCCAGCCATTGAACACCTTCTCACCCAGGAGCTTTCCAAATCGGGGATCGTTCGCATACCGCTCAAAGACCTCAGGGTGCCGGGTATCTCCTCGCCTTTCCTGGGTGGACATGAACGGTCGGCAGAAGTACGCAGCAAGGTTGATCCGCACGCCAGGGATCTCCCGACGCCAGCCAGCGTGCCACGAATTGCCATGCCAGATCACGGCGTCCCCCGGATCAATCTCCATGGTCACCCCACCCCTGGGGATCTGCCAGTCTACCTGGTCGAGTTCAGCAGGTGAAAGTTGCTCTGCCATGACCTCCATGATGGTCTTGCCATGGGCGGTCCAGTTCTCATGGGGTGTTGGTTGACGCCTTTTGAGATGGCTGCCGGGAAACATCACCAGCGCACCAGCTTCCCTGGTGTAGGGTGTCAGCGCATAGTTACAGTTCGCGATAGACGCAGCCGCGGTCAGGAAGGCATCCGTCTGACCATCGGCGTGGGCAGCCAGAGGCATGCCACCGGGTCCTCGGAAATGGCTTCCCATGGACGACAGCACACAGCTTTCACCCAGCAGGTAGTTCACCACAGCGAGTGGCTTTGGCTCCAGCAGGATTTCCTGGAACACGGGGTCATCAAAGATCAGATAGTGCTGATATGCCATACCATGGAAATCCGCGGCAGTGGCGGTAGCAGGATCAACCTGGTGACCCGCGTTGCGCTCTACCCGGCGCAGAATCGCAGCTTTGGCGCGCTCAATACGATCCTCGGAGAGTACGCCCTTGACCACCGTATAGCCCTGCAGTTCAAGCTCCAGCAGATTCTCCGTCAGACCCAGGGATTCGACTGATTGCAGAATTCGCTGCAGTGCCGGGTCATTGGTGGTCGGGAGGCTTGTGTCTGTTGGTGCGCTGGTCTGTGCTGATCGGGTTTGTGACATATCTGATGTCCTCTGAACGGTCTGTGTCGGCGAGATCTCCGTACGTCTCGGCAATATGAGCAGCACAATACGCCGATGGACATCCCTGTTCCATCGAAGGCCTCTTTACGACAATAGCCGTACTTCCCGCTGGGGAAACGGAATCGCAATGCCGTTGTCATTCAGCGCCCGGAACACAGCCAGATTTGCAGCATGCTGCAACTCGAAAAAGCGATCTGTCGCGACCCAGAGTCGATAGTCGATGACGATGGACGAATCTCCAAAGGAGTTCACGCCCACCACCGGTGCCGGGTCGCTGGCAATGCCGTCAATATTGCCGAGACAGTCTGAAATCAGAGTGACCGCGCGTTCGACGTCGCTGTCGTAGGCGATGCCAATCTGCCCTTCATAGACCCGGTTGCCGAACGAATTCCGGTGAATCTCGCCAACAATGTGCTTGTTCGGGATGACGATTCTCTCACCATCTTCTGCCGTCAGAATCGTGGTCGCGAGCGTAATCTCATCCACCAGACCGGAACAGCCCTGCACCGAGATGGTATCGCCCACCTTGTACATTCGCGTGAGGATGATGACGAAACCAGCACCGTAATTCGATACGGGGCCCTGGATCGCCAGACTGGCCCCCACAGCCAGGCCGCCGATGGCAGCGATCAGCGGGGTGATGCTGATACCCATCTGATTGAGTGCGATAATCAGAAACAGGCCAACCACCACGAGGCGCAGCGCGGCGGCTATGAACTGCCGGAGCGTGACGTCCACGTTGCGCTGGGTCAGAACCCGAAGCAGAATTCGGGACACCCAGCCACCGACCAGGAAGCCCACGCCGATTACAATCAGGGCACCCAGCAACTGAAACGAATAGGTCACGGCAAAGTTCACGATCAGTTCATAGACCTGCTGGACCACGTTTATCTGTTCTTCCATACCATTTGCCTTGAGTTAGCGGGACTGCTGCGGTTTGATCCCGCAGGACTCGCTAATTTGCGAGATCAGGTAGAATACACGTCATGCTGCGGTGGCTGTCAAACTGCGATGAACGCCGGTGGGTTGTTGCACGAAGCCATCACGTGATGGCCACTCAGAAGGATGACTTCAGGAACTCACCATGAACAAGATTCCCAAACAACCCTTCCTGCTCAAAACGGCCCACGAGAGAATCGGCGATCACCTGGGCACGAGCGACTGGGTATTCATCGACCAGGTTCAGGTCAACGTCTTTGGTGAAGTGACCCGCTGGCGCACTCCCGGCCATTGCGACCCGGAGTATGGGAAGAACACACGTTACGGCGGCACTCTGATGCATGGATTTCATGTGGTGTCGCTACTGTCGCACTTCTTTCAGAATATCGGTGCATGGCCAGCTGACGGCGGGTCGCCTCTCAACTATGGCCTGGATAAAGTGCGAGTGCTGCAACCAATCATCATTGGTGACGGGGTCAATCTGCGCTCACATGTAAGCCTGCTGGCCGTGACGGACAAGGGGCGGGGCGAGTATCTGGTCAAGACCAAACACGAGATTGAGGCGAGCGGCGTTGAAGGTTACGTTGTGGTTGCCGAATACCTTACCTACTGGTTTCCGATCGCCGCTAAATGACGGCCAAGCCCGACCCGCTCCGACCACTCAGTCCACAATTGCCTCACGAATCGCTTTGGCCCTCTGTCCGCTAGATCTGCTGTGATCTGCTGAACCATCAACACGCCGGCAATCTCCTGTCCGGGATCTGTCCAGGTCACTGTCCCTGCCGCACCCATCCAGCCAAAAGCGCCTTCGCTTCGGCCATTGTCTGCCGCTTGCGGCGGCGCGCCACGCCGACTACCGCCCCCTGAATCTGTTGCCTGGATATGAATTCCTGAATGACTCTGGTGACGCCTTCAAGTTTCTCGCGGGACATACCCACTTGCTCTGCTTTTCCTTCGGGCAATTCGTATTCTGTTGTCATTGACGCCCCTGTCTCCTGCTGGTTTCTGTCCGCCTTTATTCACGTTCGCTGATACGAATGGGATATGGGGTATGGATACGACCGTTGACCTCTGGCTGAACAGGCGGCAAGGTTGAACGAAGAGTGCATGTCCACGGCCGACTGGCTCACCATCTGGCGGGACCGGGCGGATGACGCAATGAATGGCGAGCCGGCCACATCCGGCTTCGCGGCGGCCATCAACCTTGAGGACGAGACCCGCATTCTGGTGTACGAACGCTAAACGGCGACGAGGGGTTGCGAGCCCATTGTGAACGACCGTCCCACGCGGCGATCGCTGCTGCCCTCGGCAAACGAGACCTCACCATGGAGCGCACCTTCATCGCCAAGTTCAGCGATATCCCGGATTACGGCTGGTGGATGCGTCCCGAACGCGCAGACGTCATGACCGACGCGGATGTCATACTGATGCTACTCGGAATGAGCTTCACCGACCCCGCGGCTCGAGATCAGTTCATCAAATTGTCAGCGGTACATGCCGACTACTGCCTGAATGCTGAACCGGACACTCTGGTTTACAGTGGCGGCCTGTCACGGACAGATGCGACGTTTGGCATCAGTCAGGAAGCAGATCTCATTTTCGTCATGGCCTGCACGGACATGGCGGCAGTAGAGAAGCACCGCGATGACCCAAACCACCTTGCGCTCGCCCCAGTGTTCGCCGAGGCTGGTGTGACGCCCAAACTCGCCATTACAAGAGTCATCGAACGACCGGCGACGGCTTTCTATGGGACGCTGCCAGGGCACCCTGACTGTGTATTCACGATGCCAGTCGAACAACGGCGCACCGGCCACTCCAATGTCGCTTCTAGTGAGGCTGATGCCGTTCGATCTCTCGTACAAACTGTGAAAAGTCCTGGATATTTCTGGTACAAATCGCAAAGACGATTTCCCAGTTGATTGCCTGGTAGTTGTGCACCGCGATATTTCTGAACCCAACTGCACGTTTCATCGTTTCGGACGTGCTGGCAGAGATCATTCCCAGCCTATGCAGGCTGTCGAACACCTCACCCATGGTAGTCGGCGCCACAGTATCAGTCGCGCCGATGATATGGCTGCCAATGTCCACGCAAAGCTGCACGGCTCGTGTCAGATTGAGCACCAGAATGTCCTGCAAATCGGGATCTGCCCTGAGCATTTCCACATTACCCGGCGTCCTGGCCTCTATTCGCTGCATGCAGCGCCGCAAGGACTCCATCTTTTCAGTGAGGATTATCCGATCCATGCGGCGCGGCGCTCATCAAGAATTCGTTGACGCAGGGGCAGAAAGTCGGCCGAGTCCAGCAGATGACGGGTGAGCAGCGTCGCGTAGACAGCATCCTCACCAAGGATCCTTTGGCCCTTGAACACCTCACCAAGGATAGGTTCACCTGCAGTCCGCAGATCAACGACGTCGACGGGTCGGCCCAGCTCGGCAGCCACCAGACTAATCAGGTCCATCTTGAATTCAGACGACATTGGAGAAGCAGTCAGTACCGCCAGATCAATATCGCTGTCCGCTCTCTGCTTACCTGTCGCCATCGAACCAAACACGATGGCAAGCCGGATTTCAGGAAACCCCGCGAGTAGTGTCGTGAGCTTGGCTCGGACCGTAGACATGCTCACCATTGTAACACCTGACAGTTCACGAACAGCCATGAGCGTTCCCGTGTGCCGGGCCGGAACTCTCCCTGAGGACCGGACCGAGCCAACGAAAGCCGAAGCGCGCAAGCGCCGCCCGCTTCTGGTACCTTAGCCACACTTTATGTGACCAGAGGAACAAACCAGTGAGCAAGACCACAGCCATTTCACCCGCCGATGGGCCCATTGCCGTGACCGGCGCCAGCGGTTATATCGGATCATGGATCGTGCGTGACTGCGTGGAGCAGGGATATACCGTTCGTGCCTGTGTTCGGGACGCCAGCAACGGTGACAAGGTCGATCATCTGAAGGCCCTGAACGACCAGGGGCTTCGGGGCAGCGTCGAACTCCATGAAGGAGACCTTTTCAAAAAGGGCAGCTACGATGCAGCATTCAAGGGCTGCGCCGCGGTCATTCACGCCGGTGCTGCCGTGGGGTATAACAATGAGACGCCCCAGGAAGTCTACGATGGGTGTTTCACAGAGTGTGAGCACGTGCTGGAGTCAGCCATCGCCGGCGGCAAACTGAGGCGCTTTGTGTTCACAAGTTCCTTTGCCGCTGTCGGCCATCCACGTCCCGAAGGCTACGTCTTTACCGAGAAGGACTGGTGCGGCGACAACATCGAAGCCTACAACGGCCGCTGGACGGATGAGATGATCTCGCAGAACCGGGACATCGCCTATGCCATGGCCAAGAAGAACACCGAGAAACTCATCTATGCCCGCGCTGAACAGGAAGGCACCTTCGAGGCCATGGCCATCCTGCCGCTGCACGTCATCGGACCGCTGATGTGCAAGAACCACGACCAGGGCTGGAGCTGGCAGAACTGCATGCGCTACATGCTGCAAGGCAAACCATATAAGAAAAGCGCCGGCGGCCGGATGCTGTGGAACAACACTGATGTACGTGACTGTGCCCGCGCCCACCGCCTCGCTGCCGAGAGCACGAAGGCGCACAACGGTTCCCGCTATATCCTGTCGGCGGCCGACCGGGACGGTGAGCTTTATACCTGGCAACTGCAGGCCATGATGAAGTCACTGTTCCCGCACGTGAAGGATATTGGCGGTGAGGAAATGGATGGAGACGTCCCGGCAAAACCCACTCGCGAATCACCACGGGCCTACTGCCTGCTCGCGAAGCAGGAACTGGGTCTGACGACTTACCCCATCGAAGACACCGTTCGGGCGACGGGCGATTCCTACTTTGAACTGGGGATCATCCCGTCATAGTCAGCCTGCCTGTACCGGGCGCGCGCGGTCTGGCACAACCAGCCGCGCGATTTTGTTCCCGGTTTTGGCTATGCTCAGGCCCATGACATCAACTGACGTGTGACTGACTTTTGAAAAAGGAGCTGAACCATGGCCGATATGCGCGCTGCCCGTCTGGTGGAACCTGGAAAAATGAGCTGTGAAAAGACCGCGATCCTGGAGCCAGGACCAGGCCAGGTTGTGGTCAGGAACGATATGGCAGCCATCTGCGGGTCTGACCTGCACCAGGTCTTTTTTGGGAACCTCGGGGCTTCTTCATTCCCCACCGAACCCGGCTGGCCGGGGCATGAAGGTGTGGGCGAGGTGGTTGAAACCAACGACGACAGCCTCAAGGTGGGCGACAAGGTGCTGACCATTCCCGGTGCTGGCTTCCAGCGCTGCTTCGCGGACTATCAGACCCTGCCCGCTCACTGGAGCCTGAAGCTGCCCGACTACGATGGACCGGTCGAAGACCTTCTGATGGCCCAGCAATTCGGCACCACCATCTATGCGCTGCGTCGGGGCAACATGGATTTCACTGGCAAGACGGTGGCTGTACTCGGCCAGGGTTCAGCCGGAATGTTCTTCGCCTGGCTCGCCAAACACTATGGCGCGGAGACAGTCATCGTGTCAGATCTGTCACCCGCCCGGCTGGCCCAGTCTCCAATTTTCGGTGCCGACATCGCCATTCAGGGTGATGCCGAGGGCAGGGCGATCCGGGAGGCGGTCATGGATTCAACCGGTGGCCGGGGTGCCCACATCGTCATTGAAGCGGTCGGCCATGCAGAAACCATCCTGCAGTCAATCGACATTGCCAGGCCCCGGGGCCATCTCGTGTTTTTTGGCCTGCCGGACACGGCCCAGCCGGTCCAGTTCAGCTATTCGAAGTTCTTCGGCAAGCAGCTACAGGCCTATGCCGTGGTCGGGGCCCAGGCAGAAGAGGATCTGAGTTCCTTCCACAAAGCCCTGGACTGGATCTCACGCCGCCAGATCGACGTGACGGAAATGGTCAGCCACCGTCTGTCTCTGGAAGCCATCGACAAGGCCATGCTGCTCGCCCACGAGCGGGATGAGGATGCCTTGAAGGTCACGCTGACGTTCTGACACCCCGCTGAGTTTCCCCCGGGTTGCCCCGGGGGTGACATCAAACGGTGAAACCCTCGTCGCTGATCGGCATGGTGCGTACCCGATAGCCCGAAGCCGCAAAGATGGCATTGCCGATTGCCGGGGCGAGCGGCGGCAGACCCGGCTCACCAAGGCCCGTCGGGCTGAAGTCACTCTCGATGAAATGCACCGCCACGTCCGGTGATGCTGGGAATCGCAGTACCGGATATTCATCCAGGTTGTCCTGCTGAATGCGCCCCTGCTCCATCGTGATTTTCTGGCCCAGCATGGTACTGAGGCCGTCGATGATCGCGCCCTGGACCTGGTTTTCAGCACCACTCGGGTTCATGATCGGCCCCACATCCACTGCGGCAGTGACCTTGTGCACGGTAAGCTTCCTGTTGGCATCCACCGAGACTTCGGCCACCTCGGCAACGTGAGCCGCATGGCTGAAATGGAACGCAAGGCCAAGGCCGCGTCCTTCGGGAAGGGTCTTGCCCCAACCGGCTTTTTCGGCGGCGAGCCGAATGGTCCCGGCGGCCCGGCCCGTGTTGAGAGCCCCGGCACTGCCTTCCTTGAACCAGCGCGGCTCGCCCATGATCTCCAGCAGAAATTCAAGATGGTCCCGGCCCGCCAGATGAGCCAGTTCGTGAATAAAGCTCTGCACCACGAAGGCATGAGTGTTGGCGCCAGGTGCGCGCCAGGCACCACAGGGGGTGTCTATCTCCATCAACGACAAGGTGCCCCTGGCGTTTTTCAGGTTCAGGAAGGGAAACTCCGTCTGGCGAAAGCCTGAACCGAACACCGGCCTGCCGTTCGCCTCCATCCCCACAGCATGCTGATCCCATGCAACCAGCCTTCCCTTTTCATCCACTGCCCCCCGAACCGACTGGAATCCGCCAGCCCGAAAATAGTCATGATGCAGGTCGTCCTGCCGGGTCCAGGTGAGCTTCACCGGCTTACCCACGTGCCGGGACATCGCCACCGCTTCACAGACGTATTCGGCACTGGTGCGCCGTCCGAAACTGCCGCCCATACGGGTTTGATTGGTGACCACCCGGTCCTTGGCGACACCAAACAATGACTCCAAAGTCGGCGCGATACCCATCGGCCCCTGGGTCGGTGCCCACACTTCCACGCTGTCGGCCTCGCCGCCTGTGCCTTTGACGAAGGATGCGGTGCAGTTCATTGGCTCAAGGCACAGGTGGGAAACGAACGGATACTCGTATCGCGACTCAATGATCTTGTTTGAGCTGTTTGAAAACCCAGAGGCGATATCCCCATTGTTCACCACCTGGGTCTTGCCAGGACCCTGCAGAAATCGATCTGCATTGGCCACCATTTCCGTCCAACTGTCCTTCGAGGCTCCTGATTCATCCCACTTCACTTCGAGCCTGCCCTTGGCATTGAACACAGCCCAGGTGCTGGTGCCCACTATGGCAACCCCGGAGAGCAACTGATCCACCCGGCCGTTGCCCTCAACAATAAACGCATCGAGCACTCCGGGCATCGCCTTGATGACCGCAAGGTTGGCACTCACGGCCTTGCCGCCGATGGCGGGGCACTTCTGATAGGCACCAAAGACCATGCCTGGGACTTTCACATCCATGCCGTAGAGCGCGTCACCGGTCACGATCTGCAGATTGTCCACCCCGGAGATCGACTTGCCGATGATAGTGAATTCGCTGGGGTCCCGCAGTTGCAGCTTGCTCTCGTCAGGAACGGGCTGGCGCACTGCCAGCGCCGCCAGGTCACCGAATGACAGCTTCTTGCCGGAACCATGGACCACCTCACTGTTGGCCGCCCGCAGTTCTTCGCGGGGCAGCTCCATCGCTTCCGAAGCCGCACCGATCAGCATTTCACGAGCCGATGCCCCCAGCTTGCGCATCCGCTCGTAGTTGGAACTCACCACTGCCGACCCACCGGTCCACTGATATCCGAACCTGGCGGTATCGATGGGAGATTGCTCCACCACCACGTCATCCCAGTTCGCACCCATTTCTTCGGCAATCATCATCGGCAGTGCGGTCTTGATGCCCTGCCCCATCTCCGGGTTCGCAGAATAGATGGTGATGGTGCCGTCCGAGGCGATCTGGACAAAGGCGTTGAGCTCCGCTGAGCCCACCAGGGTAGGCAGATCATCTGCCCCGAAAGCGGCCGAAGGCAGGGTCGCCGCCAGCACCATGCCGCCGCCGGCAACACCCGTCAGCTTAAGGAAATTCCGACGACTCAAACCCTGCTGTTTTACTGCCCGGGTGACCTCTTCGATCAATGTGCTCATGACTGTGCCTCCGTGCGGGCGGGTTCCCAGTGACCTACTGTCGCAGCCGGTAACCCCTGGGCCGACGCCATCTGGCCAGCCGCGCGGTGAATGGCTGCCCGAACACGGACATAGGTACCACAGCGGCAGTAGTTACCGGCCATGGCCGCATCGATGTCTGCATCGGAGGGATTGGGTTTGTCCGCCAGCAACGCGGCCGCCGTCATGATCTGCCCGGCCTGGCAATATCCGCACTGGGCCACGTCAAGATCGATCCATGCCTGCTGCAGGGTGTGCAGATTCCTGGGGTCAGCAAGGCCCTCGATCGTGGTGATCTCCGCCTCGCCCACGTCCGAGACCCGCACGGTACAGGAGCGTACCGGCGTGCCATCCATATGGACGGTACAGGCACCACACAGGCTGATGCCGCATCCATACTTGGTGCCGATCAGCCCCATCACGTCTCGAAGTGCCCACAACAGGGGCATCTCAGGCTCGGCCTCGAACTGACGCCGAGTCCCATTTACCATCAATGAATACTTCGCCACAGAATTTCCCCCGTTGTTCAGAGTCCAGTTCCCCATCATACCGCACGTGCACCGTGACGCGCTGCATGAACCGCTTCTACCACATCGCCAGGTCGGGCTCGGGTATAATCGGCCATCAGCAAGCCAGGACACCAGCATGCATCCGATTCCGGTCCGAAAAATGAAGTTCGACATCCCGCCCGCTGACACCTTTGACTCGCGGATCATTGCTGGCAACCTTGTGGTGTCTTATACGGCCCTCGGTATCAGCCTCTATGTGGCGTATCTCGAACCGTTTCTGGTCAAGTCCATGCGTCGGGTGCTGGATCAGATCAGCGACGACGAACTGCGGGAGAACGTCGACCGCTTTTCACGCCAGGAGGCCCAGCACTACCAGCAGCACGAACGGTTCAACCGGGCCATTCTTGAAGCGGGGTATCCCGGCCTGAAGGCCCGATTTGACCAACTGAAGGCCGATTTCGAGCGATTCTTCAAGGACAAGGGTGACAAGTGGTGCATCGGCTTCGTAGAGGGCTTCGAGGCTTACACCACACAGGGCGCTTTGGCCGCCCTCGGCTCCGGAGTGTTCGATCATCCAAAGACTGACAAGCGCTGGGGAGATCTGTTTCGCTGGCATCTGGCGGAGGAAATCGAACACCGCAACGTCGCCTTTGACATCTATCAACACCTGTATGGCAGCTATCTGTTCCGGGTAAAGCTGGCGATGATCGCCCAGTCACACATCATCAACTTCATCGTGGACTGCATGCGGATCATGTCACCCGTGGATACTGCCCGCCGCGGCGAGGCCTATCGGGTCACGGCCCAACATCGTCTGCTGGTCCGGGTGGGGGTTCTGCCAATGTTTTTCAGGACCTGGCTGCCGGGATATACGCCGCACGACTACGAGGTCCCCGGAAAGATCGCTGCGCTCACCTCCAGGCTGACCGCAGAAGCGGAGTCGGCATCTTGAGCGAGAACAAGGAAAGCCAGGTGCCGGAAGGTTATTTTGTGGCCGCCCAGATGAATGAAATTCCTGATGATCTGGCGACGCCCCGCCACGTCCACAAGGTGATTAGTGCGGCCGAGCAGCGTGAGATTCGCGAGCGATGTGCCGTCATGACCAGGATCTGGAATGCTGCAGATTCAGACGCCGGGCGACGTGTTGCGCTGGCAGAGTATATGAAACGCGCCGATGCACGCCAGGACATCAAGTCGACGCTGGATATGTTTCTGGACAAAGCATGCAATCACCTCCCCCCGGGTGAAATTGAATTCGCCATGGCCGAGCTTGGCCTCGCTGAAGAGGATAACGGCGTACTGTCCGATGCGGAGAAACGAGCGCTTGACCATGATGGCTTCGTCAATCTTGGCCAGCTGCTCGATGCAGACCAGGTCACTGCAATGCACGCGCGCTACGATGCAGCAATCGCGGCGGAAGGTGCTGCCGCTGCCCAGACAAAGGGTATTGCCCGCATCGAGACCACGGTGGTCAAAGCCATGAATCGAGATGGTCTGCTCGATCCAATCTTCATGCACCCGAGGTTACTCGCTGCCGTCAGACATATCCTGGGGGTACACCTGAAGTACATCGGGTCCAACTTTCACTGTGCCATGCCGGGTTATGGTCACCAGGGCATACATGCCGATTTCATCTGGGGGGTCGAGAAGCACCCTGAGGTGGTGAATGCGATCTGGCTGATCGATGACTTCACCGAGGAAAATGGTCCCACCCGCGTGGTACCGGGTTCGCATCGGTCCTGTCGTCACCCGCGTTCCGAGGTGGATGACCTGGATGCGCCGGTGGAAGGCGAGGTGAAACTCACCGCAAGCGCGGGTTCCTGCATCGTCTACAACGCGCACCTGTGGCATAGCGGCACCCAGAACTGCAGCAAACGGCTGCGCCGGGCACAGCATGCCTTCTTCTCAAGGTCCCATCGACCATCGACTGATGTGCTCGCCGTGATAGACAGGCAGGTCTACCAGCGGCTGGGCAGAGTCGAGCGTGCGGTGCTGGATATCGAATAGCGCCGAAAAAGCTTTAATCAAACAAGCGCGGCTCTAATGTTTTCAGCCGTCAGCAGCGCTGCTTCCTCCCTGTATTCAAGGAATGGGGCGACATCACTGGCAAGCTCCGCTGCATCGAGCTGTTCAATTCTATTGATGCAAAGTTGTTTCCATAACGATGCATCATAGATGTCTTTCCCTTTTGTCTGGTCAAGGGCATTCTGTAATTGGATCACATTCGGTGCTGTGACGGGACGCTGTCCGCGGTACCAGAGCAAATCATACCAGTCTCTGCCCTTGGGATACTCCCGCGCAATGAGGGCATGTATTTTGCCCGCCATGAGTGAAGGCCGGTCGTAAAGTTGCAGGGCCAGCAGACGGTGTTTCGTCACGATCTGACGTTCGCAGACTGCGCCGGAAGGCGGGTTGGTATCGATTTCGAGCCTGATTGACAGATTCTGATCTGCCATGGGCGAGAGCCCTACCTCATTGAGAATGGAAGGCCACTTCAACCACGCCTTGTGTACGGTTGTGCGATCGTTCCAGTTCACAGACAGCGGCAGACCAGACAGCTCCATATCGATCTTTAGCTTGCGCAGCCATCGCTCGGGATCGTATCCCACGGGATTCTCCAATGAAAAATCCATGTCTTCGGAAAAGCGCGGTAGTCCGTGGGCGAAGCGCAATGCCGTTCCTCCCACGAAGGCCAGGTGGCTAAAGGCTTCGCTCTCATGCAGGGAGCGCAGCGTGATGGCCTGCAGATATTCCCGCAACAGGTTCATCACTGTGACAGGGTCTGACCGCCCGGCCACGAGTGCAATGGCTTCCGCTTTCACAACTCGACGCCCTGTTCCAGTGACTGTCTTGACAGGGTCGACCAAATCTTCGTGGCCGCCATCAGTCTCGGAGAATCAAACTGGTCAGCGTAGTCATCCAGGGTTTCCGGATCGACCCTTTCGAATGCCTGGAAACGCATCTGTTCCATACGCGCCACGGTCCACTCACCTTGTTCCAGATACCAGAGATCCAGCAAAGCTTTCTCTGGCTCGGCGAGGAACATGCGGCTACCACCCAGATCGACTACCTGGCAGCCAAAAAATGCGGCTGGCTTGACGTGTCGATAGCTGAATGAACCGAAGGCGTTATCAAACCGCCTGGGTGCGCGGCTGGTGACACTCGTATACTCGAACACCCGTTCCGGGATCATCCCATAGTAGCCAAGAGCCCAATGCAGGCTGAGGTAGGAAGGCGCATACATCCCGTTGGCAAGTTCAGCAGGGTTGATCGGTTTGCTTCGATACAGTTCGGGCAGGGCATACATGCCCCGGCGCAGCGGCAGCAGCTTTCCTGCTTTACGCCAGCGCGACAGTTGGATCTGCAGGGCCTGCCTGGGCTCGCTGCTCATCTGCACGAGTGTAGCCAGATCAAACCAGCCGTAAGGCCTCACTAATGTGATCAATGCCTCATATTTCATTATCAATACTATACATAGACGTATAATATTGTAAATATAAAGCTGCTCTGTCCTAGCCCACCGGCTTGATCCGCACCGCCCGGGTCGCGCTCCTGCCTTCCTCCACAAAAAGGCCCGCCGCGCCATCGGCCAGGCGATCACCGGAGGCACTGATCAATACATTGCCGTCTACCTTGCCGATTAGCTTTGTGCCATCGACCGTCAGTGCCAGTTCATGTGTCTCACCGAAGGTCCAGTCAAACGACGCCTCCGCGAGCACCGTTTCCTGATCCAGCATTTCCATCAGTTGTACCTTGTTGCCACGGGTCAGCACCAGTGCGTAGTAGCGTTTGAGGCCCTGGGCTCTGGCCACGACACCAGCACGCTCCGCCAGGTGAGGGGTGACATCCGCGATCACCTCGTAATCCTGCCAGTCACGGGTCCCCTGCAGAATGAGGCCAATACCCTCGTTCTGCACCAGGCGAAATGGTTCGCCCCAGGACATCAGGGAATCAACCGCATTCACCCAGGCACGCCGCCACATGGAGCCCGCATGGGCTGGCTGGGTCAGGACCACATCAGGCGCACCATCCCACGACAGCCAGTCAAGGTAGGCAACGCCATTGCCCTGAACCTGTACGCCCACTTCGAATACCGGATTGGCCTGCGTCGGCACCTGCATCAGAAGTGCCCCGTCGCTGCCTGCCCAGTCGCTGTAGAAAGTCTCGGTCTCATCGTCGGTTCCGAACGCGCGAACGTACAATCTGCCCCGTACCGAGGCATCGGTCAGGGACGCCCGTACGGTTTGCCCGGCATGCAGACGCGGCGATGCCATCAGCGCATAGCCGCGGTTTTCAAAGTATTTGGCCGTTTCCTTGTCCGGTGCGAACACCGGCGAGCCGCAGTGCGCATCGCCATCCACGTTGATCTGCAGGCTCCTTGCTCCCTGGCTGGAGTGACCACTGGCATTGACCAGTTCAGCCTCACCTTCGGTAACCGTAAAGCCCTGCACCGCACCCGGCAGTTCAAAATGAAACTGCGCGCCGCCTTTCGGCGACCACTGCGGGACGCCAGCCATAGCCTGCCCCAGCCGGACGATCTCCACTGCCTCTCCGGCACAGTCACTGATGCCCCGGCCGCCCTCGGCAGTGGGCAGATAGATGCGGTCGGCCACAGGGCCCCGCCAGTCGAGCCCCTTGTTCATCCCGGCATCAATCCCCGTGAGGCCATTTTTGATGCCCATCAGGCAGCCGACATTGCCGGAGTTACAGTCGGTATCCCAGCCACAGGTGTTGATGATCTTCATGGTCTCGGAGAAATCATCCTCGCCATGGAGCAGGGAGTGAATGATGAGGCCGTGGTTTGGCACCATGTGGCAGTTGCCACCGTATTTATCGTAGCCATAGTTGGCCTCCAGCATTTCCCGGGTGGCGCGCCAGTCCGGCTCTTTGGCATGCCAGCTTCGAACATCGTGGATGAGCCTTGCGATCACCGAGTCCGTCGGAATGTAGGTCAGCGCCTTGTCTATCAGCCGGTTCATGTCCGTTTCCACAAACGCCATGGATTCCATCACCGCGAGCACCACCGCACCGTTGACCGCCTCTCCATCATGGCTCACGCTCGCCGCCTCCCGGGCCAGCTTCGCGGCCAGGTCGGGCTGGCCAGGCGCCACCATGGCCCAGCCGTCGATGAATATCTGTGCACCGATCTGCTCGGCGACCACCTGGCCGTTCAGTTCCATGGAGCCACTTCTGGGGGCTTCGATACCATGCTTGAGCCGCAGGAAGGCCGTGTGTTCAGTGGAATTTCCCAGACCGCCCCACCACAGGATCGAGCGCTTTTCGATGATGTAATTGAGCCAGCTGTTGCCGATCTCCCTGGCGGAGATATCGGGGTTGGCATTGTGGTCTGCGAGGGCTCGCACAAACGTGAAGGTGCCGGAGATATCATCGTCGGTGACCAGCAGCGGTACATTGAGCTTGTCATGGACGTAATACTCGACGTCCCCCAGCTTCTCCTGAATGCGGTCATAGGTCCAGCCCTCGAAAGGACGGCCCAGATAGACGCCGATGACCTTGCCCAGGACGCCTGCATACACGCGCTCTGCATAGTCAGAGGGAAGTGGGGTACTCATGGTATTCTCCAGTCAGTCCAAATCGCAATGGGCGAAACAATACCAGCAATGCCCGTGGATTGACCATCGTAACATTCGGCCTCCTCGGCGGTCCAAAAGGCAAACCAGTGAGGACAGACATGAAAAAGACCATCGCATTGTTGCTGCTCATCATCACGCCTTACGCACTTGCCGATAAGGCCTATTTCGCGGGCGGTTGTTTCTGGTGCGTCGAGGCCGCCTACCAGGATATGGCGGGCGTCCGCAAGGCGGTGTCCGGATTTACGGGCGGCGAGATGCTGAACCCGACCTACAACGGCGACCATCGGGGCCATTTCGAGGCCGTGGCGGTCACCTATGACCCGGACATCATCAGCTACGCCGATCTCCTCGATATCTTCTGGCACAACATTGACCCCTTTGACAACCGGGGCCAGTTCTGTGACAAGGGGCCAAGCTACCGCAGCGCGATCTTCCCGGTCGACGAGGCCCAGCGAGCCCTGGCCGAGGCGTCGCTGGCCGCAGTTCAGGCGCAATTTCCAGACCAGACCATCTACACCGAGATTCGGGATGCGGGCAGGTTCTGGCCGGTCGAGGAGTATCACCAGGATTACTACAAGAAGAACCCGATCCGTTACCGGTTCTACAAGAGCGGCTGCCGCCGCGACGACCGACTGGAACAGATCTGGGGAGACAAGGCAGGCGGTCATTGAGGCGTCGCCACCGGCTTGATACTCTTGGCCGACTAATGAACAGGGATACGCCATGAATATCAACAACCGGGTTGCCGTCATTACCGGTGCGGCCAGCGGCATCGGCGCCGCCTGCGCCCGCGCTTTCCATCAGGCAGGCGCCAGGGTGGTGTGCGTTGATATCAATGGCGAGGGTGCAAAGGCCGTGGCTGACGAATTCGGTGGGCTTGGACTCGGCTGCGACGTTGCCAACGAGAATGCCGTGGCGGACATGGTGACCCAGGTCAAGGCAGAGGTTGGCGACATCGAGGTCTTTTTCAGCAACGCAGGCATTGCCACCGGTGGTGGCCCACTGGAGACGCCCCTCGATGTGTGGGAAAACCAGTGGGAGGTCAACGTCATGGCCCACGTCCATGCCATTCGGGCGGTATTGCCGGACATGCTGGCCAGGGGCGAGGGCTACCTGCTGCATACCGCCTCCATGGCCGGTATTCTGACGACCCACAACAACCTGACCTACGCCACCACCAAACATGCTGTGGTCGGCCTCGCGGAGTGGATGTCCATTACCTATCACAACAAGGGGATTAGGGTCTCGCTGCTGGCGCCCCTCGGTGTGCGGACTCCGATGCTGGGAGGCACGGACCAGAACTGGGCCTCATCCTCAGCAGCCGGCCCCATCAAGGAACCCGAGGAAGTGGCCCAGCAGGTGCTGAGTGCCATCGCTGATGAACGGTTCCTGATCCTTACCGACGAGATCGCCCAGACCTGGATGGACCGCAAGGCCGGTGATCTCGAGCGCTGGCTGAAAGGCATGCGTCGGATGCAGGACAAGCTGGACGACGCGAAAGAGAAGGGCGTCAGCCAGGCAAGCTCTGATTAATTGGATTTTTTCGTGAGAACAAGGCGGAGGCGCCCGCAGGAAATCGCGCAAACGCTTCAGTTTCGCGATGTTTCGAGGACCTTTAAGACCTTGCAGCCGGGCCCGCCGGAAGCATGCGCCGCAAGGTGTTGTCTTTCATGACGTAATGATGAAACAGCGCGACAAGTGCGTGTATGCCGATCAGTACGTATCCCACCTTGCCGGCGGTCTCATGAATCTCCTCAATGGTGTGTGCAAGGTCCTCATCCGGACCGATCAGGGGCGGCAATTCCAGCCCGAAGTAAGGAATGGGATCACCTTCGGCACTCAGAATCAGCCAGCCGCCAATGGGCATGCCGATCATCAGCAGGTACAGCGCAGCGTGTAACACCTTCGACAGCCTCATCTGCCATACCGGAGCTGCGGGGCTGATCGCCGGCGTGACCTGGGCCAGAAAGGCGGCCAGCCGTATCCAGACCAGAGTAAACACCCCAAGACCCAGCATGAAGTGCCAGGTCTTCAGAGCTTCCCGGGGATCGCTGCCCTTCGGGTACAATTCCCGCAGTTCAATGCACGCATACACCGCAATCAGCAGGACCAGCATCAGCCAGTGCAGTCCCATGGATACGAGACCGTATCGGGATTCAGTGTTTTTCAGCGACATACCAGCTTCTCTCATTCTCCAGCCCCGCTCACCTTACGCCGTGGCCACAGCGGGCCTCCATGACGTGAATCAACATCACAGGGACGCTGTCAGGTTTTCTGCTGCTGCGCCAGCACGTCTGCGAGGCGGTTACCCAGAATGCTGCTGATGTTGAAGTTCAGCTTGGCAACAATATTGGGGAAATAGCGCAGATCCTTCTGGAGCCGGTGGTACTCGAAATTCAGCACGGACACCGGGGTCTTCGCTACAACATCTGCCGTGCGCTCAATCTCCTGGATGTAGCCCACCTCGCCAAAGATATCGCCAGCCTTCAGCCTGGCAAGAACCCGGTCACCGCTCGCCTCGCGCCGCACAACATCCGCCTCACCATCCAGAATCATATACATGCTGCGCCCGATATCGCCCTGTTCAACGACCTTTTCACCTTCCTCAAAGCTGTGGATCTCGGAAATCAGAATCGCCTTGCGGCGCTGATAGTTGGTCATATCCCGTAACAGGGGGCTGGTCTCGAGGACCCGCTGGTCCACCTTCATGGCAATGATCTGGTACAGCCCGACCAGCCGAATCCGTGCCATGATGATGGGTGTGATCAGCAGATTGGCAAAGATCGATATCAGCATGGTGGTCGCGGCCAGGGCACCAAACTGCGCCACCACGGTAAAGTTGGACAGCAGCAGAATGCCAAAACCCAGTGCCAGCGCCAGGCTGGAGACAATGAGCGGCGTCGCGATCTCATCGACTGCCTGGTGGACTGCGCCCTCGTAATCCGACGTGGTTCGACACAGCTCGTTATACCTCGCCAGCAGGTGAATCGTGCCGTCCACCGCGATACCCACCGCGATCACCGCCACCATGGCCGTACCCGGGTTCAGGGGGATCCCGGACAACCCCATGATGCCAAACATCAGCACGATGGGGATCAGCGATGGCACCATGGCGATAGCGCCCCCCCGCAGGGAGGTAAACATGATCGACATGATGATGAAGATCAGTGACAGCAGCAGCCCCAGGGCCTTGACCTGGGACACCATCAGACGTTCGGCGGCATGGTTTACCAGCAGATTCTCACCCACCACGGTGCCGCGCAGTTCATCTCCGGAAATCTGCGCGACGACCTGGGTGAGTTCCTCGACGTATTCATTGAGCGTATGGGAATCATTGAGGTTATGCCTCACCACGATATTCGCCTGGCGAAAGTCGTGGGTGACATAGCTCTCAAGCTCACTTCGATGGAAGAACAACAGGAACTGCGCCACCAGTTGTCTGGTCGGCGGCAACCCGGCTGCGGTCACCCCACCCTGAAACTCACGATGCACGTATTTCAGATGGTCCGCCACTGACACGCTGGTATCAAAAACGCCCTGGCGTTCCATAAAGGCCTGTATTTCGTCGAGCCTTCGCAGATTGTCCGGCTCCAGAAAGGCCCCTTCCGTTTCCGCCTCCAGGGACACAAAGAATACCTTGATACCGGCAAGGTCCTCATGAATCTGACGGGTTTGCTGAATGAGCGGCCGATCCTCGGGGAAATACGACAGAGGGTCATTGGTCACGTAGAGATGGGACGCCTGCCAGCCAAAGAAACCGCACAATGCGAGCGTCATCAGTAGCGTATAAAGCGGGAAACGGTCCTGGGAAACGCGGAATATACCGATGATCCGGTCAGGCAGACTATGGGATTTACGCGTCTGATCGCTGATCGTCCGGGGCCGACGACCAAACGCCAGCAGCAGTGGCGGCACCACCAGGATCGTGACGATACCGTTGAACACGATCGCCAGGGTCGAGGCAATGGCGAAGTGATAGATCAGCAGAATGTCACCAAAGAGATTGCTGGCGAAGCCGAGTGCTGTTGTCAGAATCGTCAGCAACATCGGCAGCCCGGTATGTCGTGCCATGTATCCGATGGCGACGTTGCGATCCTCCACCTCACCATTTTCGGTAAGGCCCCGGAAATACGCCGCAATCATGTGGGTGTCCTCAGTGGACCCGATCACGATGATGAGTGAGGGAATCATGGCGGACAGCAGATTCAGCGGCACCCCTGTCCAGCCCATTACCCCAAAGGTCCAGAGGATCGCCAGGGCAGAAGTCAGCACGGGGATGGCTGCTGCGAGCGGGCTGCGCATGAATAACAGGATGGAGATCACCAGAACCAGGGCCGACAGCGGCCCCAGCAGCATGAAGTCTCCGGTCAGGCTGCTGCGCAGTTCAGCATTGATTCGGGGTGGCCCCACCTGGAACAGCTTCTCGAAGTCGGTGCTGTGAGGGGCGAGCGCAGCCTCCAGCTGGCCATAGATTTCCTCGGAGAAATCCTTGCTGTCCTCGGGGTCTTCAACCGTCAGCAGGATCGCGGTGACCGTTCCGTCCCTGGAGAACAGGTTGCCCAGATACAGGGGGTTGGCCAGCGCCATCCGACGGGCGGCTTCGGCCTCCATGGCCGTCTGCGGGACACCTTCGAGCACCGGGCGGGTGCTGATCTGGGGCGCACCATCCTCGCTGCGACTGCCGATGATGGTGCGCAGGCTAAAGACACTATCCACCCTCGTGACGTGGGGCACCTGCTTTAGCCTGCGCACCAGTTCATCCAGCCGGGCCAGCTTTTGTGGCGACCAGAGTTCAGCGTCACGAACGTACACAATGGTCTTGTTGTCAGACCCGAATTGCTCCATGACCCGCTGATAGACCAGACGCTGGGGTTCATCGGACGGAATCAGGGAGTTGAAGCTGGTATCGATGCGCAGCTTACTGGCCCCGGCAGCGGTCAGGGCAGTGATCAGGACCACGCCCACCAACACCCAGGTGCGATGGCGAATCCCCAGCAGGAACAAGGCGGAAATCATATGTCACGGCCCCCGGGATCATTGATCACAGACTCATTCGGTGGCGGTTCCTGCGCCTGATCCTGTTCGACCGGGGGATGGTTGGCCCGCAACCAGTCCGCCGTGAATACCTGCTCTGGAACGTAGTCTGACGAAAATACCCGCCGTTCGATTCGAATGATGGACTGGTGACGCTCTGCCACGTTGTCCATCAGCAGGATGTTGGCGCGCCACATGTCGCCGTGAATACGGGCAAGGTCATGATGGGTCTGGCGTTTACGCACCTTGCCGAGTTCATCCAGGTAGTCAGTCCGCTCGATAAAGAGGTTTCGCGCTGAAACATAGTGACGTCGCAGTGTTCGACCGGCGTCCTGGCCCTGCACGTCAATGACGTAGTAGCGGGCCTCCCCCAACTGGTTATCAGCGCGCCGCACGTAGACATAGTCGGCGAGCGCCTCCCCCGTCAGGCTCTCGACCGAGAAATCGCTGCCCAGAAAGTGATCACCACAGGCGCTGCGACAATCCCCCGCATTGCCGATGAACTCCTCACTGAAGGCCGGCAGATAGACGCTCTGGGTCACGCTGCCGTCTGGGCCCCGCTCGGCCAGCAAGGCGACCCCCATCACATCCTTGGGGCTGTCAAACAGCAACAGCAGACGCACGGTACCATCACCTGACACCCGGGAATAGCGGCGCAGGGTGCGGGTCTGCCTTCGTCCGTCCCGGTCAATCAGGACCATGGATTGTTCCTCGTAGACATACGGGTACTGACGGTGCCGTTCGTAGACAGCTTCCATGATCTCCCGGCCGCTGGCACCCGCCCAGGGGTCATCTGCTGCCTGCGCCGACTCGTCTTCTCCTGCAGCCTGGCTGATCGAAGCCGCGACGACCACCAGGATGCCCAGCCCGCGAATGAGATCATGCAATCGGGTCACTCGTCCTGGTCCTGTAGTCTGGCTATCAGATCCTCGGCGATTGCATCACAAAGCCTTGTAAAGACCTCTTCCATGGCAGCCACGGTACCGGCGTAATCTCCCGATTCGAGCGTGCGGGGATGGCTCATGCCAAAGGCATGGCTGGACACACGGGCGTTGTTCCCGGTTGTCTCCGAAATCTGCCAGCGAGCATTGAGCCGCACGTTCCTGTCAACGTCCCGTTCAAACCGGGTGATGTATACCTGGATGCGGTAATCCGGTGCGCTCGCCGTCCTGTTTTCAGGTGTACCAATGTCTACTGTCCCCAGTGAGGCAGACAGGTTATCCGCCAGCGTTCTCGTGAGGTTTTTGCGCAGATTGTCGCCCCACTGATGGCCTTCCGAAAAGCTCAATTGGTTTTCGGTGGTGCGGGTCACAAGCTGATAGCGCTCCAGGTATTGGGGTATCTGCAGGTCAACAATCTCAAGGGAGAGCTGAGGCTGGACTAGCAGCTGCACGGCCTGGCCAGGGTCCAGAATATAGTATCGAATCCCGGGCCCGGAACTGCTCGAACAGCCCGCCAACAGCACTGTCACGATCAGCAGCGTCCACCCCATACCCTTCAGCCAGAACCACGCCTTCATCGACTCGTCTCCTCAGGTTCCTCGCCATCAGCGCTGCCACGGCCAAAGATGAGTGAATTGGGACGGCGCTGCAGGGTCTCGACCAGCGAGCGGATCGCCCGGGCAGTTTCCTCAAGTTCGTCGGTCACCTTGATCACGTTGTACTGTAGCGGCGCATTGGGCTTTAGAACCTCATTGACCATCAGCAGCGTCTGATCCAGATTCTTGAGAACCGTATTGGCGGATGTCATCACATCATCCAGTTCGGTCTTCTCAACGTTATCCAGGATCTCGCGGAAAGACCGAAAGGACGCCTGCAAATCGGTCACGGTTGCTTCATGGGTTGGCTTGTTCACCAGTTCGTTGGTGCCCTCCAGGATGCCCACTATGTTGTCGCCCATGGCATTGATGTCGATTTCTTCAAGCTTGCTCACAAACGCCGTGATGGACTGGCTGATCGCTTCGAATGCCCCGACGATCGTCGGCAATTCCGGATAGGGTACATCGGCGTCGGCCACATAGTTGAGGGGCGATCCGGGATAAAGATTCAACTCGACAAACAGCTGGCCGGTCAGCAGGCTGCCGGTCTGCAGCCGCGCCCGCAGCCCCTTGTCCACCAGCCGGGCCAGGGTCTGCTCGGGTGACACCGAGGCATCCTGATCGCGGTCGATGATCCGGTCCGGCTCAAGTTCCACCAGCACGGGAATCCGGAAAGAGGTGTCTTCGCTGTCAAACTCGAGCCGGATGTCCAGCACCTCCCCGATCCGGATACCCTTGAACTCGACCGGAGCACCTGGATTCAAGCCCCGCACGGAACCCGTAAAGTACATGACGAAGGGCAGCTTGCGAACGTAGCCCCGTTCCTGGATCTCGTCGTAGCTGCCGTGCAGGGTGAAGATCAGGTCCTTGATGTCCGCGGAAGTGACCTCCAGAGTGTCCGGCGTCTCGAACGCGATGCCGCCAAACATCAGCGACTGGATCGAGGCCGTGCGCACTTCGATGCCGTCCGCACCCATGGAGACATCCAGGCCGCTCGCATTCCAGAACCGGGAATTACCCCGTACCAGTTGGTCATAAGGGTCCCGAATGAAGGCATGGATGTAGACACTTCTCGCGTCGCTCGCCAGTTCATAGCCGAGGGCCTCGCCAGCGAGAATGCCCTGGTAATAGATGGGAGAGCCCCGGGCAATGGAGTTCAGTGACTCTGAAGCCAGCGTGATCCGGGTGCCTGCATCTTCAGTGGTGATGAGCGGCATCTGCTCCAGCCCCACGAAATGATTCTGGGCCGACCCCGGACCAGGATCGATTTCGATATAAGACCCGGAGACCAGAGTCGAGAGACCCGAAACACCCTGCACTGATAACTGCGGCCTGACCACCCAGAACCGGGTATTGCGTCGCAGGAAGTTGTCCATACCCTCGTTGAAGCGGGCCGTCAGGATGACGTTCTCAAAGTCTTCTGCAAAGCTCACTTCCTCGACGATACCGATCTCGACGCTCTTGTAGCGAATCTTGGTCTTGCCAGCCTCAATGCCCTCGGCCGTCTGAAAGCTGATGGTCGCCACCGGCGCCTGATCAGACAGGGTACGGAAGATGAGCCAGCCACCCACCAGCGCAGTAATGAGCGGCACCAGCCAGACAATGGACGGCCCGGACCGACGAGTAACCTGTGCCGCGCCGATCTCACTCATGTACGGTCCCGGAAAAGTCTGCCCGGTCCCAGATCAGCCGGGGGTCAAAACTGCGCGCCGCCAGCATCGTTAGAATGACCGCAGCGCCAAAGAACGTTGCACCCAGCCCTGGTTCTATGGTGGCCAACAAGCCCAGACTGACGAGGCCGGCGAGCAGCGCCACCAGAAACACATCCACCATCGACCAGGCGCCAACGACCTCGGTCACACGAAACAGCAAGGTCCGGTCCCGGGGCCGCCAGTTGGATGCATTCTGAACCGAGACCAGCAGAAACCCGAGGGTCAGCAGCTTGGCGACCGGGACGACAATACTGGCAAACAACACGATAAAGGCCAGACCCCAGAGGCCGCCCTCCATCAGATGAATCACACCCGAAATGATGGTATTCGGGTCGCCGCGACCGAGTTTGGTCACGGTCATCACGGGATAGAGGTTGGCAGGAATAAGCATCAGGGTTGCCGCTGCAAGCAGCGCCCAGGTACGGGGAACACTGTCCTGGATGCGATGATGCACCGGCGCACCACAGCGAACACAGCGATGAGCGCTGTCCCCGTGCAGCATGCCGCAGGTATGGCAGCCCACGAGCTGCCCATCCGGGGTCCGCTCACTGTTCAGCAGGTTCGGCCTGTCCGGCCACACCATTTCACGTTCAAAGCTCGCCCGTGCAGCCGTGTAGGCAAACAGCAACGCCGCAAAACTGTAGAGCCCCAGGCCGGGAATCACCGTGGCCAGATCCTGTAGCTTGACGATGGAAATCAGCGTCCCCAGGAAGAACACACCGACCAGGCTCCACGGTTCCAGCGCGGTCACCGCTCTCAGCACCCGCCCGCGCAGCGGCGGGACCTGACCAAACCGCAGCGGAATCAGCAAATAGAGCATGCCGATGATGGTCAGGCCCGGAAAAACAATGCTGGTCAGGAACACCAGCGCGCCCAATTCCGGCATCCCCCACTGCCAGAGCGACCAGCCGCCACTGCTGAGATAGTCTGTCTCGATGAGTCCGCCCACCTTGAGGGACAGAAACGGGAAAGCATTGGCCATCACCCAGAGCATCAGGGCAGACAGGTACATGGCGATGCAGCGGCCCATGGCACCCGGAGTCTCCCGATACAGCAGATTACCGCAGCGCGTACAGTTCGCCCTGGCATGGTCCGGAATTCGCTCGCGCCGATACAGGGCATCACATTCATGACATGCGATCAGGGGTTGGTCTGGTACTTCAGCCATCTACGAGGCCACGGGGAAAGAGTAAGCAAAATATCACGTTGCCTATCCGGGTTGAAGTATCGATACAATGACATTTCAGACCCTAAGCTATGGAAACTTACCATGTCAGAGCCAGCCGCCAACCGTCAGGTCCTCATTGATTCACTCCCCGAGGACAAACTGACCATCGAAAACTATCGAGTTGCCACCGCGCCCGTCCCCTCACCGGGTCCGGACCAGGTGCTCTGTCGGACCCTGGTCCTCACCATCGGCGCCGGCACCCGTGCAGGGCTCCAGGGCAGCGCGAGCTATGCCGGGGCGCCCAAAACCAATGTGGTCATGAACGGTTCTGCCGTCTCCCGGGTGGTGGAGTCGACCAGCGACCGGTTCAAGCCGGGCGATCTGGTCGCCTGCCCCGCAGGATGGCAGGATTATTCCGTCCATCCGGCCACCGGGCTGACCAGGGTAGATGACGACGTGGACCCGGCGCACTATCTCGGCGCCCTCGGCACCAATGGGCTCACCGCCTACTTTGGCTTGCTGGATCTCGCTGACCCCGCGCCCGGCAAGACGGTGCTGGTGTCCGCGGCCGCCGGCTCAGTGGGTCATATGGTGGGGCAGATTGCCCACATCAAGGGCGCCCGCACGGTCGGCATTACCAGCACCGAACAAAAGTGCCAGTTGCTGACCGATCGGATCGGCTTCGATGCCGCGGTCTCCTATCGCTCGCCCGATTTCAGAAATGAACTCAAGGCGGCATGCCCCGATGGCGTCGACATCTACTTTGACAATACCGGTGGTGACATTCTGGGAACTGCCCTGCGCCGCATGAACGAACACGGCCGGATCATCTGCTGCGGGGTCGTGTCCCAGTACGATACCAGCAACCCTGCTGCGGCGCCCACCGGGATTCCCGGCCTACTGGTCAACAAGCGGATTCGAATGGAGGGCTTCCTGGTGTTTGACTACGCTGCGCGCTATGAAGCAGCACGGGCAGAAATCAAGGGCTGGATTACCTCTGGCAAACTCAACCCGCTGAACGATGAGTTCGACGGCCTGGAACAGGCACCGGCCGCGTTTGTGGATCTGCTCGCAGGGGGGAATGTGGGAACCCGCATCATCCGGGTAGCCACCTGACCCGCTGGGCCCGAGTTTAATCATGGAGGTACTGACCAGGTGCCATCGTGTGCACTTCCTTGCATGACTACGGTGTGCCTGAGACGGGCACGCAAGGCTGTCATGGAAGTTACTGATGCGAGGTGCCGGCTTGTGCACCTCCTTGCACGACTACAGCGTGCCTGAGACGGGCACGCTCAAGGCTGCTAAACTTTCGAACATCTCAAGTGAGGGCTTGCAGTGAAAGCTGTTTTCTGTGAACGATTCGGCAGCCACGAAGATCTGGTGGTCAGAGAGGTCGAGCCACCACCTGCGCCAGGGTCAGGTGAGGTCCAGGTGCAGTTGCAGGCCCGGGGGATCTCCTTTAGTGACCTTGTCCGCATGGCCGGAGAGTACCAGGACTCGGTCAAGCCGCCCTTTGTGGTCGGCGGCGAGGGCGGCGGGATCATCTCGGCCGTTGGCGACGGTGTCACACATCTGGCCGCCGGCGACAAGGTGATTACCCCCGGGGGCTGCCAGGAGATCGTGAATGTCAAGGCGAGCGGCCTCAAGGCTCTGCCTGACAAGGTGGACCTTGAGCTGGCCGCGGCGTTCGGCAACGGCTATGCAACTGCCTATCAGGGACTGCGGCTGGCCAACCTCCAACATGGCGAGACCCTGCTCGTTCATGGCGCAGCAGGCGGCGTGGGACTGGCCGCGGTGGACCTTGGCAAGCTGTTTGGGGCCAGGGTCATTGCCACTGCCAGTACCGACGACAAGCTCGCAGTGGTCAAGACTCTGGGCGCAGATCACACCATCAACTACAGTGAGGGATTTCGCGACGAGGTCAAGGCCCTGACGGGCGGGCTCGGGGCCGACGTCATCTATGACCCGGTGGGCGGCGACGTCTTCGATGAATCCATGCGCTGCATCGCACCATTCGGGCGTATTCTGATCGTCGGCTTCACCAGCGGCCGTGCGGCACTGGCCAAAACCAATCATCTGCTGGTCAAGGACGCGAGCATTATCGGCTATAGCCTCGGTGGCCTCGCGAGGCACCGGCCGGAAGCCGCGAGGCAAATGCACGAGACGTTGATGGACTGGCTCGCCCACGACCGCATCAAACCCTATATTTCCCATCGGTTCCCCATGGACGACATCGTGGCAGCCTACCAGGTTCTCGTCGACCGAAAAGTCATCGGCAAGGTGATGATCATATGACCCATTTCTCCATCCTTGATCTGTCACCCGTGACCGAGGGCAGCACACCGGTCACCGCGCTCGCCAACTCCCTGGACCTGATCCAGCACGCTGAACAGTGGGGATACAACCGCTACTGGGTCGCCGAGCATCACAACATGCGCGGCATCGCGAGCGCCGCCACTGCGGTCGTGATCTGCCATCTGGCGGGCGGCACTTCACGGATTCGGGTTGGTGCGGGAGGCATCATGCTGCCCAACCACGCACCGCTCGTTATTGCCGAACAGTTTGGTACTCTGGCGTCCCTGTTCCCCGACCGGATTGACCTCGGCCTCGGGCGCGCGCCGGGGACCGACCAGTTCACGGCCCAGGCATTGCGCAGGACCCTGACCGGGAACGTCGATGATTTCCCCCGGGACGTGGTTGAACTGCAACACTACCTGAAAGACCCGCAGCCAGGGCAGCGGGTGCTGGCCGTGCCCGGCGCCGGCACCAATGTCCCGCTGTGGATTCTGGGCTCCAGCCTGTTTGGCGCCCAGCTTGCCGGCATGCTGGGCCTGCCGTTCGCGTTTGCGTCCCACTTTGCACCTGCCATGCTGGAGCAGGCAATCAAGGTCTATCGGCAGCACTTCGCACCCTCGGAACAGTTGAGCCAGCCCTACCTGATGCTGGGCTTCAACGTGTTGACGGCGGATACCAGCGACGAAGCGGACTACCTGCGCTCATCGTCGATCCTGTCATTGCTGAACATGCACCGCGGCAAACCCGGCCCGCTGCCACCACCCGTAGAGAACCTCGACAGTCAGCTGACAGACGCAGACCGTCAAATGATCGCGCAGATGCCGA
>JAQBUI010000136.1 GCA_027624035.1 Pseudomonadota bacterium | reverse complement strand
GGTGGCTTGGATCTTTATCCAGAAGGGATAGTCAGGTGACTACTACCCACCCGATCAGGGGAAGAACCCATTGTAGAGGCCAGATCTGATGTGCTGGCAAGCGATGCCGACGATCTGACCAGCATGGTCATGAGCCCCGACATCCGCGGCAAGACCAGCAGGTTTGTATACCGGGCCCGCAAGCCGGCCGAATGATCGGATGACAAACAGCGGGCGCGGTCCTGACCGCACCGGTCAGTCGTGCAGGGTGACGACGCCAGCGCTGCCATCGACGGTGATGCGCTGGCCACTGCGGACCCGCCTCGTGATGTTTCCCGTTCCCAGCACCGCCGGGATGCCATACTCCCGCGCCACGATCGAACCATGAGCCAGAATACCGCCAATGTCAGTCACGAGCGCCTCCGCCTGGGAAAATAGTGGTGTCCAGGCGGGTGAAGTCGTCGGGCAGACCAGAATCGTGCCGGGCTTCATCAGCTTGAACTCGGCCGGGGACATGATCAGGCTGACTTCGCCGGTAAACGTACCCGGGCTCACCGCGAAACCCTGCAACTCGCTCTGGGAAGGCAGGTTCCGTTTCTGCGTTTCGAACGCAGACATGTCAATGAAACCAAACTTGAATCGGGCATGCGCCGGGACCATCGGTGGGGGATGCAGCCTGCAGCGTGCGGCCCGCAATTCCCGTCGCGTTCTGACCGTTTCTGCGAGCCCGGCTGAACTGCCGTCCAGGGCCGCTTTGATCTCCTCGACCCGCAGATAGTAGATGTCTTCCGGCTGCTCGAGGTCACCGGAATGTCTCAGGCGCCTGCCTAGTTCAGCCGCAAAGTTGCGTAGCTTTGGCCAACCCGCCCCCATGTAAAAGAGGGCTTCTTCCCGATCCGGACCGAACCGTATGGCCCAGGCCAGCATCCTGTTGAACAACCAGCGCCGTACCGGGCCAACCCGGCCGCGCATCGAGTCGATGAGTGCATCCCGCTCGTCGACGATGGCGCGGTGGCGGGACCCGGCATCGAATCGACCCGCTGCAACCATGGCCCGCAGACTGTCCAGCACAGGTCCTTTGTCTTCGATCTGGGTCGGTTCGCAAAAGTCCAGGGTATAGATCTGGTGGCCATAGGTTTCAAAATACTGCCTCAGCGCGTCCGCGATGGGCTTGCCCTTCTCCTCTGCTCCCGTTCCATGCAAAAGAGCGTCGATGACGGAATCGTCTCCGGTATTGGCGAGCAGATCAGCGAGACCCGCGTCGCTGACCCCTTGAGCGATGGCAGCCAGTTCCAGTTGGGCACTGAGCGTTCTGGACGGGTAGCCACGCAGGAACGCGCCGCTCGGTATCTTTCCGGGCATGAACCAGCTTTGCAGATACCAGTGCAACAGACCGTCGGTCGTTTTGGCCATGGCGACCGCCATCGTAACGCCCCACCAATAGTGCGCATCAGCACGGCTGAGTGCGCACATCCCTTCGAGCAGCGTGGCACTGTCGGCTTCCACCGGGTCCACTCCCTGCCACTCGGCGACCCGCCGGCGAAACTCCGGCAACTGCTGCTCTCGCCAGAAAGCCACGGCATCGCGCACGATAGGCACGATCCTGCGAACGTACCAGGCGATCATTCTCGGAAGTGACTTCCAGGGTACCCGGTAGTCAGCACGACAATAGGCGTAGCCGTTTACTGTCACGAATAACGGGCGATCGACGAAGTCAGAGATATCAAAGGGTGCCTGCCATTTCGCCATCAGGGCATCGATGCCCGACTCCAGACCCTGTTCCAGATACAGTTCCTCAAACAGAGGAGACAGAGGCTGAGGCATGTGCTCGACCACCTGCCGGCGAATCACCCTGGTGCTGCCTTCCGGCGGCTGCCACGTCAGATCCTCAATCGGGTGAGGTGGAAGGCTGGTGATGGGACGGGACTGCAGCAGCCAGCACGTGTCGCCTGCAAACGCCCACTCGATGTCCTGGGGTACATCGTCGAATATCCTGGTCGCGTCCAGGGCCAGCTGGCACAACACTCTGATCTGGTCATCGTCAAGGCAGGCAACGGTATCGCCGGCTTCCACCGGTGTGGTGCGCGTCCCGATCTCAGCCGAATCAATGCGGGAGGCTTTCTGGCCGACTGTCCTCGCGGCGACCGCGAGCGTTTCGCGTTCAACAATATACTCATCCGGAGAGACCGAGCCGCTGACCACAGACTCCCCCAGCCCCAGGCTGGCGTTGACGATTATCTGGTTTCGGTCCCCCGTCAGGGGATTGGCAGTGAACAGCACGCCTGCAGAGTCTGCAGGAATCATCCGCTGAATGACGACCGCCATGGTCACGGTGGCCTCTGTGATTCGCATCTCGCGGCGATAGGTGACCGCGCGATCGTTGAACAGTGACGACCAGCACGCCTGCACAGCCTGGCGCAGTGCCCCATCACCCACCACGTTCAGAAAAGTATCCTGCTGACCGGCAAAGGAGTGATCCGGCAGGTCCTCGGCCGTGGCGGAGGAACGAACGGCCACCGCACCGGACCCAAGTTGCTGATAGGCCCGGATAATTTCCTCCCCGATGGCGTCGGTGATTGCCCCGCCAGCGCCTTGACGATAGGCGCTGGTGGTGACCACAAATCCAGGCGGCACCGGAAGTGAAGCTGCCAGCATCCGGCCTAACGAACGTGCTTTGCCGCCAACCAGTGACAGCGCTGCGTCTGCCTGATCGAGCGGCAGAATAACTGGCTGTTCCAATGGAGCCTCCGGCTGACCATTTCAGGACAGGCTAGCGTATTTTGATGGCCCGCGCCTTCGGTTTCGTAGTGCCGCGACAATGCCAGCGCGGGGGCTGCATTTTGGGGTGATTCGGCAGCCCTGTTCTTGAGGACACAATCAGATCGGAGTAGCGTACCAGTACAACATAGGGACCCCTGAGTGACACACGTGACCGACAACGACATCAATTACCGCCTTGATGATGACGCCATGCAGCGCTTCATTGTGGAAGGCTATCTACAGCTGCAGTCTGACCTTCCTCGCGACTATCACGCCCGCATGTATGAAGAACTCGAACCACTTGACGAAACCGGGCCGCTCGGACACAACAACCTGCTGCCTTGCGTTCCTGAACTCCGCAGGATGCTGGAAGAACCCAGGGTCACAGGTGCCTTGACGTCGATACTCGGTCCTGACTATTACCTGCATTTTCATCGTCACGATCACGTCAACTATCCGGACGGTGCCCAGGCGCTGCATAAGGACGGTGACAATCATTCACACAATGCTGTTGACGGGCTGCGTCGCTATCATCCGACTCGCTACGTCATGCTGTTCTACTATCCGCAGGATACGCCGATGGCGGCAGGTCCTACCGGGATCGTGCCGGCCAGTCAATACACCAGCCGACGGGACGTCGACAGACTGCATCGCAAGGCGGATTCCCTGCGCGGGGAAATCCTTTCCCAGCTGCGAAAGGAAATGGACGACGCCGCGTTTCGCGGCACCGAGCGTTTCAAACGCTACGCTGAAATGGAGCGCGAATTTGCTGCCAGGTACCCGGAACTGGTATCTGAAATGCAGCAAATCAACGCCCCCTGGGAGGATGCCAAAATTCCACTTGAAGGGGATGCAGGCACGGTCTCCATCGTCCATTTTGATCTCGTTCATGGCAGATATTGCGCCAATCAGTCCGGGCGACAACGGCATATGGTGAAGTTTCTGTTTGCTCGTAACGAGGAACCAACAGCGCCAAGCTGGAACCATACGTCATCGGCCTGGCGGGGCCCCCAGGACGACGCCCAGACTCCGATCTGGAAGTACGTCTGGTCCTGGCATCTCGGTGATCCCGGAGGAAAACAGGCAACAACATCCAGCCGAACTGTCGACGATCTATCCACCGCGCTGTCAGGCCGTGACGACAAGAAGGCCATCGGAGCAGCCTATGAGCTCGGTTCAACACCAGCGGGGTTGGACGTCCTGTACGACCGCTTTTTCAGCGATGACACCGACATTCGATCAATCGCTGCCTACGGCGTCGTGAGGGCCGGCGATCGAGCCCTGCCAGAACTGCTGGCCCGTCTGGACCATGCCGGTCCTGACGAGCAGACCAGAATCATCGATGTGATTGGGGATATCGGACTCCGTGCAATCGATGCAGTCCCCGCGGTCACCGCCCTCGCGGCCAGCCCCGACCCATCCGTACGTCGCGCCGCCATCGAAGCACTGGGTATGCTGGGCCAACAACAGACCTCACTGGATGCAACGGTAGTTGACGCATTGGCGCAGGCGCTCTGTGACGAGGACGCCATCGTGGTTCGCAACGCCACCTTTGCCATCTCCAGACTGGGCAAAAAAGCGTGCAAAGACGGGACGATCGAGCAGCTCAACGACAACCTGTTCCACTGGCACCATCATGTTCGGGGCTGGAGCATCGAGGCACTGCAACGGGTAGATGATGCCCGGGCCCTGCAACTGTCGCTGCGCTATCTGATGTCGGCCCGTTGGGACCCCTCAGCCAAGTCGGGCGACCGGACAGTCACCTCGAAATCCATGCAAAAGGACCAGCAACGGCCCTGATGGCAATATCGTCCAGCAGGCGACCCATCTCAGTCGCCACGGGTAGCCCCCCGGGCAGGTACTGGCGCTCATGAAGATTGTGGCGGCGGGAGAGTGCTGCCTCGACCATTACGAAGGCGAACCGGAGCCACGCCTGGGGGGCATCACTTTCAACTTCGCAATGCATGCGGCCAGGGCGTTTCCGGACGCGGAGATTCACCTTCTGTCGACGGTTGGAGAAGATGCCCGAACAGCGTTCACCGCCCGACTGGACGCCGCCGGCATCCGGCATGACCTGACGCCAGCGGACAGCACACCGTCAATCGGGATTCGGCTGGACGACCATGGTGAACGCCGCTTTTTTGACTACGACCCTGGGGGACTGCTCGACTGGCAGGTGTCTGAGTCCCAGTGCGAGACGATCAGATCGTCAGACCTTGTGGTGCTAACACGCTACCAGGAGATCGCGCCACTGTTTCAAAGGCTGGTTCGCCTGCCCACCGAGGGCCGGCGGATTGTTGACTTCGCCGATGCCTCGGGCACGCCAGTGTCTGATCTCGATGCCCTGATTGAAGATCGGGGTTTTGCCGATGTCTGTATATTTGGTCTGTCACCTTCCGAGCATGCACTTCGGGATCACCTGCACAGCATCGCACGTGATCACTCCGGACTGTTTGTGATCACCCTGGCGAGCGGCGGTGCAGTCGCGATTCAGCAGGAACAGATCTACCACCAACCTGCGTTTCCAGTCGCGCAGGTGATCGACACGACCGGCGCGGGCGACTGCTTCGCGGCACATTTTCTGAGCCGTTGGTGCGCCTCGGATGATGTGGCAGATGCGCTGGCCGCGGGCTGCCTTGCGGCCAGTCAAATCATCCAGCATCGGGGGGCAAGTTGAGCGCCATTGGCAATGCCAGATGACTTTTAGTAGTGTTTCCCTTAGTAGCTCAAGGAAGCTTGAATGAATATCCTGTTTGTATTCTCCGACCAGCAGCGCTACACGGCGCTCGGCGCGAACGGAAACAAGGTGGTCCAGACGCCGAACCTGGACCAGATGGCCTCTGAAGGTATGGTGTGTGACAACATGTTCTCCAATCATCCGTTGTGCACGCCATTTCGCGGCATTCTGCTGACAGGTCGCTACGGGTGGAAAAATGGTGTGATCTGCAATGAGATGGAACCCTTTCGGGACATTCCGACGTTACCGGGCGTTCTCAGGGATGCTGGTTACCACACAGGCCACATTGGCGTCTGGCATCTGGGAGAACCGCCCTATCCGGAAGAGAACCGCTATGGTCTGGACCTGTTGAAGGCGGTGCACGGTATCGGTGGAAACTACTACGACCAGATGTATCACGACAATGACCGGGGGACCATTCAGACCCAGGGCTGGTCACCCACTGCCGAGACCAGCTTCGCAATCGATTTCATGAGGGACCACAAGGAAACCAGAGGAGATGATCCTTTTGCGCTGTTCGTCTCCTGGCGGCCACCTCACTGGCCCTATCCGGCACATCCAAAGGAATTTGAGGTCTATGATCCGGCAAACATTGACCTGCCGGGCAACGTCCCGCCCCAGATGGCCGACTTCGCACGCCGGGAGCTGGCTGACTACTACGCGAGCTGTACGGGACTGGATGCCGAGATGGGTAGGTTGCTCAGTGCCCTCGACGATCTGGATCTGGCGGACGACACCATCGTTTGTTATTCATCAGATCATGGCGATCATTTATCCAGCCATGGCTACGGCAAGCCCGGTGATATGTGGCTGCATCCGCACATGAGGGCCTCCAAGGCCACACCCTATGACGAATCCGCGCATATTCCCTTCCTGATTCGCTGGCCGGGGGGCACGACGCCGGGGTCTCGCAGCAGTGCCTTCATGGGGGCCATTGATATCGTGCCGGGACTGCTCGGTGCCTGTGGCGTGGAGGCGCCAGAGAGCTTCCAGGGTCGGGATATTTCACCGATCTGGCGAGGACAGGAGCCCCCTGCAGAACCCGACCACACACCCCGCGCCAATGAATCCGTGTATCTGATGAATATGGGTACTGGCTGGCCAAACCGGGAACAGTGGGTTGGCCGCTGGCGAGGCGTTCGGACGGAACGTTATACCTATGCGCGCTGGTACAACAATGAGCGTGAGCCCTGGCTGTTCGACCGCCACGAGGACCCGTTGGAGACAAGGAACATCGTCCATTCTGCAGACGCACGGCCCGCCGTGCAGGAAATGGAGGAGCGCCTGCATCGCTGGATGGAAGGTACGCAGGATCCGTTCGAATATGGCAAGCGCGGCCCCAGAGGCTTTCTGGACGTTGGGCAACGCTGGTTCAATCAGGAACGATACGGGAAGTGGAGTGCATCGTGACCCGGATACCACGGAGCCGACCATGTCTTTGATCAACGAGGCCGATATTCACTACCGCTGTGAGCGGCTGGTCTACCGATTCCTGCGACTGCTGGAAGCCGATCAGGCCGCGACCGCCGATCTGTTTACCGAGGACGGGCGTGCGTTCACACTGGCGGGACGCGAGGCGATCCGTGAGCATTTCGCCCGTATCGCATCGGTGGACCACAACGTCAACGTCACCCTGAGCCACAATTTTCTGATCGATCTGGAAGACGAAGATCATGCGACCGCCACCAACTACGTCACACATTATGTTGCAGACCCGGAACGCGACCTGATGGACCCAATGGGCCACCCGGTCAGGGGTGAGGTCCATCTGCCGAGATCAATCACCCGATGGACCTGGTCTTTCAGGCGCGTCGAAGACGAGTGGTTGATCTCGACCATGGCCTATCCCGAACCGGTGCTGCTCCGCAAAGATGTAATTGATGAGCTTGGCGCGACTTGACGCGATTGCGCGCGCCGAGGGTAGCACCGCGGGAGTCACTTCCCCGTATCCGCCAGGCATCGTGTATACCAGGCATCCCAGCTTGCAGACATGGATTCGACCCGCTCTGGATGCCGGTGCGCCAGG
>JAQBUI010000135.1 GCA_027624035.1 Pseudomonadota bacterium | reverse complement strand
CAACCTGATAAATATTTTGTAGCAGCATATACAGCTTTTGTAACAATGGTTGCATAAATCATCACACAGTCATTTAGGGCCTTCTGAGCATTTCGAATGGTCAGGCCATGGTCATCTATTAATCACCGTTACACCTCCGACAACCACGAAAAATACTTTCGTCATTAATCAAAAACATGTGAGGTAAAGCCTATGACAACCAATATAAAAAACATTCCACCACTTGAGACATTGGAAAACATTGTTGGAATCACGCCGGGTCGAACTAAAAAACATTTTTTGCATTTATAAAAAAAACTGATCGGGTTCCTACATACGCCATATATACCTTGTAGACAGGCTTAAAACCTGTGCAAACAAGAAGATTAATGAGGTGAAATTATGGAAGGACCTATCAAGACTATGCCGAGTCTGAATATCTGGATCTGATGCAGGATGAGGAGGATGCCATGGGTGCGATCGTGGGTGCATCTATTACGTATCGCCTGGCATTCGGTCCCAATGCAGGGCGGAAGGCGTTAACGCTACAGACTGTTCCCGTCAGAACTGAATCGCGTAGAGGCGACGATCTGGTCAGCAAGCAGGCGGGGTTTTCCCTGCATGCTGGTATTGCCTGCAGGTCAAATCAGCGCAAGAAGCTTGAGCGTTTGTGCCGTTATATCACGCGACCAGCCATCGCCGAGAGACGATTGTCCTTGGCCAACAATGGCAACGTCGTCATCGCCTTGAAGACACCGTACGACGACGGAACTACCCATGTCGTACTCAGTCCCCTGGAATTCATGGGGCGCCTGGCAGCGCTGGTGCCCAAACCACGGGTCAACCTCACGCGGTTTCATGGTGTGTTCTCTCCCAATAGCAAACTGCGTAAAGACGTTGTTCCGCAGAAACCGGTGGAAGAACAAGAGAACCCGAAACCAAAGGTCTATTCGATGACGTGGGCGAAGCGGCTTAAGCGTGTGTTCGCCATCGAGATTGAGAAATGCGAGAAGTGTGGTGGGCCCGTCAGGATCATTGCATCCATAGAGGATCCTGATGTTATTCAGAAGATCCTGAAGCACCTGGGACTGGATCGGCCAGTTGACCCACAAAACCGCTCACCGCCAGTAGACCTGGCCGACCAACAAACGACGCTATTCTGATTTCCGGCACATCGACTACACATCGATGACGGTTTCGATCGACCAGTGCTTGGATTCTAGAGACATATGGCCGAATTTCTGATGCTCAACTCATTCAATTCGTGGATGAGGCAGCGGAAAGAGGGGGTGACAGGCGACTCCCGGGGATTACGATACTTTTCTGAATGTTGAAAAAGGGTGTTTATTCTTACTAACCGCGAGCTATTAATTGATAGTCGTTTTGATAGTGAAAAAAAACTAAAAACAAAAAATATAATATAATCAGATACTTAAGTTATATTAGTGGCGGAGAGGGAGGGATTCGAACCCTCGATACCTTTCGGTATACACACTTTCCAGGCGTGCTCCTTCAACCGCTCGGACACCTCTCCTGATGGGTACTTTATCGATGCTGTAGAATGAATTCCCGGGTCTGGCCGACTGGAATTGACCGGCTCGGAACTTGCCGGAACTCTGCATGGACAAGGCGCGCACAATATATCAGATGGGCCGCCATTTCAATTTAGCCGCTTACATGTTCTTACAAAGTCCGCTTTATATATGGCCCGATTCAGGTTTAATACAAGCTGATCTCTGGAGAAGTCAACTTGGATCTCGAACTCATCACGAGTTTTTTTGCGGGCGCAGTGTTACTGATTGGTTTCCTGTCGCTGTTAAATCCCCTCGCCGTCCGATTGTCACTGGTGGATCGGGCAGACAGCGAACGAAAACAGGACCTTGGTGCGGTGCCGCTGATGGGCGGTGTGGCCATCTACCTCAGTCTCTTTGCCATCCTCATCCTGACACCGCTGGATACCGACGCCATACCCTACCCCGATGACTTCTGGCCGGTTGTGGGCGTGCTGCTCGCGGTGCTGGTCATGACCCATGCCTTTGATGACATCCACGGTATCAACCCGGTGGTGCGGCTGGCACTCGATGGCGCGATTGGCGTGATGTTATGTACCCTGGCCCTGCTCCAGCTCAACACCCTGGGCTACCTGTTCGGCCCCGGTGAAACAACCATGGGACGCTGGGCCATTCCAATGACGGTGTTCTCCTTTGTGGCGGCCAGCAATGCCTTCAACATGACTGATGGCATCGACAGCCTGTGTACTGGCCTTGCCATGATCTGCTTTCTGACGATCATCGCACTGCTGCTGGAATCCGGCGACCCGGGGGCTGCAGGGCTGATCAAACTGAGCATGCTGGTCATCTTCATTCTGTTGCCCATGTACGCGGCCAACCTCGGCATGCTCGGTACCCGGCTCCGCAGCTTTCTCGGCAACGTCAAACGCAAACCTGCCGGCGGAGATCGTGTTCGGCACCACCAGGAAAGGCCTGCGACGAAACATGAACTGGCCTGCAAGTTGGCTGCAGGCCCAGTAATCCGTCCCTAACGCCAACGACAGGGGCGCGATCAGTGCCAACAACCGATGCTCCGGGGTCCCTTTCAAGCTGCCGCTGTGAGAGTGAATAATCCGCCGCCGGATGCCGCACCATCGCGCCGCCCACAACACCGGCAACGCACGAACGACCACATGGCTGTGCAGTGCCACATATCCGGGACCATGTTCACGCAATATCTGCATGAGTGTTCGCTGATACCGAATCGGTGCATCCAGATATCGGCCCATCTGAAACACTCTGCCGCCACCTGCCCGCACTTCAGCGAACGCATCGAGTTGCTCCACCGAGTCCACCAGGAAGTCGTACTGAAGTCGCCCTTCGAGGCAGCGAAACTGTTCCATCAGAAGGGACTCGATTCCGCCGGAACGAAATCCCGGCACGAAGTGCAGCACTCTTGCTGCCGTGCCGGCCTTCGCATCAGCGCGACGCGTCACGAACCCACCCCCTGCGCCGTTCGTTCGATCAGGTCCACTTCCATGTCGAAGCGTTCCTCCAGTGACAGGAATCGTTTGCGTGCCGTCTGTATTGCCAGCCGGCGGACCTCGGCCCGGTCCACCAGGCCATCGAGAATCGATTCGACCACCGAAATGGCATGCATCTCATCCCGGACGATAAAGCCGTTACAGGTATCGTCAATGTAGTCATCCAGCGAGCCGTCATCCAGGCCCAGAATCACCGCCCCGGTCGAGAACGTTTCGAAGAACACGTTTCCCAGGTTCGAGACGTTGTACATCAACGGATTGGCAACGGCATGATAGGCGTATCGCCTCAGGTCATCCTGATTGATCGGGCCCAGGAAATGGACGTAGTCTTCAAGACCGAGTTGACGCACCAGACTCCTGATCTCGTCATGGTAGGTCGGCGTCTGGACCGGCCCTGCAAGGTACAGATGGAGCATTCGACCTCTCTTGTGGAGCCCTTCAAGGATCCTCACGATCCGGTCATGTCGCTTCCAACGATCGAAGCGTGCCGCAAAGAACAGGTAGTCATGATCTGGAATGACCACATCAGACTCAAGATCGTCTATTGACTTGATGGCAACGCCGGTCTTCCAGAACAGATAGGGGTATTTTTCCGGTCTGGGCTTCCAGGCCTCATAGACGAGGTCTCCCTTCGTGCCGTCATCAGTCATGATGAAAAATGCCTTGGACAGTTTGAAGGTCAGATACTCGACCGGCCGCCTGATGGCGGTTCCGAACGAACCATACCGCTCAAAGTCATCATAGAGCATCGTCCCCATGGATCGCATGCCCGATGGCACACCGTGAAGGTTCGCCACGATGTTCCCCACAAGCCCTTCATTGAACGCCTTGCAATAGACGAAATCATAGTGATTCTCGCGCAGGGCCCTGTCGGTGTAATAGAACAACCTGATGAAGCGACTGATCAGACGTGGTATGCGACGGTACCAGGGCGCCTCGAGGAATGGATCATATACGTTGGCGTAGATATTCTCAGGCCTGAACCAGTCGACACGAATGTCATACGGTTCGTTGAAGTTGGACGCAACCACGAAGTCTACCTGGTGCCCCCGCTGAACCAGCTTGTACCAGGGATGAAAAAAGCCCGGCGAGTGGGTGACCTCCCGCTCCGTCTTGCCGGTCAGGATATCTTTGATGGGGTCACAAAGCCCCGTGACATAGAGCACTTTCATCCTGCCACCATTATGCAATGTAGCCGCTGGTTTGGCCTAAAGACCACACAATCGGCCATATCAGATCTGATTCACCAGGTGATTCACGATCAGATCTGCCGCATTCCCTTGGCCATAGGGTGTCATCGAGTCCCCACGGTCGGGGCCAGCATCCGGTAACGGGTGATTCAGAGCCCACTCGATCGCCTGCACGTCGGTGCCTACCAGCACATTGGCGCCGGACTCAACCAGTTCCGTCCATTCCGTTTCTTCACGCAGGGTGATACAGGGCACGCCGTGGAAGTAGGCTTCCTTTTGAACACCGCCACTATCGGTTGCGATTCGGCTTGCCGCCATCTCCAGTGCCACCATGTCCAGATATCCCACAGGCGAAATGATCCGAATGTTGTCCGCAGCCCTGAGTCCGGAGTCGGACAGACGTTGACGGGTCCTTGGATGCATGGGCAGAATCACCGGGATCGTCGCTCGACCAAGTCCCTCCAGGATGCGCCCAAGCCGACCCGCGTCATCAACGTTTTCTGCCCGGTGAACGGTTGCCAGAATAAAGGGCTGACCCGCAAGGTCCAGCTCTGAGATCACTCTGCTCATGTCCTGCGCCCGGCCGCGATAGAATAGCGCCGCGTCATACATCACATCCCCGACCTGGATCACGGCCTCATCAGCGATACCCTCATGGGCGAGATGCGCCGAGGCCGTCGCTGTCGGGGTGAACAGCAGGTCTGCTGCATGGTCCGTCAGGATTCGATTGATCTCCTCCGGCATCCGCCGGTTGAAGGACCGCAGGCCGGCCTCCACGTGGGCGACCGGTATATTCAGCTTCACGGCCGCCAGCGCACCGGCGAGGGTCGAATCGGTGTCGCCATAGACAAGCACCCTGTCGGGTCGATTCTGAACCAGGACTTGCTCAAGGTGCTCAAGCATTCGTCCGGTATTCTGGCCATGGGTGCCACCCCCGATGCCCAGATGATGATCCGGCACCGGGATGTCCAGTTCAGTGAAGAACACGTCGCTCATGGCCGCATCATAGTGCTGCCCGGTATGAATCAACTGATGCCTCACCGTGGGGAACTGTTCCCGTAGAACCCGACAGACCGTTGCCGCCTTGATGAACTGTGGACGTGCTCCGACTACGGTGATGATGTGCATGTGAACTAATCCCTTGTCCCATTGGTAGCTGGTGTCGATGGCTTGCCCCGCCCGGCTGCACCGCCACCAGACAAAGCCTGCACGAGTGCCCGCACATCGGCTGCATTCACAGACAGTGTCACCCACCAGACATTCCCTGAAAGCCGGGTGTAGATGACCAGCGTCATCAGGGCACAGATCGAGTACGAGGCGGATGTGGCAAACGCTGCACCGCTGATTCCCATGACCGGAATCAGCAGGATGTTACCCGTGATGTTCGTTATCGCCGTCACCCCGGCGACATACATGTTGAGCTCCGGCCTGCCCCGGGCGGCAATGTCGTTGGCCCAGACCCTTGCCCCGGCAACAGCGACCACGCCCGGCAACAGTATCAGCATCGGAACAATGCTGCCACGATAGTCCTCCCCGAAGACCAGTGGGACGATTGGAAATGCCAGCAACGCCAGCAACCCACTGGCGACAAGGGTAATCAAAAACACAAACCGACTGACGATCGGTGTCAACCGCTGTCGTTTGTCCTCCTGTGATCCAAGCTGCGAGAGCCGGGGCAACAGCACCGTGCTGACAGCACTCGAGAGCAGCCACAGTTTCTCTGCAAGGGAGACCGCGATCACATACAGCCCGGCAAATGCCGGTGCCATGAAGAAATTGATCAGAAAGATATCGGTGCGGTAGTTGACGAACGAGATAATGTTGCCGAGATGTGCCTTCCAGCCATAGTCCATGACGCTCCGGCTGTATCCAGTGCTGGTGGCAGGATGGGCCTCATCGATCAGCGCTTGCCGAATGAACCAGCTGGCAAATGCGAGCGCAATCAGCCCTGCAAGCAATTGCATGGCGACCAATACAATGAGGCGCCGATCATCTGAAAGAACAACAGCACAAAGCAGCACAAAGAAAACCGCCGGCTGAAGTACAGCAACCCCATTGTAGACCCGGAACTGCTGCAGGCCCTGGAACACGCTGGCCAGAAACCCGTTGATCAACACCACAGGGAACGCGGCCAGCGAGAGCCAGAGCAACATCGGGGGTACACCGGGAAAGACCTGGTCACCGAGAACAATCAACCCGGCGCCGGCGCAGGCACCAAACAGGACCAGGCATCCGCCAATCAGGCAGCTTGTTCGCACCGCCTCCCGGACAGACACCTGGCCCGACCCAAGGAAATAGACGTTGGCCGGGCCAATACCGAGGCTCAGCAGCGTTGCAAGCAGGGTCGGAAGCAACAGCACCACGGCATAGATGCCATTGCCCTCTGGACCGTAGGCCCTTGCGATCAGGATGGTCGCAGCGAAGGTCAGCAAACCGGCGATCACCTGTCGCACCACTGTGGTCGCGACGTTGACGAGGAGCGTCGAGAGCCCCAGCCCCTCAAATCGCATTTTGCAGCACCGGGTCATATATTTCCGATAGACGTCGGGCAATGGCCCGGCCACCGTAACGCTCAACACAGGCCTGCCTGATCTTCGCGCCGTCATAGTCGTCGTAATGGGATTTGATCTGGCACATCGCGGCTGCGAGTGCACCGGGATCATTGGTGGGCACCAGCAGACCGTCGGCTTCCCGAACGATGGACTCCGGACCACCTGAACGGGTTGAAATCACGGGCCGTCCAAGCGCGAGGGACTCAATCAACACCACCCCGAAAGTTTCGATATGACTGGGCAGCACGAAAACGCTCGACGCGGCCATGGCCTCCGGCACGTCATCCCGGGCAAGCAATCCGAGGAAATGCACACGGTCTTTGATTCCGAGTTCATCCACCAGAGACTCAAGCCGCATCCGGTCAGGACCGTCACCAGCGATGTTCAGCCGAACGTCACCTCCGGGGAAGGCCCTAAAAAATGCCCTGATCAGCACATCGACTGCCTTGTTTCGGGTCAATAGTGACACCGTCAGAAACGTAAACGGATCGCGTCTGGCGGGCGTCAGCACCGCGGACTCGTACCGCCGGGACAGGACGTTGGGTACTTCGTCCCATGTCATCTTTAATTTCAATTGCGTCGACCCCAGCCGCTCTTCCAGGGCTCGACAAAGAGAGGCACTGACCGCCAGTCGCCTCGCGGCGTTGCCAGCGACCCGACCGAGCAGACTCAGTTCGGCGGAATCAAGACCAGGCATCAGCGTTCCACTGCCATGTTCCGTCACGACGTAGGGAATGCCCGAGTTGGCCGAGAGTTCCATCGCCAGTAACCCGCCATTGAACATGCTGTG
>JAQBUI010000001.1 GCA_027624035.1 Pseudomonadota bacterium | reverse complement strand
AGGTCGTGGCGACTGCAGATGCCCACGGCATCAATGTCGGCCCGACGCAGCATCTCGTGAACGTCTGAATAAACCGCGGGGACGCCGACCTGTTTTGCATAGGTTTCTGCCGCGGCAAGATTCAGATCACACACGGCTGTCAACCGGACCTGATCTGGGTACTCCAGGTATGCGGCCATATGTGCATAGGCGATTGGCCCTGCACCCAAGAGCCCAACTCTCAGTGGTTTCGCCAAAACAGGATCCTCGCTCAGGTCCAGGCATCGAACGCCATCGTTGCGGCGCCCTCCGCATGAAAAGCACTTACCATGCCAATTGCGAAAAGTGACTGATCCTGCCAGGGCGGCGGGACTCAGGCCTCTTTGTGCACGTAAGCCGACCCGGCGTTGCGGACAATGCCCAGCTTCTTCATGCGGGAGCGTAGTGTGTTGTGATGCAGGCCCAATCGTTCAGCGGCGCCACCGCGACCATCTATCTTGCCACCCGTTCGCCCGAGCGTTTGCAGGATATGTTGTCGCTCCAGTTCAGCGAGCGTCATGTCATCGCGCAAGGTTTCAGAAGCTGGTTCTGCGCCGAACTCCGGGAGCATCAAATAAGTATCCGTGCTAAGCAACACGGCCCGCTCAATCAGGTTCTTTAATTCCCGCACGTTTATTCTTCTTATCCCCCAGCCCCTTCCACTCATCGATGGGCGTCGGATCTCCTGGATGCCCTCTTCGCCGATCCCATACAACGCCCGGATTGATCGCTGTGCCGGAAGGGAATGTGGACTCATAGTAGTCATCCATGAAAATACTAAGCGGCCACCCTCGCTCGACTAAGTAGACGTACGATCCTGAATAGAAGTCATCGTCTCGGGCCGCAATGGACGTCACGCGCTTTGCGGTGTTGATCTGCTGAATAAGCCCTTGTGGTACACCCTTATGTGCATATGCATGCAGCCAACACGATTCGTAGCCGAACCCTCGGTTTTCCCCAGTGCATTCAACCAGATGGTGCGCGGTTTGCTTGAAGTCCTTCTCCCGCTACCGAAAAATTTCCTGAGGCACATTATAGCGTCAGCGGCATTTAACATAGTGCAAATTATGCGGCGCGACAGCGCGGACAGTGCCTGCAGGCGATTGCCCGCGAAGGTGTTGATGGAGGCTCGATGGTGACCGGCAATCGTCTGTGGGCACTGCGCCTGATTCCTCACATTATGTTACTTGCTACTGGCGCGGTGCAGCCCCGGGCCCGGGGCGACGACGAGTGCGGCTTGCCGCACGTGGGAGTGGGGTTGGTAAACAAACAACTGCCGCCGAACGCAAGAAGACCAGGCGTCCAGGTTGCCGCGCACGCGCCTTGACAAACCTGTTGTAACTCGATCGCAACCTGGATGATAGGTCTTGTTGTGACCGGCAGCCACACTTTCCTTCTCTCTCAGTAGATCTCGATACACCAGATTGCAGGGTCCCTCACCGCGTGTTCGATCGCTCTCCGGCTTGCCAACAGTTTCTCCTCGATCACCTTGCTTGGTTGATTGCCACAGCGTAGCCAGACGATGAGCGGTGGTCCACCCCGGAGCAGACTGTATTCATGGAAGTCAGCATCCAGCGTGGCAATGGTGAAGTCGTGCTGCTTGGCGTATTGCCAGATGACCTCATCACTCGCCTGACCCATGTCCAGCAAACCGACCTGCGTACTGCCTGGATAGGCTTCGGTTAGCGCTGGGATTGATCGTCGGGAGAGATTCTGATCGAGCAGCAGCCTCATGCCGCCGTGATCGTGAGCGAGTGGTGCTCGCGGTCGGCGGCATAGGCCAGACAGGCCTGGATCTGCTCAGCGGTCAACTCGGGATACTCAGCGATGATCTCTTCGGTCGTCATCCCCTGGGCAAGCCAGCCGAGCACATCGTATACGGTGATCCGAGTCTGCTTGAGACAAGGCTTACCGCTGCGTTTGCCGGGCGTGATTTCGATGTACTGTTGATAGTTCATGGATGACATGGGATGTTCTTGATTGCGGTCTGCCCGCCATTTTAGCTCATTCATCGTCGATATCCGATTCCTCGAGTGGTCATCGAGGTAGAAATTTCGCTTACCTCTACCGTCTTCAGCCAACCATCTGGCCAGTAACTGTACGCTGTCCGAGCCTGCTTTGTCGTAGTGGCCGCACCTGTCGGCGAGGATTTCGTCATGCTATCTATCACGGCAACCAGCCAGCCACGCGCATCATAATCACGTGTGGTGTAAAGAAACTCCACCGGTAAGCTGGTCGTGAGCAGATGTTGATGCTGCAGTTTGCCGCTTTCGATGACATAAGCGTAGATGTGTACGACCCCGCCAGACGCTTCCAGTTGCTGTAGCCTGTTTTTCTTGTCATAGGCATAGTCATAAAAATGGGCGTCGTCCGGATAATCGACCTGTGTGACTCGCCCTAACGGGTCATAAGTAATTGTTGTCACCTGGTTATTGGGATCGGTAATCTCATTGGGCTTGCCATGGCGCAGGTCATAGCCGTAAAGGGTTGTATGGCCCTCTGCGTTGGTCACAGAGGTCGGGAAGCGGTTATCCAGCCTATTGTTGACCCAACCCCCGAATCCTCTTTCCGGTAACGCGCTTGCCTGGGTGGACAGTTTCAGGATCGAGCCGGTGAAACTGGCAGCGCGAAAGCCCCCGACATCACATGGGCTACCGTATCGATCGCACTCGCCACTCGGAGATTTTGACTGAGCTTCAGATCCGCAGGGACCGAACCTCCGGGTCAGATAGTGGCAGCCAGAATTGATGCGGGTACCCTGATGCCTGACCGGGTGCCATCCGAGGCATGCCCAGGCGTTCAAAATAGGCCACGGAAACGCGTTCCGCCTTGATGAGCAGTCCATCCTTATGACACCGCCGGGCCCGTTGCGCCACCGCCGCAATCAGGTCCCTGCCGATGCCCCGGCCCCGCGCATCAGGCCTGACATAAAGTCCGTGGAATAAAGCACCCCGGGGCCGCTTCATCCCCTGCGAGTGTGAACCCCGCGGGGTCCCAGGCGGCGACGCCCATCACGTTGCCGGCTTCTTCAAACACCAGGAGTTCGTAATTGGCCATGTCAATGTTGTCATACAGCAAGGTTGTCAGCGCCAGGCGTTTGGCCCGTTCTGCCATGGGCCAGGCCATCACGGCGCCGGCGACCACTGTATTGATGGTGGCGAGATCTTCAACCAGCGCCCTGCGAATATTGCCCTTCAACCCTGCCATTTCCTGCAACCTGCTACAAATCACTGTCTGACCGTGGATACGAAACCTGTTGGCAGTTGGTTTAGGGACATCTGCAGGCCTGCGCCGGCGGGTCCCCGGGGGCAGATTGCCACGACCTACGGGTGCCGGCGATGCAAGCCAGGGCCAGCAGCCCAACCTGGGTACTGCCGGTAAGCTTCGGTCACAGGGATCGATCGTCGGGAGAGATTCTGATTGAGCAGCAGCTTCATGTCGCTGTGATCCTAAGCGAGTGGCGCTCGCAATCGGCGGCATAGGCCAGACAGGCCTGGATCCGCGGAGTGGCCAACTCGGGATACTCCGCAAGGATCTCCTCGTTTGTCATTCCCCGGGCAAGCCAGCCAGGCACATCGTATACCGTGATTCGGGTCTGCTTCAGCTTCACAATGCTCAAAAAAGGTAAACATCCCGGGCGTGTCCATACGCACATGCCCAAACCTCTGCTGAACTGATTGTTTTTCGGCGCCCTTTTCCGGCTTCAGGATTGCCACCGAAGTAGGGGACAGTGTACCTATTTGCCCTTGAAACCAATTGGTCCGAGCGGCTACTTCTTCTTTATTTCGCGCGGCTTTCGTCCAGGTTTTCTGGGTCGGATTTCCCGATTCAGCAGGTTCTCCAACTCCTTGAGAAACGCTTCCGACCCAGCAGGGCGACCTGTCCTGGAATGTTGGCGAATGCGCTCTCGATCCGTTTCTGCCTCTGTGATGGACAAGTACTCGTTCCAGCTATTGACGCGATCAAGCATAGGCTCGACATTCACCAACCCATCGTTAATCCCCGTGAGATGCGCCTTCGCGCTCGACCATCGCCAATCCGCTGGATTAGCACATATCCCGGCGCTGACGGGGTTTAGTTCAACGTACCGAACGGCCGAAAGCAAATGGTGCTCATCCATGACAAATGAATGAAACCGTTCTTGCCACAAGTGACCGCGCCAGTTGTTTCGGAAATTGATGCGCCGCGTGTACTGACGATGAGACTCCTGGAAGAGTTTGGCCAGGCTGTCTTTGCGTTCGGGAATGACGACGAAGTGAACGTGGTTTGGCATCAGGCAATACGCCCAGACAGCCACACCCGCCTTTGTTTTTGCTTTAGCCAACAGTTGTATGTAGAACTGGTAGTCTTCTTCGCAAAAAAAGGTGGTTTGTCGCCGATTGCGCGCCGGCTCAGTGTAACGCTCAGCCCCCACAACGCCGTCGGCACCCGCAACGCCTACTTCGGCGACCTGCACTTGCCACCCGTTCGCCCGAGGTGATGCACGCCACCGGGCGTGAGGTGTCCGATCCTGCGACCGTATTCACCATGTAAGACACCCGTTCATAGAAATCATCCAGAGAAAAGACTGCGCCAACCATGTTGACGGAGAGTCTCCAGGGTTGCAAAGTGCCAGTCCTTGCCGGAGGCGATGTAATCCGAGAGTTCAAACTCGCACTGGCTCATGACGATGGTTGAGGTGGCGCTGTACGATCATCCATGATCGCCAATCAGGTCGTGCCGGTGAGCGCGGCCCAAGGGTTTCAACCCCCAGTCATCCAGCAGCAGCACCCGGGTCTGTGCCAACTGCTTCAGGCCTGCTGCTGGCCGTCGTGCCCGACCTGTTCGCCGGTGACATCTTTGCGATGAAAGGTGGCACCGCCATCAATCTCGTCGTCCAGAATATGGCGGCGTCGTTGACCCTACATGCAGGCGTGACCTGTAAGTCAAATCAGCGCAAGGAGCTTGAGCGTCTTTGTAGGTGCATCAAAGTAGCCAACAGCGTCGTAAACACCGTTCAAGTAAAGCATGTGAAAGTGAGGGTTCAGATTAAGATCTGAGGGCCAGTAATGCTCCACCAGTTGATACACAGTGTTGTCTCTGGGGTATGGCGTTGCCGATGCGGCGAACCACTCTGAGCGGCCGATCATCGAGTAGTGTGGGGCCCGCACCGCTGGTCCGGGGGAACTGACTTGTATCAGCGGTGTGGGGGTCGGGCCCTTTCCTAGAGACGCCTCAGAATGTGGAATCCACTAGTCACTCAGCCACTCTTTGGGGTTGGACTGCTCAAAAAAGAGCGAGGCCCGATAGGGTCACGCTCTTTTTGAGCTCATCCTCGGAGTCAGAACTCCTGACTGAGCTGAAGTGTCCAGATCATGCCAAACGGGTTGTCTAGAAGATTCTCAACGCCCCCCGTATCCTCGAGGATGTGTGGTTTGGTGTCGAAGAGATTCTGAATACCCAATGAAACAACCGTCGTGCCATCCTCAACCAAGCCCTCCCAGGTGTGTGAGTAGTACGCATCAACATAGGTCTCAGACGGTACTTTGCCCAGAGAGTTCTGCGACTTGATGCCGCCACTTGCAGTGAGATCCTCGACTTCGTCGTGGTAGCGCGCAAGCAGTCGAGCGTAATGGTTCTTGTATGTCCACGAAAGTGACAGATTGACGCGCAGTTCGGGCAGCGGCGGTATATCCGCACCTGAGCCCAATCCCTGGTTATTGCGCTTGCCCGCTCCTTCAATCGTCGGCGCAATGGGATTGGTCTGGAACTTATAGGAGTCGACGTAGGTTGCCTGGAGTCCCGCCACAAAGCGACCGTAGTCACCGAACGGATTGTCGAAGCGGTACCGAACGTTTATGTCGGCGGTATCAATGCTCTGGCCAAGTAGGTTGGTTTGGCTGGCGAAGATGTCTGTAATCCTGCCATTCCCGCCCGCACGTGCGATGCGACTCACTTCTTCACCGTTGGCAATCCAGTCTGCCCTTAGCTGAGTTGCGCAGTTGATGTCTGCGCACGACGAGCCCTGGAGCGTCTGCGCAAAACGGAATTCCTCGAATGCCGGCAGCGTGGTCTGATTGAACGCGAACGGCCGGCCGATGATTTCGGCCTCAAGCCAGTCCACGTCAATGGTCAGGTCACCTTCCAGCAATTTCAGCGTGAAACCGATGTTCACGGTCTCTGAGGTCTCTGGCTTCATGTTGGGATTACCCGAGGTATGCGTATTGACGCCTTGCTCCGATTGCGCCGTGCCATTCGCGTTGTAGTCGCAGTAATCGCTACTGAGTTGAACACCAAGGACGCTGAGGATCGCCGAGCAGGTAGGGTCAAGCACCTGACGGGTAGCCGTACTCGGTGTAGAGAACAGGGCCGTCAGGTAAGGAACGACAAACCCCTCGCCGTAGCTGACTCTCACCGCCAGCATATCAGTTGGCTGCCAGAGAAGTGCCACCTTGGCCACGTTCTCATCGAACGAGCCCTCACCTACCTGCCCCAACGTGGCCTTGACGTCATTCGACGTTCTTCGGCCGGCAAGCTGAAGTTCAGCCGTGCCCAGGAAATCGACCATGCCTGAGCCGTCAAGAAGCGGAATGCTTAATTCGGCGAATACGTCGAAGCCTTCATGAGCGGCATCCAGACCCTGGATCGCAGCACCAAAAGTGTTCGTCTGCGTCCCGTTCAGCTGACTAGGTGTGATCAGGAACGACAGATCACTATAGTGAAAGCCGCCGGCAAGCTGAATGGGGCCGGCCCAGCCTTCATAAACCGTTCCAGTTACCACGACGTCGTACATCATCACCTCCTCGATCAGCTCATCAGGGTTCTTGCTGATCAGCTTGTCGATCTCAAGCGGCGTGTTGTATGCCGGATCTGAATCCGGTGTCACGGTGTTCTGGGGCACTCGATCAATCACAAGGAATTGACTGGTCGAGAACGGATTGAACTGCGTACAGGCATCCGCCGGATTTACGCAGAGCATCGCCTCCTGCAACTGAGGCGTCGAAAAGTTCACCGGGGAAATGATCGCCATGGGGTGCAGGTCAGTCCGACGCTCCCACGTCGCTGCAACGTCCACGCTCCAGGTCGTGTCCGGGATCGCAATGGCAATACCTCCTGACAGCCGGAAGTTGTCCACTTTGGTTTCCCGACGGGAGTTGCCGTCATCCTCGATGAGTGCCGGCAAGCTCTGTATGTTCTTACCGAATGGAGACCAGTTGGCAATCCGCACATCCTCGGAAAAGTTCACGCCAGCAGCGTCGTCGTCCATACGATCCGGAATGCCGTCGCCATCGGAATCCACAGTGTCCGATAGCAACAGCTGAGGTACGCCCCACAGTGCCTGCGCGGCCGGATCGGCAATACCATCACCGTCGAAGTCACGATCGGCGAAGCCGTCACCAGAGGAGCAATCGACGTGGTTGCAGTTATCCTGAGCCCGTAGCTTCTCGTTCGCGTCGATGGCACCGTTCCCATTGCGGTCTATGAATGCAACAAAGGGGTTGCCCGCAATATCACCATGAACGTTCATGCGGTCGTTAGCGTTCAGAGGCGCGGGCATCCAGCGGTTGTTGAACTCCTGAAAGCCGGCCATTCCTTCGAGATACAGGTCCACGTCATCGTTGAGCTGATAGTCGAAGCGTGTATACAGCTGCGTGTGTTCGAGTTCGGTCTGATAGTCCAGAATGCTGGATACGTCCGACCGGCACCGCCAGCCCTCGTCGATTCCCCAACGGCGGTGGTAAGGACTGGTCGCATCCTCTCCGTCGTTCATCAACGAGTGTTCGCAGCCCGGATCGGAAAACTCATTGGGACGCGTGGCAGCGAACCCTGCATGGTTGCCATCTGCATCACGGGATGTAACGTGAAAACCACCGGGGAACCCTCTACCCACCAAATTCCGCGAGTTGGACGCTGCAGACTTCTGAATGAAGTCAGGGAATTCTGACTGCTTGATTCGATCCCGTGTCCGATGGGTTACGGCGAACAGGCCACTGGCCTTGTCTGACGCTCCGCCGATCAACACCGAGAGGGTGTCGTCCGGGTGACTGACATCGAGCAGATCGCGCCGGGACACCTCAAGCTTGACACCCTCGTATCGCTTGAGCGGAATGTAATTAACCGCCCCAGCAATGGCGTCCGAGCCGTACAGCGCCGAAGAGCTATCCAGAACCAGTTCGATTCGGTCCAGCGCAATCTGTGGATACATGGCATTCGCGTCACTGAATATCACTCGCTTACCATCCATCAGCGACATGGTGGCTCGGGTGCCGAGGCCGCGAAGGTTCGGCCGTCCCTTACCGCCCTGGGGCCCGCCGTTGTAGCTCGTCGCGTTACTTGAGGCACTATTGCCGTCAGCGAACGGATTCGACATCACCGTGGTGCCGAAGTTGTTTGTCTGATTGAAGATGATATCCGCCAGGTTTGGCGTTGCAGCGGCCTCAATGTCGACCGTATCGATCAACTGGATGGGTGCCGGCGAGTCGTAGCTGTCCCTCTTGATGTAGGAACCGGTAACCACGATCTCTTCGATCTGAGTATCGTCTTCTGCCTGTGCTGGAAAACCGCCGCCAAGCAGCAACAGCCCCAGCCCTACAGATCCTAGCTTTCTGATCATTACATCCCCCTCTCTGAATTAGTGATTGCTGTAATCAGGGGAGAGACGAACAAGCAGAGATTTTTCCTCCAGTCTATTCTCGAATAGGCGTAAGAAAGGTTGAAAGGCTGGTCGAAAACACCCAGGCGTGATCAGTGGAGGGAATGAAGTTGCAGTCGTAGCCGGCCACGTAAACAGAATCGCCACCAAAGGGGCCCTGAACAAATGTGCGGGGCGCCACCAACGAAGGTTTTCCCTGCGCATAGTTGGCATTCACTTCGCCCACCCGGTACTCACCATTCGCTTGCCGGAGCGCGTACCGGGCACCCCTGTAGTAGCCGCCCTGACCACGAACCGCATCGTTGTTGGAAATCACTGACTGAAAACCAATGACGTGCACCGTCTCGCCAGTCACCGAATCCGTGATCGGATAGAAGTCGTTGTAGGCACCCAACGTCTTCTCCGCTCGCGTGTCCCCTCCAAGAGACTGCTCCATCAGGCTACCGACGGAGACCTCACTGCTGACCGAGTAGCCGCCACGACCGTCGGGATCGAGTCGGATGATCTCACCGCTGGACTTAGCGTCCGGGGCCCACATGAAAATCAGCGACTCGCCCTTTCCATGAGGATTGGTAATCGCCGAGAGCCCACGAATACCCCCCATCTCCGGATCCAGATCCTCGGCAAGCGACAAAACCTCTGAGTACGTTGGCTGAGGCCCGTCATGACGACGATAAATGGTTCCTCCCCCGGAAAAGTAGAGTTCGCCGTTCGCGGACACCATGCCCAGGGGACGTACATTCAGCATGCCCTCTTTCGGGAACTCAACATCATCATCCCAACGGATAGACGATGGTGACCATGGGTCGTAGACGCCGGATAGAATTCCGGGATTGCCCAGTAGCAGAAATATGCGCTCTTCCGCGGTGACCGAATCCGTATGCAGTTCCATGTCTCTTGGCACCCAACGGATGTTCCGCGTCCCGCCGTTCACCTTCTCCTCCACACCTGAATGTACAACCTGATGCGTCCAATCGCCCGTGCCATCGTCACGCACCCAGACACTGGCATGAGACTTGACGTTCCCCGCCGCCATCACGAGCAGGTTGACCGGCGAGTCCAGCACTTCGGCCCCCGCCTTCGAAAAGGTCACAGACTTCAACAGATTTCCTTTCATGTAATCCAGTTCCGGAGGACTCCGTTTCCCCATATCCAGGTCCACCTCCCACTGACCGTCCGGTTGGTCCAGGCGAAGCACCTGCGCGGACTGCCTGGGCGCCCCCTCGGCGACCACCCAATGGCTGTCCGTCCAGTAGCCGTTGGCCGCAAACAAGCGGTCCTTGTGGGACGCCAGATGCATAATCTCCGACCCCCCAGCGAATTGCCCGTTGATGTCCACGTATCCGGCTCGATAGGACCAGCGCCAATCGGTTGCGACTTCTTCGGTGGGCCGGGTCCAGGACGAACCGCCCTTGAATCCAGCGAGACGCACGATCTTGCCGGCAGCATCCGTCTGAACGAAGTCTGTGAACGTGCCAATTTTCTCCCCGTTACGTTTGGACACCAGCACCTCGAAGCGAATCTGGCTACCATCCCTGTCCGTTTTCATGATGTCCATCACCCCATTCACGGGGGTCAGCGTGATGGGCGCGCGCATGGTTGCCGCCATCGCTTCCGGGCCGTTCACATCAAAGCGAATCTCAACCCAGCGCGCATCGTCGCGCCACCTGGTCGCCAGAATTTCACGCTTCATCTCCTCGCCTTGGGTGTTCCACGCGTCGATGTAAGCCGAGACACCGGCGCTTAAGGGAACATGATGAGGTGCATCATCGAATACGACGATCTTGTTCAAACGCCCATCCTCGCCGAGTTCGAAATAGGCCTCGCCCTCGCGACTCCGATTCCTGCCACGAATCCTCTGTACCCATCGGGCTCTGCCAACGCTATGGAAGTTCTGAACTTCACCGGTGAGCGTCGGGGGCTGCCCATCCTCCTCCAACAGATGTGACATGGCGTCCTGAAGTTGCTCCTGCGAAGTCATCACCCCATCGCGAGTCCAATAAACGACATCGTCCGCCACGCTGGCATGAAGAAGTCGGTTGCGGTCAGCCACTCGCGTCGACGCGAATGCCTCGTAGAATCGATCCACCGCTTCCTCTATGGGAAGCCGTTCATGAGTTTCAGCCATGGTATGTCCTTGCGTCAGAAGAGAAAGTGAAAGTAGGAGAATGCGCATGAGCGTGCCTCTGTCTTCAGGGAAGTCGATAGGTCAGCTCCAACTGCCAGTAGCGCGGGGGAATCCGTCGCCAAATCGTGGCTGGCTCAGCGGCATCGTGCCAGATCTTGTAGTTCCGATCAGTTACGTTCTGGCCACTCAGTATGGCGCTCCAACGCCGCGACTCGATGCCGATTCGGGCGTTGAATCTTCGCGCCGTTTCGGCAGGGTTTGACTCGTCAATCTTGGTATCGGGTACATCTCCCAGCCCCCAATACCCGCCACTCTCATACACATAGCTGCCAGACATCAGCAAATCGAGGCCGCGGCCGAGCGGATGTTTAAAGACCGCCTGGGCTTTGACCTGTGTCGGTCGGGTGAAAACCAGCCTGGCACCCAGTGCCCGCCTGCTGAGCGCCTGGGAAACGTTGGCATCAAGTTCCCTGACTTCGCCCAGTTGTCGCGATAATGCGAGCCTGAATCGGATCGACCCGCCGTCCGGCAGCCGCATTCGGTATGCACTCTCGGCTTCATATCCCCACAGCTCCACCGCACCGACGTTGTCCATGAACGCTGTGCGCGGGATCTCCTCGTTGGGCGGAATTGGTACGTCGTTGGCATCAGCGCCCACCCGACGCCCGTCCTGATCAAAACCGAGAGGATTACCGTCACCATCGATCAGCTGGCACTCTTCCGGACAGCCGTCGTCAGTGCCGGCAATGAAGTCTTTGTACTTGCCCGTGAACGCCGCAACGCTAAGGAGCAGGGACCCTTCCATCAGCGTAGACTTCCAGCCCAATTCCCAGGTCTGGTTTCTCTCGTCGTCGTAGGACAGCCGGGCGGCAAACTTCGCGCGAGGGTTTCCGGGGCCATCGTTCATGCCACCATGCCGGTAGGACGACGCAAGCTTCAGATATAAGAGTGCATCCAGATCAGCGAACCGATAGGACGCCGTGACGCCAAAGGGAACGTTCGACCAAGCGTCCTGTATTGTGAAGTCGCGCATGACCACTGGTGGCGCGACCAGAGTCTGCACCTGAGTAAGCGAACCTCGCAGCTTGTCCCAGGCTGCTCTCAGTTCGCCGGTCAGGGTTAACGGTATGTGCTTCAGAGAGTATTCAATGCTGCCGAAGAGGGCCCAACTATCCACGCCAAAGCCAATCGTTCTCACCCATAGGTCCAAGGGCGTATCCCGTGGGAAGCCTCTGGTCAGATCGATGACGTCATGATTCTCGAAAGTGTGATAGTCAGCACCCACAAGCCAGCTAAATCGGTCACCCTCCAGTCCGTAGCGAATCTCCTGGAAGTACAGCTTTGAGTCGGAAGACTGGACAAAGCTCCGATGCTGATTCTGAAGTGAAGGCAGGTAGTAATCGGAGTCCTGAACGGCTTCGACAAATCGTTCCCGCCAATTTGAAAGCAATGCGAGCGTTCCTCCGCCCACTTCAGCTTCAATGGCAAGGTTATGATTGTCGGTCTGCCAAAGATCGTGGTGCTCGGTGTTGATGAGGGTGTCAAATTCACTGCCGGTGAGTGCCAGCGCGCTGCTCGTGATACGAATGGTCGGTGCCCACTCGTGGTCCTGAGTATCGTAGGTCCACGTCGCGTCAATGAGGCTGTTCGGATGCCAGCGTAATCCCAGACGCGTGTGATCATAGTCCACGGTATCCACCGGACCGCCGTGAACATCTCGATAGAAGCCGTCGTCCCTATCTTCCTTAACCCGGCCGACTCTGAAGAAGATCGCGTCTGAAACAGGAATATTGACTGTTGCGTCAAACCTTCGCATGTCGAGTTCGCCAAGCCGAATCCCGAGATCCGCTTCAAACCTCTCTTGCGGTTTTCTCGACACCAGATTGATCGACCCACCCAACGCGTTGCGACCATAAAGCGCCCCCTGGGGCCCTCGCAGCACCTCGGCACGCTCAAGATCGAAGTAATCCATCCGCGAGAAGTTCTTTCCTCCAGGGCCCGCACTGGCTATATAGGCACCGTTGCGATAGAGCCCCGTTGCAGAAGCCGACATACGGTTTCGGCCTGCCCCACCTCCGCGGATGCTTGGCTCGCTGAGAAAATGAAGATTCACGTCGTTGATCGTGATACCCGGTATCAGGTCTGTAAGGCCACGCAGACCCTCGACGGCGTTCAGATCGTCGAGCAGCCGACGCGGCAGAGCGGCCGCCGATGTCGGAATGTCCTGTAGCAACTCCTCGCGTTTGCGCGCCCGGACGAAGATCTCTTCAAGAAGGCCATCGCTCATCGAATCCTCCGGGACATCATCGGGAACCGAAAGTAACGATCCGATAGCATTGCCGACACGCTGCAGGAGTGAAGGATTCGACGCGTCAGCGGCGCTGGGAACCACACTCAGATTGCCGTCAGAGCCGGTTGATATGCGTAGCCCCGTTCCATCCAGCAGGATCTCGAGCCCCTCGACCACCGAGTAGCTGCCCAACAGTGCGTTGGTCGAAATGCGGCGCGTGTCTTCGTAGGCAAACACCAGCGTCAGGTTCGACTGCTCGGCAAATCTGATGAGCGCACGATCCGCCCGCTGTTGCGGAATGTCGAAATCAACGACGTGCTCCGCCCCCTCCGCCCACGGTGCGAACAGGACAAGCACCGCTAGCAACAGAACGTGCGAGCCCCGCAATATCATCGCGGGTAGGGTTTCGTAGTTGTACCCATTTGGGTGCCCCGGATACATTTCATTGCGCGCCTGGTGACAAGCAGAGGCTTCTCAATGCGCTTAACGCAGCTCCTCGGATACATGGCTCAGCAGAATCGTGTTTTCATCCTGGCGGACATAGGCAATGCCCATATTGTCACGCAGAGACGTAAGGAAACCTTCGACATCGCCGGCCTTGAACAGCCCCCCGACGCGGACCTTCTCCAGGTCTTCATTCGCGAAGATGAACTCCAGCTGGGTATAGCGGCCGATCTCATCGGTGGCCTCCCGCAGGGACTCACCGCGGAAAACCAGATTCCCGTCACGCCACGACAGTTCCACTTCAAGTTCGTCCGGTGCCAACTGCTCGATCTCGCCGGGCTCGCCATTGAGCACCACGCGTTCGCCCTGAGACACCAGCATTGACGAACCAGTCAGTTCCTCGGGTGCCGCATCATCTTTGGGACGAACCCCAACAAGGACACGCCCCTCCGTCACCAAAACCTCAACATGTTGGCTCTCGTCAATTCTTACGCTGAACGCCGTACCTACTGCCTGCACAATGCGATTGCCCGCCAGCACGCTGAGCGGTCGTGAAGAGTCATGTGCAACCTCAACATGAATCTCGCCACGTTCCAGGAACAGCAGGCGGCTGTCAGTCCGGAGCACAGCATCAAACCGGGTGTTGGTGTTAATACGAACGGCACTGCCGTCACCCAGGGTGACATTCGCCTGATCACCAATCCTTGTCTCGTAGGTTGCCCTCGCAATCTCGATCGATTCCATCGACGCTTGTCGATCCGACCACTGCCAGCTCCCAACAACAGCCGCCAGAACTATACCCGCCGCCAGGGCGAGGGTTCGACGGTGACGAATTGGATTGTGTGGCACTTCCGGAAACAGCTCGCTGAGATTGGCCATCACGTCCATCTTGTCCCAGAGTGCCGCCATTTCTCCCAGCAATTTCTCGTTGCGCGGGTCTTCCCACATCCATTCACGAAGTGCCTGTGCTTCCTCTTTTGACAACCCCGCGTCCAGCTGAGCAATCCAGGTGGACGCTTCCTCTCGCCGCTGCTCGTCAGTGATCAGTCGCTGAACGTTGCTCATGAGTCACCTCGGTTCAACGGCACAACTTTGAGTACCTGATCCGATGTTGGTCGGTCCTGACCGGACTCCGCTTTCATCTGCATATACTCCATGGATCGGCGAATTCCCAGAGCGACATGTTTCTCGACGGTGCTCTGACTGATGCCCAGTTCACTGGCAATCTCTTTTTGACTGTAGTTGTACACCTTCTTGAGTATGAAGACTCTGCGGCATTGTACCGGTAGTGCGCGAACGGCATCACAAAATACGCCGAACTCCTCCTCTGAGGCTGCAGCCGACATCGTGCTGTCCGAGTCTTGCCATACGTCCAGCGTATCGGGCTCCAGGTCCTCGCTTTCCATGGACTGATTCAATCGATGGTCTGCCCGCTTCACATGGTCCAGGGCGAGATTCCTTACCACTCTATAGAGGTATGACTTCGGATGCCTGACCTCTTCCTTACCACTCAACTGGCACAATCGGACATACGTTTCCTGAACAATGTCCTCAACCTCGTCCGGCGGCACGATCCTGGATGCGACCCGTGCCAAACCGACGCGAAGCGCCAAAAATGTTTTCATGACGTCTTCCACAAGCCCCCCTGCCCGACGTTACGTCCTACTCATGTAGCTAGAGACGCTTCAAAGAGACATTTTCCTCTATTGTCGTGCGTCTTCTAGCGGATTCCACTCCGCCCCATCGTCTGTTCTCCGATTACTAACCGTATACTGACCCGATGTTACCGCTACGCTCCCTGTTGTTGCCGCTTGCCATGCTGTTGGCTGGATGTAGTCCGCCACACAACCCGCAGATCGATGAACATGTCATCAAACTCGCGACAGGAACACCCCTGCAGACCTTTGATCCACACCTTGCAGACTCCGGTTCATCCTTCAGTACGTATCTGACCCTGGTCTACGATGGCCTGGTTGAGGCGAATCCGGACTCCCACTGGCGACCATTGCCCGGTCTGGCGCGCACCTGGCGCTGGTTGAACGAAACTACCATCGAATTCGAGCTCATCCAGGGCGTGACCTTCACCGATGGAGCCCCGTTTGACGCCAACGTCGCCAAGGCAAACATTGATCGCATGCTCAAGCTGGCGGGGCCCAGAGTCAACACGGTCGCTACCATCAAGGAAACCGAGGTTATCGACAACTTTACGTTTCGCATCCATCTGCACCGCACTGACCCGACGCTTTTGGGCAATCTCACCGGGCCCACAGGCATGATGATCAGTCCCGCTGCCTTTGAAGACGAAAGCCTCGACCTTCGCCCTGTGGGAAGCGGCCCCTGGCGCTACGACGCGGCAAACTCGACGCTGGGAGACGTCCACCGGTTCGTCCCGCGAGAAAACTATCACGGCGATGCCAATCCCAGTGGCGCCCCGCTGCAGATCCATGTTCTGGAGAATGCGAGGGCCCGCCTGAATGCGCTCATTTCCGGGCAGGTAAACATCGCCATCCTATCGGCAGTAGAGGCCGGCCCGGCGAAAGACCGGGGTTTCGCGATTCAGCGCCGTGCCAATCGCTGGTACGGCATAACCTACCTTGACCGACGGGGCGAGTTAGTCCCTGAACTCGCCGACCCCCGGGTGCGAAGGGCCATAGGCTTCGCGATTGACCGCAAGGCAATTACCGACGCGGTCTTTTTCGGCTATGCGAAGCCCACTGGCCAGCCCATGTTCGACGATCTCGGTCAGGACCCAGAACTGGACACCTACTACCGTTATGACCCCGACCATGCCAGACGCCTGCTGCAATCGGCCGGCGTCGAGCGACTGAGTTTCGTCGTGCCCATCATATCCACTGACTCGCCGCTGTATGAGGCGGTTCAGCACTACCTCCGACAAGTCGGCATTGATATACGCCTCGAGGTCGTTGAACGCGGATCGCTTGGGGCGCTTGCTCGAACGCGCACCTATCCTGTGAATACGCTTACCTATCCCACTTTCGGCCCGGATAGTCGCCATCCAGCCATCTGGGGGACGAATGCCGTGTTCAACCCGTTTAACGTACACGGCCCCAGGATCGACGCGCTCGCGGAAGAAGCCGGCACAAGCCTCGATGAGGCGCTACGCGCCAGGAACTACCGTGACTACTACCACATCATCGTCAAGGACGCGTACTCCACCGTCATCCTGCAACTTGAGGATCTGGTGGCCTACGACGCAGACGTACTCGACAAGGTACGGATCGGCTACGTGACGCCAATTCTCAGACACATGACGGTGAAACAGGGGGTCGGCAGCCCGTGACAAAACTCATCGTCTCGCGGATCGCCGGGCTGGTACCGATGCTACTGGTAGTTAGCTTTCTGACTTTCGGCATGCTGCACATGGTGCCGGGGGACGTTCGGGACCGTATCCTGGGCACCGAGGCAACCGCGGCGCAATATGAAGCACTGGGCGAGAAACTTGGCCTGAACGATCCATTTCTGGTCCAGTACGGCCGATGGCTGTGGAGAGCACTCCAGGGTGACCTGGGCACTTCCGCCTACAACAGCCGGAAAGTCACCGACGCAGTAATGGATACGCTACCAGTCACCCTTTCACTGACGATCGGCGGCATGTTCATCGGCATCGTCATTGGCGTTCCGTCCGGTATACTGGCTGGCCTCAACCGCGGAAGCACCATCGACCGCGTCGCCGTACTGATCGCGACCGTCGGGCAAGCCCTGCCAAACTTCTGGGTTGCGATGCTACTGATTGTGCCCCTGGCCCTCTGGTGGCGCATCTTTCCTGCGACGGGCTTTGTCTCCCCACTCGAGAATTTCTCAGGCTGGATCATGAGCATAGCGCTTGCGTCCACTGCCCTCGGCACATCGGCCAGCGCCGCACTGGCCAGACAGACTCGCGGTGCGATCATCGATGTCCTGCAGCGGGACTACATCCGAACCGCGCGCGCCAAAGGACTGCCTCGACGGTTGGTGACCTTTAAGCACGCACTCAAGAACGCCGCGATTCCACTCATTACCACCATTGGTTTTCAGGTAAACGGTCTGCTCGGTGGGGCCCTGATCGTAGAGCAGGTCTTTGGTCTGAACGGGTTCGGCAACCTGGCCATTGAGTCCGTACGCACCCAGAACATACCGATGATGCAGGGCGTGGTAATCATGGGAGCGCTGGTGATCGTGGCCGTCAACCTTGTCGTCGACATCATGTACGGCTACGTGAATCCCAAGGTGCGGACCTCATGAGTATTGTACGCCTGGTCGACGACGTGGCCACTTACGATGACGTCTCACCACTAACGGCACAACAGAGGTTCACGCGTACGTTCTTGCAGCACCGCCTGTCGGTGATCTCCGCAGCCTACCTGTTGTTGCTTCCAATGGTCGCGCTCTTCGGCGAATACTTCCTCGTGCACGACCCTATCGAGGTTGATTTAGCCCATGTCCTGGAAGGACCGTCAGCGGAGCATCTACTGGGTACCGATCACCTGGGACGAAGTACGTTGTCCCGCCTGGTGGTGGCCACTGGCGTCGCCCTGAAGGCCGCAGCCCTTGCAGTAGGCATCGCCATAGTCCTCGGCGCACCGCTGGGGCTGCTCTCCGGATACTTTGGCGGCTGGTGGGATCGGACTGCCATGCGGATCGTGGAAGCGATTATCGCTCTGCCGGGGCTTCTGGTGGCAATTGCCATTCTGGCCATCCTGGGTCCGAGTCTTACCAACGCCATGATCGCGTTAGGACTCGCCATCTCAACGGCCTTCTTTCGACTCATGCGCGGAGCGGCCATTGAGGTGAAGGAGGAGCTATACATTGACGCCGCACGAGTCAGCGGCGCGTCGACGCTGCGCATCGTGTTTCGCCACGTGCTTCCGAACGTCACGGGCCCTCTGACGGTACAGACGACGCTGGCGTTTTCTCAGGTTCTGCTCGCGGAAGCCGGCCTGTCTTTTATCGGCCTGGGGGTCCAGCCGCCCGAGGCGAGTTGGGGCGTCATGCTCTCGGTGGCGCAGAACTACATTTACCAGCACCCATTCATGGCGGTTCCTCCGGGCATCATGATCATGCTCACTGTACTTGCCTTCAATCTTTTTGGAGACGGCCTCCGGGATGCCCTGGCAAGAGTCGATACCAGCCCGCCGGCGCCGGTTCGCAAGACCAAAACCGGCAGAACATCGTCCACCCCCAACGAAGGCAACCGAACCTCGGTGCTCTCAATCGAGAATCTGCACGTGCAATTTCGCCAACCCGCCGGAGAGGATCTGGAGGTGGTAACGGACGTCAGTTTCTCGGTGCCAGCGGGCAGGACGGTGGGGCTCGTCGGAGAGTCGGGCTGCGGCAAATCGGTCACTGCCATGGCGATCATGGGCCTGCTGCCTGACAACGGTCACGCAAGCGATGGCGTCATCTACTTCGCCGGCAGGGAACTTACGTCCCTGAGCGAGACAGCGTTGAACCAGATCCGGGGCGAAGAGATTGGCATGATCTTTCAGGGACCAATGTCCAGCCTCAATCCCGCTTTCACGGTGAAGAATCAGATCGCAGAGACGATCTGTCGGCACAAAGGAATTACCTGGCGTGACGCTGAAAAGAGAGCAATCGCCCTCCTTGAACGTGTCGGCATACCTGATGCAAATGCACGAGCCAACGACTATCCACACCAGTTCTCGGGAGGAATGGCGCAGCGGGTCATGATCGCCATAGCGCTTTCCTGCGAGCCTCGACTGCTGATTGCCGATGAGCCGACAACGGCCCTTGACGTCACAATTCAGGGCCAGGTGCTGGACCTGTTGACGTCACTGCAACAGGAACGGGGCATGTCAATTCTGCTGATCACCCACGATCTGGGCGTTGTCGCCGACATGTGCGATGAGGCCGTTGTAATGTACGCAGGACAGGTCGTCGAACAAGGGCCAGTCAATGATGTTCTTTTGGAAGCGCGTCATCCCTACACCGCCGGGCTACTGGCATCGATGCCCAGAAATGAGGTCAGATCCGGAAAGCTGCCTCAGATCCCAGGGCGTGTACCACCTGCATGGGCCTGGCCCGCAGGATGCCGTTTCCACCCCCGCTGTCCACACGCGACTGAGCGCTGCAAACTGCCGATCGACCTTCAGCAGCCTGACCCTCATCATCAAGTTCGATGCATTCTTGCCGGCAAACCACCGGGCGGAAACCACTGATGCTGACGGTCGAAGACCTGAGGGTCTACTTTCACGTAAAGCGGGGTCTAATGGGCCGTCGCAGCTACGACGTTCGGGCGGTTGACGGCGTAAGCTTTGGCCTTGCACATGGACAGACCCTGGGCCTCGTCGGCGAGTCCGGATCCGGAAAATCCACAATTGGCCGTGCCCTGCTGCGCCTCGTCGGAATACACAGCGGGACGATCCAACTGAACGGTACCGACGTTCGTGAACTCCGAGGCCGGATGCTCGATTTCCGCCGCGACCTGCAGGCGATCTTTCAAGACCCGTACTCTCTGCTCAATCCTTCTATGATCGTCGCTGATATCGTAGGCGAGCCGTTGACCATTCACTATGGCCTGAAGGGACGCCAACGGGACGAGCGAGTAGCGCAGCTGTTGGACCAGGTGGGGCTTGCCACCTATCACATGGAGCGGTACCCGTCCGAATTCTCCGGGGGACAGCGGCAGCGGATTGCCGTCGCCAGGGCGATCGCACTGGAGCCCCAGATCATCATCTGCGACGAGGCGATCAGCGCGCTGGACGTATCCACCCAGAGCCAGGTGATCAATCTCCTGAAAGAACTGCAGGAACGACTTGGTCTTGCCTACCTTTTCATTGCCCACGACCTTGCAGTGGTCCGGCACATCAGTGATCAAATCGCCGTGCTCTATCTTGGCCGCATCATGGAAATGGGACCCGCCGAGCTCATCTGCAGCGCCCCCCGACATCCATACACACAGTTGCTCATTTCTGCTATCCCGGTCGCCGACCCGATCGAACAGAAGAAGCGAAAGGCGGCGAGAAGTCAGCTGCCGCCGTCAGAACTGCCAAGCGCAACCAACCCGCCGGACGGTTGCCCATTCCATACGCGCTGCCCTCAGGCAGTGAGTCGCTGCAGGAACGAGGTTCCCCTGCCGAGGCAGGTCAGGCCCGGCGAAATTGTCGCCTGTCACCTCATCGATTAGCCTCTTGTAATCAGCCACGAGCCAGGACACAGGACCATGATCCACACGCTAAGCCACTTTGACCTCGGTGACCTGACCGTCGGCGAGTTCCTTCATCTTCACGACGGCGAGAACTGGGCATCGACCGGGGTCGAACCCGTCGGCACCTGGTTGGTGACACTCGGTAGTTCCCGACGTGTGCTGGCGCTTTCCTGCTTCGACACGCTGCAGGCGTGGCACGAAAGCCGTCGAAAAACACCCAATGAAGCTAATGAGGTGACTGCCCTCCAGCCCTTGACCCAGCGAGTTCCCGTCGGTCCCGGCCCAGAAGACGAACCTGGCATCTACACTATGAGAACATTCAATGTAGCTCGGCCAGACATCAGACGCTTTGCTGACATCTCCGAGAACGCTTGGTGGCCCTGGGTCAAGGCAGGTCAGGATAATGTTCGGCCACTGGCGCAGTGGCTTTCCATCATCGCGCCGGTAACTCGGGTCTACATGATCTCCCGCTACCACGATATGGCCCATTGGGAGGCAAGTCGTCAGGCGGGCCCCAAACCCGATGACCCCGATCTCGTGCCCATCTGGGAGCGTGCTGCTGAAGCGATCGCGGAGCGCGGATCGATGACGATCGACACCAATGTGCTGGTCATGGAACCGATCGGTGGCCGGTACCCATGAATGGGTTCAGAAGCGCCGGGTTGACAGAGAGTCCATGGAGTCATGAACGAGCCAAATGGCGATCTGCCATCCCTCGCTTCCCTTCACCGCAATGTATGACTGACGAAATCGTCCGTACTCATCACCACTCCGCTTATACCGGCTGACTTGCACCGTGATCAGTGCGCTGGTGGAACTAATCATGGTCACGTCGGTTTCGTGTGCAACGCTGTACCCGTAGTCCTCCGGCAGATCGTCGATAATGCGCGACCAGCGGGCCTCGCCCGCTTCTGCTTCCTCGAATACGTTCACATTGGCGCCTGCCACGGCAACCAGCGGCAGGTGCGTGAAGGCCATGAGAGGCATCACATCACCTGTTCTGCCGGCCTCGACAAAGGCCTCGTGATAGCCGCGATAGCAGTCCGCTACTTCCTGTTCGAGCCGACTTTCCCCTCTCATGTTCAGTCCTCCCTATCGTGTTCGCTGAGATGTTCCACAAGCAATGCGGTGATTCTCTCGGGTTCCATCTGTAGCGCGTAGTTAAACGCGTTCTCGAGAATCTCGAACCTGTACGGTGCAGCCACGTAGTGGCGATTGGCTTCCGCGGATGCGCGAGACACGTTGCCGGCGCCCGGCGGCCAGAGAAACAGGGTTGGCATGGTGACCGGCGGCGGCAACCGGCCGCGGTCTGGGTCGATGTCTATCGCACGATACCAGTGATATACCGTTCGAAGCGCCGCATCGTTACCGAGCGCCTCCCGATAAGGATTCGTTTCGTCCTCCGGCAGCCCCATGCGGTTCAGACTCCGTTCAAAGGTAGCCCGTTCATTCCCTTCTTTGCGGGAATTCTCCATGTAGCTCATTCGCAGTGCCTGTTCTGCCGCTTCGTCAGACTGGGCGATCTCAGCCAGAGCACCCGGATGTGGGATGTTGATGCAGACCAGGGTTCTGACGCGCTCCGGGTTCGCGGCTGCAACGCGCCATGACACCACGGCACCAATGCTGGTCCCCATTAGATGGAAGGCCGCACCCTCGCTTGCCACTACGTCAGCAATCGCCAGCACGTCCGCCATAAACTCACTGATCACATAGGCTTCCACATGGGCAGGGCGCGCACCGGGACAGAAGCCCCGTAAGTCTGGCGCAATCGTGCGATAACCCATACGCGCAAGGGGACGCATCTGGTGATGCCACTCCCAACTCGTTCGTGGCAGACCATGCAACATGATAATGACGGGACCATCAGCCGGTCCGTCACAGTGGGCGCTAAAGGTCAGGCCCCTCGCTTCAATCTCAATCTGATCCATACTTACTCAATAGCCAAAGAACGGGAGGGGCCAGCGCCCCCGGGGAACGATTCCCCAGACGGTGCAAGCGGGCCTATGTATGGGACGTCAGGGCGGATGCCAATCCGCCAGCCCTCCACGGGATCTCCATTTTGTCCTGAGCAAGCAGCAGTGCTCCACCTACTTCTCGCTTAGGCCCTGCCCTGCCCCCGGGTACGGAAAGTCAGGTGGGCTCGTGCTGATTCTTGCAAAAATGGTGGCGTGAGAGTGAGTTACTACAACATGCTCGAAGAGGAGGAAATCTGGCTCCTTACCCTCTACGCGAAGAACGAAAGAACCACCATTCCTGGACATGAACTAAAACTGATCAAGGAGGCACTTGAGCGTGGCTAGCAAATCCAAGATGAGCAATGAAGGTGCTGAACTGCTCAAGGCAGTTGAGCAAATGAAAAAAGGCCAGAAGGGTCGAGTTTACTCAGAAGAACAACTCCTGGCGATTTCTGCCAGAAAATCCGTCAACCTGACTCAACGACAGTTCGCTGAGTTACTCAATGTTTCTATTGATGCTGTTCAAGACTGGGAGCAAGGAAGGCGTTCACCGCGCGGAGCTGCCAAGACGCTTCTTAAGATTGCACAGAGTCATCCAGACATCCTAGAGGAAGTGGCTTCCTGAAAGGCGTTTAGGGACTAGCGGTTAAGAATAAGCACCCTTTTCTGAGATTCAGAAAAGTATCGCCATCCTCGAGTGTTGCCTGAGTTCCGTTTCCTGTTGCTTCTGAATTGAGTTGAGCGATCGAAAGCTTGGCGAATTAGTTCCCGAATCCAGACCCTGGGAGATCGCGACCCTCACCGAGGTGTAGTCGATGTGCTGGAGTTCAGAATAGCGTCGTTTGTTGGTCGTTCAGATCATCTAACGGCGGTGAGCGGATCAATGGATCAGCTGGCTGATCCAGCTACGTGCTTGCCCAGCACGTCTTTATCTCGGGCAATGCGACCCATCCCAATGGCTCCAACGGGTTTTACTACGTTGTGACGGTACCAGGTGCTTCAGGATCTTCTGGATGACATCCGGGTCTTCAATCGATGCAATGATCCGAACGGATCCACCGCACTTCTCGCATTTCTCGATTTCGATGGCGAACACACGCTTGAGCCGCTGCGCCCACGTCATCGAGTAAGCCTTTGGTTTCGAGTTCTCTTGTTCTTCTACGGGTTTCTGCGGAACAACGTACTCGCGCAGTTTGCTGTTGGGTGAGAAAACCCCATGAAACCGGGTCAGGTTGACTCTTGGTCTGGGCACCAGCGCTGCCAGGCGCCCCATGAACTCCATGGGGCTGAGTACAACATGGGTAGTTCCATCGTCGTACGGCGTCTTCAAGGCGATAACGACAGTTCCGTTGTTGGCCAAAGACAATCGTCTCTCAGCGATGGCTGGTCGCGTGATGTAGCGGCATAAGCGCTCGAGCTTGTTGCGCTGATGAGACTTGCAGGCAATACCAGCATGCAGGGAAAAGCCAGCTTGTTTGGCTACCAGGTCGTCGCCCCTTCTCTGGTCGCCTTTGACAGGAACTGTCTGTAACGTCAACGCCTTCCGACCCACATGGGGACCAAATGCCAGGCGATAGGTGATAGAGGCACCCACGATCGCACCCATGGCATTTTCTTCGTCCTGCACTAGATCCAGGTACTCGGACTCTGCGTCGCGGACCAGGTAGCCTGCTTTTTCCAGAAACCGCGAGATGCCGAATTGGCCGTTTCGGTAGAACCTCATCGACCAGGTGTGCAGCACTGTCCACCATCCGTCTCGCGCCGCATGATGGACAGAACCCCCGGCGTTTACAGCTGAATGCTACAAGTTTTTCATGATGGCAGGTATCACAGCGAACTCGAACGGGCCCGTCGACGCCGCTGACCTCGGCAATCTGACCAGGGCCTGCGACATCTGGGGCATGACATCCGTGGTCCGTGTGAACAAGAACGACCAGGGACTCATCTATCGAACGCTTGATCGAGGCACGCAGGGCATCATCGTGCCACATGTGGACACTGCCGAAGAGGCGCAGAACGTGGTCAATGGAGGCAAGTTTGCGCCGCTTGGTCGACGAGGTCTGTTCACATCACGGCAAGGATATGGCACTACGGATTTTCTGGATCGCGCAAATGAAGAAACCCTGCTGGTTGCCTTGATTGAGGATATCAAAGCCTGGGAGAACCTTGACTCGATTCTGGAAGTCGGAGGTCTGGATGTGCTCTTCGTGGCACCGTCTGATTTCGCTGCGTCGATGGGGCACATCGGTGAGGTGGGCCATCCCGATGTCCAGGCGAAGATCAACGACGCCCTGTCCCGCATCGTTGCTGCCGGTCGACATGCCGGTACGCTTGCTTTCGCGGGCAACGTCGAAAAGTATGCCGCTATGGGAGTGCGCTTCTTCTACACGGCGACCACACCCTGGATCACCGCCGGGGCGAAGGACTTCATGGCGCGCGCACACAAGGCAATCGGATAATCGCTCAAACAGTGCCTTGGGTGGTGGCCAGGGTCACAGCCGCGTGATCGATTGGACTTCCACTTGGCAAGCATAGAAAATTAGCGGCATCTCATACATGAGCTACACACGTGGATCCGAGATCTCTTGACTATCTGCTGACTGATGATGAACGCCAGCAGTTCGAAGAAGAAGGGTATTTTGTGATGGAGGACGCGCTGCCACCCGATCAGGTGGCACGCTTTCGTGAAGTTACCCAGGAAGTGATTGAAGAGCACAGGCGCGTCTACAACATACCAGCTGATCGTTACCACGGTGTCATCGACTTCATTGGTCAGCGTGACGCTTTGCTGGACCTTGTGGACTGGTACCGGACCTTACCGAAAATCTGGGGAATCCTGGGGCCAGACATCAAGCTTTATCACACGGTAGGTATGGAGACACCCCCTACAACCAGATACACCCCGGAGACTCATCACGAATGGATTAACTGGCACACCGACACGGGCAACCTGACACGCGACATAACAGAGTCGGTGGAACCACCCCGTATTTCCATGAAGGTTGGTTATGTTCTTTCCGATACATCATCTGAAGGCATGGCCAACTTCACCTGCTTTCCGGGCAGCCACCGCAGCCGCGTATTCCCTGGCCAGGACCGTACCAGGCTGACCCCGGATGCAGTTCAGGTTTGTGCGCCTGCGGGGTCAGCCATATTCTTTGATCGTCGGCTCTGGCATTCACCGTCACTCAACGTCAGCGACCAGACCCGTTATGTGATCTTCAACGGCTATTCGTTTCGCTGGCTGGCAAACCGGGATGACATGACGGTGTCTCATTTCATGCATCGCGCAACGCCTGTCCAGAAGCAGCTTCTGGGTTATTCGCATCACGGCGGCTACGGACCAACCAACAGTTTCGACGACGACTTGCCGCTCAAGTTCTGGATTCTCGAGCATGCCCCGGAGTTTGCGGAACGCTGGCCGGAGCATCCCTAATGCTGTCGAAAGAGGAGCTCCTCCGCGGATTCGTTGAGGATGGTGTTGTGACCATGCCCTCCAGCCTGGAGGAAGACACCCATACATCCCTGTACGAATCGACGAAGCGTCTGTTCGGATCCATGCGGGACGGTTTTAACCCGCACAACAATGTACTGCCCATGCTGCCGAAGCTCTGGGATGTGCTGGATGATCCTCACCTGCAGGCTGCGCTGAGCACGATATTGGGCGATAACTACCTGATCCACCCGCATCGCCATCCGCATATCACTCCGTCGACCCCTGATCGAACAGCACCAGCGATGATGCAGCATTTCCACAAGGATGGGCATGCGGTCAAACCCCGGCCACGCCATCGGGAACCCTGGTGGTTGATCCTGTTCTACTACCCTCAGGCCGTGTCCATGGAATATGGACCCACCGGTGTACTCAAAGGTACCCACGTATTGCCCGGGCTGACGCGTGGGCCCATCAATCCCAAAGTCTTGCCTGAGATCTCCAGCGAAGGTAATGAACTGCGCCTGGACGACAACTACGTGCAGCCGCGGGTCACACCAATGACCTGTTCTGCAGGTACGCTGGCACTCTGTCACTTCGATATCGGTCATGGCGCAATGCTGAATGTCACGGAAGACTATCGCTGGGCGATCAAGTTTGTCGTGATGCGTACGGAAAGGCCCTCGCAGGGCGAAAGGCTCACTATCCCAACCGATACACCGATATCACGACACCTTGTCAGCTGGTTGGGTCACAACCCGGGAGAGAAGCGCTCGGCAATGGCCCTGTCGGACTGGCACAGCGATATCGGCGGTGACGATCCGCTGAACCGCGTCAACGCGCTCTATTCGAGTCACGTTGTGGACAAACAATCGAAGGTGCGAGACATCCTCATGAAGGAGATCTCGGCACACAAGTGGGACGAAGCGTCAGACCGGGTTCTGGACTACGCGGATGCCAGCAACGCACTTGCGCTGATCGAGGACAAGTCGCCGATCAACGATCTTCTGGCTTCTGACCGCAATGAGGATCTGGTTAACGGTTGCTTCGCGGCCGGGCAGTCAGGCGAACCGGCCTTCGCGGGTCCACTGGTCCGGCTGCTGCAGCACAGCAACCTCTTTGTACAGCGTCACGCCATGTCTGCATTGGGTCTGCTGGCAGGCGGCGATCAGCGTGGTGCGGTAGTGACTGCGCTGGGTGATATTGCACACAACGATGAGGACTGGGACATTCGGCTCTATGCGGTTCAGGCACTCATACGCATGGGCAGGACAAGCGATCTCATCGAGATCCTGAAACCGGTGGCACAGGACCCCAATACCTATGTCAACGCCTTCGCAATGGAACAGCTGTGTCGTATTGATCACCCGGCAGCCCGTGAAGCAGTGCTCGAACCGCTACGACGCCAACGATGGATGGATGATCCCAGGTACTACCCGAAACCTGGCCACTGGTAGGGGGTTCAAATCCACTCGTTGCAGCCACCGGTTGGGAGCTTTGCCGACATGCAACGGAAAGCCCCCCTCGGACGAACGTACACGGGCAGTTCAGAAACGATAGCCGACCGACAGCATCCAGACCATCGGGTCAATCTCGACATCGAACTCGACCGTCGCGACAGCCGTCTTCACCTTTGCCTCGGTGTCGATGTCGATCTTCCACACGGCGCCACTGATCATCCAGTGGTCATTCACCATGTAGTCGAAACCCGCCTCGAGGGCGAGCCCCCAGCTCTGTTCGAGTTCGAGATCGGCGTCGACACTGCCAGCCGGCAGACCCACGATACCGTCCAGCGCACTGTTCAGAGCTGGATCAACGTCTTCGCTAAAGAAGATCGTTGTGTTTAGTCCAATGCCGACATAGGGACGGAATGCCGCGCTGGCATCACCGAGAAAATACTGTGCCGTCAGCGTCGGCGGCAGGTGTTTGGTGTCGCCAGCCGAAACGCCGATGTCCTTGATGTCAATGTCGTGGCTGAAGGGCGTCGCCGCCAGCAGACCCACGCCCAGGTTGTCCGTCAACATGCGGGTTACGGTAAGACCAACTTGCGTGTTATCCCCCACGTCGACACCCGGTAGCGTGACCAGACCGGCGACGTCGATAGCATCGCTGTCGGTATCCGGTGCAACCTCTGCGGCGCCGACCCTGACGACCCAACTACCGGCCTCATGGGCCATGACCGGCATCGAAACTGCAAGACAAAGAACAACCAACAGACGTAACAGCAAAACGCTCTCCCCGAGTATGAACCACCAAAAAGCGCGCATCATACTGGCGAGGAGAGGTCGCGAAATTGACGCGGATCAAGCTCTGGTCGGTACGGTACCAACCTGGCGGCCACACGGTGAAGTTCCGTGTGGCCATGAGCGAACAGAACTCGCCGCAGTGGTCGTAACCGGCGTAGGTGCTCGCGTACCGGCCCAGTCGTCCGCGAAGGCGATGGCCCGCGGGCGGTTAGTAAGAATAAACACCCCTTTTCAACTTTCAGAAAAGTATCCTCATCCCTGGGAGTTGCCCGTAACCCCCCTCTTTCCACGGATTCCTTCACGAGCTGAATCGTCTTGATTGGCAGCTGGGACAATCCGGCAACGTGCTCATAGGGTGGCCTGTATCTGGCAGGAATTGAGCACAGTTCACACTCTCTCTAACAATGACAATTTCAAACCCTTTGACGGGTCGACGCCGAACTTTCTCCCCTGCAAGGCCCCGGGCGAGGCTGACTATTTTTCCACTTCCGGTAATAAATGTATGTTTCATGGCTCTTTTATGGTCTGCTCCCCTGCGCGAACTACGCCTGCATCCTATTAACCTGCCTGAAAGCAGTTATCCCAAGCACAAGATCAGAACTGACCAGGGGTGTCTCTTCCAGATCGTAGACAAGGGCTGCAAAATCAGGCGGCGAAATCGGCGGTGCGACCGCCAGGTCGCCAAGCATCTGGGCGGCTTCCACGAACAATGCGGTATGGCCCTGCATCACCGCCTGCCAGGCAATGTTGCGGGCGATGGTGGATTTCCCCACGCCATTCGGACCCATCAGGATAATGTTGGTGGCATCCTTGATGAAGTCAAGCTTCAGCAGGTCCGAGATGGCGCCTTTGTCACATTGTTGCGGCCAGTCCCAGTCAAAGTCCGCCAGCGCCTTGAAGTGACCAAGACGCGCCAGCGCCAAACGGCGTTCCAGACCGCGCTGCTGGCGTTCCCGTCGTTCCCACTGCAGTAACTTGTCGATCAGAGGCAGATCGGTGGCGTCTGTTTCATCCCAGTGTGCCAGCAGGCCATGCAGTTTGAGGACCTTCGCTTGCTGTTGCAGGGCATCGATGTCGATCGGTTCATTCATTGGTTATCCTCCGGTGGAGTGGATACTGGGATCTGTTCTTCCACAGCCTCGGTAGGGCGTGTGTTGAGTTGATCGTAGGTCGACAATGACGCTGGCCGTACCCGGGCGTGGTGCGCGGCGCTGTGATTCAGGGGGATCGCCAGCGGCGGTGGTTGATGACGTTGTTCACGGCGGCGCTCCAATACCTGTCGCACGGCATTCGGATGCGGGACCTGTTGCTGCAGAGCTTCGCTGATGGCGTATTGCAGTTCACCCGCGCCATAGCTGTCGAGCAATTGCAGTAACTGCGTGACCACGCTGCCGGGCCGATGGCCACGTTCTGACACGGCGCGCTGCAGCAACTCGACGCTGGCCGGTGCCACCTGTGCCAGGCGGTGCTGGCCGCTGTGTTCATGGGCGTGGGCTTTGTGCTGCCGCAGGGCTTCGATATGTGTCGCGTCCTCGATCTGTTCTGCCTTGCCATAACAGCGCTCGTGTTCGGCAATAACCGCATCGCCCGCCAGCACGCGCACGCGGTTGAGCGATGCGAGCACGGTGAGGGATTGTCGAACATGGGTATGTGGGATCGAGTAGTCGTTCAGATCGAAGCGCACGTAGGGCGTTTTACCCGCAGAGACGACAACCCGGTCATCGGTCTCAAACGGCGTCTCGGGCAGTGGTAACAACAGCGACTGCTCTTCGGCAAAGGCCTCGCCCACCGTCAGCGAGGGTTGTTCCGGGCAGGATCGGTTGGCACTCTGCCCCAGACACCAGGCTTCGGCCTGCGCATTCAGGTCATCCACATCCCGCCAGCGCCGACCGGCAAAGAAGCTGTCGCGGATATAGCGTATCGCCCGTTCGACCCGCCCCTTCTCATTCCCCCGGGCGACCGCGACCGGTCGGGGTTCAAAATGATAATGGGCCGCCAGTGCCAACAATGCCGGGTTGAAGCGGATGGCATCGCCGCGTCGTTCCAGAACCGCCGACTTCAAGTTGTCATACAGCAAGACTTTTGCCACGCCGCCAAAGGCTTCGAAGGCGGCGACATGACCGCGCAAAAAGCTTTCCATTCTCTGGTTGAGATAGAATCTCAGGAAGATCTGCCGACTCCAGCTGAGCACCATCACGAATGCCATAAGGGGACGTTTGGCCCGGCCGATGTGCACATAATCGAAGTGTGCCCAGTCAACTTGTGATTGTTCAGCTGGCAAGGTCTTGAGCCGTAAATACGCGGCGGCCAGTGGCCGTGGGCGTAGCTGCGCGACCCGGGCGCGGAAGTGACTGGGGCCACCGGTATAACCACGAACCTGCACCATCGCATACAATCGCGCCGCCGTCAGGCGCGGATATTGGCCCAGGGTCTCGATCAGGAACGGCAGATATGGGTCGAGTATGGAGGGCTGCAATGCCCGTTCGACTTTCGGTAGGCCGGCCTGGGACAGCACCCGGTCGACGGTAGAGTGATGCACCCCCAACTGTGCGGCAATGGTATGTACGCCCCAGTGTTCAACAAAGTGGTAGCGCAGTATGTTTGCTTCCAGCGCCTGATCAATCGTCATGTCAATCCACCCTTAATCAATTTTTTAGTCGCTTCAATCGCGCCTCAATACCGCGATGTCGGCTGTAACCATCGCGATCTCAGAAACGGTTCACACGGGCATTGACAAAAATGGCAGTAAATCCCTGGTGCAAGTCCGGTAGAGGACGTCGATTCCGATGTTTTTGAAGCCATGGGCAGTAGAACATCGGGGTTGTTCGGGGCGGAACCCTGATGCGTTACTTTTCGGTGTTGCCGGGCCCGGAAGCAGGCCTGACGATGAGCGTTGCAGAGGCGGCCCTGATAACTCTGACGGTAGCGACGTTGCGCGCGTTGCCGCGACTCCCGGCGCGCGATCGCCGCGCAACCGGCGGCACAATATCGCTGACCGCGATCGCACGACCGGCAGATCACCACCTGACAATGGCAGCGGGCACAATTGAATAGACGGGCATCGGCAAGCATCGGCAAAAAGTGCCGACGAGCGCTGGATTATCGGGGTTGCCAATGCCACACTGGGTGCGTGCTTTGGCACGGGGGTGCAACGTCAGTTATACCGGTCAAAGTAAGTGCTGACGTTGTACCCGGATCTCTTCGGCACCATCTTCATAGCCCACTTGCGCACCCAAAGCCAGTCCTTGGCTTCCCCCTTTTGAGTTCAGAAACCAGACACCAGGTCCGACAAATGAGCCACGGTTTGCCATCAGGTTGGAATTGAATCAGCTCATAGGTCAGCGGCGTTTATCCGCGGGTTTGGACCGGCACTTACATTCCAGCCAGTTAGCTGCCGTCCCCGTTAGCACATCTGAACATGTGTTGTGTGATCGAAAATTTTGGCTCAACGATTGAAAACTTGGTGATTTGGCCCTCGAATCCAGACTCCGGCCGAATGCGACCGTCACCGATGTGTTATCAGTACACTGGAATTCTTAAGTAGCGTCGTTTGTTGGTCGACAGGAAAGCGAATGAGTGAAGCTACCGAATGCATACACTCGAAATAACAAATAGGATTGCTATATGGAGAATCCTTGGAAAGACTTACCGACCGTAGCCCCTTATGGTCTTGTTGAAAATCTGGAGCTTATCGAACGTTTCAATCAATCGGCGAAGCCTGAACACCTGATCCACACGGGAATCTTACCCGAACCCCATCTTGGCGATCCAAATGCCCCCATTGTCCTGTTGAGTTTGAATCCTGGGTATTCGCCACAGGATGAGATAACGCATTCCGACCGAGTATTTGTTGAAGCATGTCGAAAATGTGCAAGGCATGAGCCTCAGGATTACCCGTTCTATCTGCTAAACCCAGAACTACCTGGAGGGGGTTTTGATTGGTGGTCTAAAAAACTAAAGCCGTTGATTGAGCTTTTCGGACGAGAACGAGTTGCGCACAAGGTCTTTTGTGTTGAGCTCTTTCCGTATCACTCGGTCAAGTTTGCGCATCATAAACTACGAGTTCATAGTCAAGATTACGCAGCCTATTTGATCCGAAATTCAGTGCAGAAGAATGCGTTACTTGTCGCTATGAGAGGGTTTCGCTTCTGGGAGCAACTTGTACCCGAGCTTTCCGAATATCCACAGCTCTTTAGATTGAACAGTGCTCAGAATGTCACTATTTCGGCGAAGAACTGTCCTCTAGGATTTCCTCATATCGTCGAAGCACTGAGTCACGAATAGCGAGCCCAGCAATGAATGACTTTGATCAAGTCTGGAAACGCATCGAGGCTTTGGAGGGGGAAACTTTTCGTCAGATACGTGGTGGTGAGTTCACCTACGAAATGGTTGGGACCACGATGAAGCTGGATCGGACCAACCAAAACCTTCCTTGGAGCCAGTTTGAACAAGCTTTCGAACATATCGCGGAGGAGCGCCCCAGGAGGAGGCAACGCGCAAAGTAACTCACCCGGCTCAATCTCAAAATAATCACACAAAGCACTGATCGTTTGCGGGCGCAAGTTGGGCACGGTTTGGGCACAAAGAGTCGCGGGAGGAAAGACCGGCTCTCGCCCTTCGCTTCGCGAATTGCCTTTCGCCCTTAATGTTTGCGCTTCGCGCAAGCCATGAAGTTGGTAGCTACGGGTGGACTTGAACCACCGACCCCAGCATTATGAATTTGGCTGGAGATTTTTAACTAATTGATTCTATTAACTTTAATCCGAGCACTCACAGCGTATTTCCCACAACAGAGCACAACGGATCAGAGCAAGTCCCGCAAATCTCCCGCATGCTCCGCCCTGGTTTTTGCCAACAGCTGGCGACTGTTTTTCGAGTTTATAGATGGCAATGTGTATCTGCTGGACTATGACGATTACCACTGACTGGAGAAAACACCATGTCCATGTACAACCCCTCGCATCCGGGCCAGATCATCCGGCAGCGGCTGATCGAGGATGAGGGTGGCCACAAAATCGACAGCGTAGCCGTGGTCGCAGAACGTTAGGCTACCACCGTAACACCCTGAACCGGGTAATCAATGGTAGCGCCTCCGTAACACCCGATATGGCTCTGGCGCTGGAAAAGGCGGGAGCCGGTAGCGCCGAGTTCTGGCTCTCCATGCAGGCCAATTACGACCTGTTCCAGTTGCGTCACACCCAGGGAGCGGCCTGATGAGCAAGGACGGGAAAAAGTAATCCACTTATTGAAATTAGCTTCTCCAATAGCCTTCAGGGCAGTGGCGTGACTCAAAGTCGGTCCACCGAGCACCGTTGGGTTTGACGATAAGGGCTGCCAAGACCGAAGCCCCTATCTCCGGGGCTGGGGTAGACCTTGGCAGACATATGCCAAAATTGATTGAGAATATCGGCATGCACCAGGCCTACTCCAAGTACGGTTGTACACTGTGCACATTCATCGAATATGCGGAGGTCCCCAATTCCGTTTCCTCCAGGCTGACTTCCAGTGTTCCCTCCAGCCAGTAGGGCGAGTAGATGTCCTCCAGCCCGATACCGGCGTTGAAGTCCGCGTAGATGATCTGATTGGGTGGTGGGGGCGGCAGGTGTAGGCAGGCTCCGAACCAGGGAACCAGGAAGAACGCCGTTATACGTTGCTCGTCATTGAAATCCAGCGGCACGATAAACCCCGGCAACCTGACCTTCTGGCCCGCAAACTCCTCCCGCACTGCAGTGGATCGTAGAGCCTGCTCGTAGCGATTGTCGGGGCGACCATCAGCGATGTACCCTAACTGGCTGGCGATCTGGTCTTCGATGGAGCCATCCTCAATGGCGGTGATATAGTCCGGCGGGTTCATCAGGGCCTCCAGATCCTCTGGCGGCATCAGGTCTGGCCACTCAATGAGCCGATAGTCGGGATTGGCCGCATTCACTGCACCGGAACCGACCAGCAGTCCCAGCAGCAACACCAGATTTCGCAAACCGGAATACACCATGGTCTTTCTCTCTACTGCTAACGAATTTCGATCCGGGTCGAGTCGGACGCCAGCCCATCGGGAGCCGCTTTCTCGTTGACCAGGAACACGGAGCGGTCCAGCCTCACGGGGTTGCCGCCCTGCTGCCCGTAAATTGTCAGGGTAACCGTTTGATAGCCATTGCCCGGCAGCAGTTTGATCAGGATGTTCCCCTTGAGTTCATTGAGCTCCAGACTTGAGGGAGTCAATACTTCAACGTCGCCAAAGGGCTCCACCAGCAACTTTACCTGGGTGGTCTCACCCAGCACTTCGTAGCGTACCTGCAGCCCCTGCTCCACACCGGGTTGAGTTTTCAGCACGGCACGATGCTCGAGCAAAAAAGACGGCGGGGGCGGGGTGTACGGCTCGCCGCCTCCGGCAAACATGCCGTGGAAGGGGCTGAAGCCGAAGTGCAGGCCACAGGCCAGTACTGAGGGAGCACCGAGACTGAAGGACAGTGCCAGCACCTGTATAGCCATAATTGTCCCGGTCTTCATCGGACTTCTCCTTTGCTCGCGCCACTGTTACGATATCACAAATCACCAAATTGCGTCATTCTCCCAGCCTGCTTCGGATACCAACAGATGACGGCCAGCGAAGCTCCTCCCGGCCACCCTAATGCCGCCACCGCGGTGACCATACACGGCCTGGAATTCGACTACGTTCCAGGACAGGCTGTGTTGTCTATACCCCAGTGGCAGATCGCTATCGGGGCAAGAGTGTTCCTCTGCGGTCCGTCTGGCTGTGGCAAGTCTACGCTGCTCAATCTGCTCGGCGGGATCCTAGTGCCACGCAGTGGCGAGATTCTGGTGGCCGGTAGCTCCCTTGGCGACCTCTCTCCGCGACGACGTGACCGGTTCCGGGCCCGACACATTGGCATGGTCTTTCAGCAGCTCAATCTGGTGCCCTATCTGTCGGTACTGGATAACCTGCGACTGGCTGTTCACTTCGGCAAGCAGCGACCGCGCCCCTCGGACGAGCGACTTGCAGAACTGCTCTCGCAACTACAACTGGACCGCGGGCTGTTCCGGCAGCGAGCCAGCCATTTGAGTGTCGGCCAACAGCAGCGGGTGGCGATCGCCAGGGCGCTGGTCAATGAGCCGGAACTGTTGATTGTCGACGAACCCACCTCGGCACTCGACAGCGACAGCCGGGATGCCTTCATGGGTTTGCTCCTGGACTGTGTTGCGACAACAGGCAGTACCCTCCTGTTTGTCAGCCACGACCGCTCGTTGGGCGGACACTTTACCGAGACCGTGGATCTGCGCGACCTCAACCAGGCGGGGAAGGACCGGCATGTTGCTTGAGCTGGCGGGCAAGAGCTTGTGGAATCGCCGTGGCAGCGTGTTGCTGTGTGTGCTGTCCATCGCCATCAGCCTGTTCGTGCTGCTGGGTATTGAACATTTGCGCCAGCAGACCAAGGCCAACTTTACCCGCGCTGTCTCCGGTGCCGACCTGATAGTAGGCGCGCGAGGCGGCGAATTGAACCTGCTGCTCTACAGCATCTTCCGCATCGGCGATGCCAGCAACAATATTTCCTGGAATAGCTACCAGGCGCTGGCCGGTAACCCGGCGGTCGCCTGGACCATTCCGCTGGCTCTCGGGGACTCGCACCGGGGGTACCGGGTACTGGGCACCGATGCGAGCTACTTCGAGCACTACCGGTACGGGCAACAGCAAGCGCTGGAGCTGGCTGCGGGGAGCATCTTCCAGGAGCCGCTGGAGGTGGTGCTCGGGCATGAGGTTGCACGCAAGCTGGACTACCAGCCGGGCGCCCGGATTGTCATCGCCCACGGCACTGGCAGCACCAGTTTCAGCAACCATGACCAGCATCCCTTCACCGTGACCGGCATACTGGCAGCCACGGGAACGCCGGTAGACCAGACCCTGCACGTGTCACTCGAGAGCCTTGAACTGATCCACCAGGGTTGGCCGGGCTCCGGCACGTCCGACAGCCTGCAGCCCGCCTCCATCACAGCGTTTATTGTCGGCCTGACGTCGCGGATACAGACCTTTCGTTTTCAGCGCCAGGTAAATACCTGGTCCGATGAAGCCCTGATGGCCGTGCTCCCCGGGGTGGCGCTCACCCAGCTGTGGCGGGTCATGGGAGTCGTTGAGCAGAGCCTGTTCATTATCTCCTCGCTGGTGCTGGTCGCAGCGATGCTGGGCATGACCACCATGATGCTGGCATCGATGCGGGAACGGCGAGGCGAAATCGCGGTTTTGCGGGCCATGGGGGCATCGCCGGGCTTCATCTTTCTCGGCGTCCAGTTGGAAGCAGTGATTATCACCGCAGTTGGCGTGTTGCTGGGACTGGGTCTGCTGTTGGCAGCAGTGGCTTTCGGCGGCGAACTGCTGCTCGAGCAGTTTGGACTTTACGTGGGAGCGGTGGAATTGACCGGACGGGCGGGCCTGATCGTGGTGGCCGCATTCCTGGTAACCATTCTCTGCGCGCTGGTTCCGGGGATCAGCGCCTACCGGATATCATTGCAGTCCTGGCCGGCAATGCCTGAGCCAGCCGACAATGCAGACGGCCAGAGGACGAGTTAGGATGCAGCGCGTTTGTAGCAGTGGTCACACAGCCCATGCAGCTCCAGCTGACGGCTGCGAAGATGGAACCCCGTGGCCTCCACCCCCTGGCCGAGCGTGTCCAGCGTCTCGGCCTCCACTTCAACTTCGCTGACGCTGTGGCAGTCATCGCAGATAAGGAATTGCGGCGTCTCATGCCTGTGACTGCAGCTGATATGTGCGCAAGCAATGTACTTGTTGATGGCGCCGAGCTTGTGCACCAGATTCTGCTCTGCCAGAAAGTCCAGCATGCGGTATACCGACATGGTGGGGATGGACTCGCCGTGATCCTGCCGGTACTGTTCCGCCAGTTCGTAGGCCGACATGGCCTGGCTCTGCTGTAAAAGGGTTGCCAGCAAGGCCCTGCGCTTGGCCGTCAGGCGCACACCAGCGGTGGCACAGGCGCGTTCTGCACTTGCCAGAATACTGTCAACAGTCGCTCTTCTGCTCGCTCTAGCCACCGGTCAGGTTTTCCCTTTCAGCCACGATTGTCGTCAACTTTCCCCACTGCGCAGATGCCAGTTTACCGCATCAGCGCTGAGGACACACCGCGTCCATTGTTTGCGCGTCCGCTTGCTGGTCCGGCTCCTTTTTTGTTATGTTGTAACATAACTGATAATATGCGGAAAATCCACTGTGGAAGTAAAGAGTCGGCCAATGATACCGGGCAGAAAGCTCCCCGTCACCGTGCTCTCGGGGTTTCTCGGGGCCGGCAAGACGACAGTACTCAACCATATCCTCCACAACCGTGAGGGGCTGCGGGTCGCCGTAATCGTCAACGACATGAGCGAGGTCAATATCGATGCCGCAGTAGTCAACAGCGAGGTGGGCCTGCGACGCAGCGAAGAAAAGCTGGTGGAGATGAGCAACGGCTGTATCTGCTGCACATTGCGGGAGGACCTGCTTGCTGAAGTGAGGAACCTGGCCGGGGAGGGGCGCTTCGATTATCTGGTCATCGAGTCCACAGGCATTTCGGAGCCTTTGCCGGTCGCTGAAACGTTTACTTTTGCAGACGAGAACGGCTCTTCCCTGTCAGATGTCGCCACACTCGATACGCTGGTTACGGTCGTGGATGCGGTGAACTTCCTGCAGGATTACGATGAAGCCGCAGACCTGAGGGAGACAGGTGAGAGCCTGGGTGAAGACGATGAACGCAATGTCGCGGACCTGCTGGTGGACCAGGTGGAGTTCGCCGACGTGATCCTCATCAGCAAGAGCGACCTGGCTGACAGCGACACCCTGGCACGACTCACGGGGGTACTGCACTCCCTGAATCCCACGGCGAGTATCATACCCATCATCGAGGGAGCGGTGCCGCTGGACCAGGTCTTGCAAACGGGCAAGTTCAGCTTTGACAAGGCGCAGCAGGCGCCGGGATGGTTGCGGGAATTGCGCGGCGAACACCGTCCGGAAACCGAGGAATACGGCATCAGCAGCTTTGTCTACCGTGCGCGTCGGCCGTTCCACCCGCAAAAGTTCCACGACTTCCTGCACCGTGGTCCGGAGCATGGCAAGCTTATTCGCTCCAAGGGTTATTTCTGGCTGGCTTCACGACCGGAGTTTGCGGGCCAGTGGAATCAGGCTGGCGGCATTGCGCGCTATGCCTTCGGTGGGATGTTCTGGAAAGCTGTTCCAAGAGACGAGTGGCCGGACAATCAAGATGATCTGGATTATATCAACGAGAGTTGGGTTGAGCCTTTCGGTGACATGCGCCAGGAACTGGTTTTCATTGGTCAGGGGCTGAGTAAGGAGGAAGTGACCACCGCCCTGGACGCCTGCCTGTTGGATGATGAGACCCTGCTGGGCGGCAAGGTGCTGTGGGCAACCCTGCCAGATCCCTTCGCCGCCTGGACCGAGGACGAGGAGCCATCATGACTGCAGCATCGCGGCAAACACATCTGATACATCATCCGGCACGTCGGGCAGTGCAGGGACCGGACCCGGAGGTGCTCGCCGGTATCTATGAGCCCGAAGTCAATCTCGCGGTCTGGCGGCGCGGTGCCAAGCCGGCCGTAAGCGCACAGTGCATAAGCCTGCTGCAGCAACGGTATCCGCTGGCGCTGCGGACTACAGTTGCCGTTGCTGCCCTGCGCAACGAACCGGAAGTCACGCTGCCCGCCGCCATCGCCCAGGGTCCTCTGGCTGCAGACATTGCCCTGCTCGTCGAGATGTTTGCCTGCCTGTTCGAACTGGAGCAGGTAGGCCTGCGCTTAATGGTGCTGGACCATGCCATGTGCCCCCGGTTTCATGTTGATCGCGTTCACTGCCGCCTGCTCGCCACCTATGGCGGAGAGGGCACACAGTGGCTCCGTGACAGCCAGTTGTCGCAGCCCTGGCGGGATCTTTTGGCCGCCGCCGGGCAAGGTAGTGCCGCCGCGCAAGCCGAGCTGGATGCCGGCACCGAGTCCATCGGCTGCCTGGATGTGGCGCTGCTGAAGGGCGAAATCTGGCCCGACAACGCGGGCCATGGACTGGTACACCGGTCGCCCCAGCCAGGTCCCGGGGGCAAACGACTGTTGCTGACACTGGATATCGTCTGATGCTACGGAACCTCTGATCATGCGAAGAAACGTTTTGACCACCTTGATGCTGACAGCGGCGTTGCTACCGCACACGTTACAGGCGGATGACGGCCACCACAGCCACGATGGCCACGGCGACCACGGTAGCCATGGTGCGCATGTGCACGGCGTCGCCGAGCTGCTGCTTGTCCGCGACGGCGGGCAGCTGGAACTTGTGCTGGAGTCCCCCGCGGCCAATCTGGTGGGTTTCGAACATCCACCGGCCAGCGCCCGGGATCACGAGGCAATTGACCGGGCCGTTGCGTCACTGCTCGATAGCAAACAGCTTTTCACCATTGTTGGCGATGACTGTGTTGCAGTAGACGTACAGCTCTCCAACCCCTTCGCCGAGGATGATCAGCACAAGCAGCACGATCATCATGCCGATGCTGCCGGGCACGGTGGTAGCCACAGGGAATTCCATGTCAGCTATCAATATCAATGTACCGGCAAGACCGGGATCAAACAGCTGAAGGCCGGTCTCCTTGCTGTCTTTCCCGCCATTGAACAACTGGATGTGCAGTGGATAACCGAAAGCGGGCAGGGGGCCGGGCGGCTCAGCGGCAGCAACGATACGGTACGACTGCAGTGAGCGCCGGTCCCTGGTCCTGGCTCTGGTCCGCGGGCCTGGCGCAGCGACTTGCTGTGGCGTTTGCCGGCATTGGTCTGGCGTGGCTGGTGATCCTTTTGACCATAGCCGCAGACTGAGCGATGGGGCCGGGGATACACTTGCGCCAGCTCTCGGTGGATATCGGCAGTCACCGCGTCATCGACCAGCTCGACGTGAGTTTTGCCGCCGGCAGCCTGTCAGCCATCGTCGGTGCCAACGGCAGTGGCAAGACCACCTTGCTGCGCACCATCACTGGCCTGCTGACACCCACCACCGGCTCGGTCACTATCGAAGCCGGCACCCGGCGGGACCTCGGTTATCTGCCTCAGCGCAGCGAGGTTGACCGCAGCTTCCCGATCACCGTGCATGACTTTGTGGCGAGTGGACTCTGGTCGCGGTGCGGCAGCTGGCGATGCCTGTCAGCGCAACAGCGCAGCGCGATCGACAGGGCCCTCATTCAGGCAGGACTCCGGGACAGGCAGCGATGCCTGATTGGGTCGCTTTCCGGTGGCCAGTTCCAGCGTATGGTTTTTGCGCGCCTGACCCTACAGGATCCCGGCGCGATATTACTGGACGAGCCCTTCAACGCCGTCGATGGGCGTACGGTTGGCATCATGCTCGACACCATTGCCCGCTGGCACAGTCAGGGCAGAACCATTATTGTCGTCTCCCATGACCTGCCACTGGCGCTGCACCACTTCCCCCAGACGCTGTTGCTGAATGGCACGGCTTCCTGCTACGGCGCTACCCGGGACATTCTCTCACCGTCCCGATTGGCGGACACACGGGCGAAGCCCGCTGCAGGGGCCGCGGATATTCCGGCGGTCGGTATCGCCTGATGCTGGAATTGCTGGCAGGGCCCTTCCTGGAATTCGGTTTCATGCGCCGCGCGCTGGCGGGCTGTATTGTCGTCACCCTAGGGGCCGTGCCGACTGGCGTATTCCTGCTGCTGCGGCGAATGAGCCTGATCGGCGATGTGATGGCCCATGCCATCCTTCCGGGGGTGGCCGCCGGCTACCTGCTGGCCGGCTTTTCCATCCTTGCCATGACCGTCGGCGGGCTGCTAGCGGGAGCGGCTGTTGCCCTGGCGGCAGGCTTCGTGGCGCGCAAGACCGCACTCAAGGAGGACGCCAGCCTGGCATCCTTTTACCTCATCTCGCTGGCCCTGGGCGTCGCCCTGATCTCCATAAAGGGGGGCGGCAGAGACCTGCTGCATGTGCTTTTCGGTAATATCTTTGCCCTGGACGACGGCACACTGATGCTGCTTGGGAGCATCACCAGCGCCACCCTGCTGACCTTTGCCGTGATCTACCGGCCGCTGGTGCTGGAGTGTGTCGATTCAGCCTATCTCGGTGTCCTGGGCAGGGCAGGGGCTCTTGCCCACTATGCCCTGCTGATGCTGGTGGTGCTGAACCTGGTCGCTGGTTTCAATGCCCTCGGCACCCTGCTGGCGGTGGGCATGATTATTTTGCCCGCAGCGATCGCCAGCTTCTGGTGCCAAAGTCTGGCAGGCATGCTGGCGACGGGTCTGGCTGTTGCTGTGGCAGGCAGCTACCTTGGCTTGCTGCTGTCATTCCACGCCGACCTTCCCGGCGGCCCCGCCATTATACTCACCCTGGGCGGTGCCTATTTTGTTTCGATACTGTGCGGCAGCGTCAGTGGCCTGTTGATGCCGCGAAAGAGTACCGCCCCAATCCCGGAAAGCTAAGATGACTACCCGAAGACGATACTCCGGACTCGCAACACTCCTGTTGCTTGTCGTAACGAACGCTGCGGCTGCCAACGGCCAGGCGACGGTGGTTGCCAGTTTCAGCATTCTCGCAGACATGGCAGCCTATATTGGCGGTGAGCAGGTTCAGGTCGCCAGCCTGGTCGGGCCAGACAGCGATGCGCACATGTATCAACCCACACCCGGCGATGCCCGCCGCCTTGGCGGGGCAGACCTGGTGATCATGAACGGTATGGATTTCGAAGGCTGGATGCCGCGACTGCTGGCAACTGCCGGCTTTACCGGCCCGATGGTTGTGGCGAGCACCGGGGTGGAGCCGATGATTGTCAGGGGGGCAGAGGACTCGCATGCCTGGCAGAGCCTGACCCAGGCGAAGATCTATGTCGACAACATCGTGGCCGCGCTGATCGACCTGAAGCCGGCATTCCGCGACGATTTTCTAAGGCGGCAGGCCGACTTTGTCGCGGAGCTGGAGAGACTGGAAGCCTGGGCCAGGGATAGCCTCCACAAGGTGCCGCAGCAGCGGAAGGTGGTCACCAGCCACGACGCTTTCGCCTATCTGGGCCGGGACTTTGCCATCGAGTTCCTCGCGCCTGTTGGTGCGAGCACTGAAGACGAGGCCAGTGCGGCGGGCGTCGCACAGCTGATCCAGCAAATCAGGCAGGAGCGGATTCGTGCCATGTTCGTGGAGAGCATCTCGGATCCACGCCTGCTGCAGCAGATCGCCAGGGAAACCGGCGTCGCTGTCGGTGCCACCCTGTACTCCGACGCGCTGTCGGGGCCGGAGGGACCGGCATCGACCTATCTGCGGATGATGGAGCACAACCTGTCGCAGATCATCAATGCACTGGTAACGGAATAGGACGTGACTGCACAGACAGGGCGGGTTGGTAGGGTAGCGCTAGCGGGGGGACCTGTGTAGTCTTCGCCAGCCGATGACTACCGAACTCACCGAAAACACCAGCCCTAGCCCCATCAGGCCCAGCATCAGGATATCCCACAGTGGTCTGCGCTCTAGCAACAGCCGGAAGTCAAGGCTGTGCAAGCCATTGTACAGCCAGCGCTGGACCCTGTTGGCACGGGTCAGACGGCCGAGCACTTCACCGGATACGGGATCGACATGAAACCAGGTCGATTCCGGATCATCGAACTGCACGCGCAGCACCGGCAGGCGACGCGGCCGCTGTTGCCGACCGTAGTAGTAGGCATCCGCGGCGCCAAGTTCAGCCACGGACAGCACTGCAGCATCAATCAGCAACGCCGGCAGCGATTGCAGAACGAGGCTCCTCTGTTCGAATTCAGGCCTGTCACTACCGTCAGCGGCAACAATACGACCACGACCGGCTGAGTCATTCAGTTCGAGCCAGACGCTACCGGATACTTGACGCCAGTTCACCTCGAGGACCTTGTCCAGGACGGTGTTGCGAGGGTCGGGAAGCTCCGCGTCATGTCCGAGCAGTCCACCCTGGTACTGCAGGATCTGATCACGGGCGGAGGCAGAGGAAGCGAACAGCCCCCAGGGAGACATGGACATCAAGCCGCTGAACATGAAAGTCAACAGGAAAGCGGCACTGCACAGCCCCAGAAGATGGTGCCAGCGACGCATGTCGCGGTAAGGGCTGATTCCGCCCTGGCGATAGCCCTTGCGTGGCCGCAGTCGCAGCAGGCCGACAACCGAGCCGGTGACAACAACCAGCAGCCCGGCTACCGACAGACAGACAACCACATCAGCCCAGAGTCCGGGGTGACGCCGCAGTTGCAGCGGATAGATCCAGTGGATTGTCGCACCCAGCCAATTCCAGAACCGCTCGGCACGATCCGTGTCGAGCACAATTTGACCAGTGACATCCGACACATAGAGCTCCGTGCCGGCGTCGTCGCCCAGCGCCACTCTGTGCAGCGGCCGCAGGCTGTCGTAGCGGGAAGATACTGTCCACTGGTCCATTTCGATCTGGCCGCTGTAGGCAAGTTGCGTCCCCGGGCTGGCAAACCCCGATTCGGCGACCACTCTGAGCGCCATCGAGGGGCTAATCCCGGAGGCAAGCATGGAGCCATCGTCAGCGAACACCGTAAAGGGCTGGTTGTGGCTATCAACGATAGCGTAGGACGGGCGGCCCATGATGGTCGTGAGGCGCAGTGACACGACGCCGGAATTTTCTGCGCCCATCATGGCCAGCGCCCGGGCAGGACCGATGGCGATGGCCGCTGGATCCAGCGGCGGCAGCGCAGCAATCCGCTCCTGCTCGGTGAGCGTCGGGTAATGCACATACATCAGCACGATGCCGCTGCCAAACCAGAGCGCAAACAACAGGCACATGGCAATGCCCAGCCAGCGATGTAGCAGATACAGGTAGCGCTTGAGTCTTTTGCTCATTGCCAGCACTGCATTACGCTAGAGTGCGTAGCGAATGCCAATCTCCCAAGAGCGGGGCTCGCCAAAGATCCACTGGTTAGTCCCGTACTGGGCCTGCACGTAGTCGCTTTCATCGCCCAGATTGCGGGCCCGCAGGTTGATCGCCAGATTGTCGGCGACCTGCCATGTGGCGGTCGCGTCCAGCACTGTATAGGCCGGCAGGCGCTGGGTGTTGGCATCGTTGGCAAAGCGCTGATCCACGTAGCGCAGGCCGACGCCACCGCGAAATGCAGCGACCGGCTGCCACTGCAGCCAGAGGTTGGCGGTCTTCTCCGGTACGTTGCGTGGGGTATTTCCCGCCAGGGATTCGCTGCCGGAGAAGAACTCATCGAAACGTGCGTCAATCAGGGCTGCGTTGAACTCCACACTGAACAGATCGAGCGGAGCAATACGCAAGGTAAGCTCCCACCCGTCCGAGCTTTGCTGGCCAATCTGGCGGGAGAAGGCTTCTCCGGGCAGCCGTGTCACCAGCCGTTTCTTGACGATATCGAAATAGGCCAGCGTGTACTCTGCGCGACCATCGAGGAACTGTTGCTTGAGGCCGAACTCATACTGACGGCCCGTGCTGAGATCAAAGTCACTGTTGCTGGCGTTGATCGATACGGGCGAGGTCACCGGATCGGCTGCGGTACTGGTCTGGGCATAGAAGCTGAGGGATTCGGCGGGCTGGTAGACCAAACCGGCACGCCAGGTGAAGCGGGAGAAGCCGGCATCAAAAGTGGATGCCTCCCGCGAAGCCGCGCGCGGATCATCAATTGCATGGTTGAGCCGATCAAAGTCGAAGTCGTCGTAGCGCAGGCCCGCTACCAGGGCAAGCGTATCCGTCGCTTCGAGAAAGCTGTCGATGAATGCCGCTGACTGGGTGCTGTCAGTCGTAAAGTCAAGAATGGTTGGAGCCTCGCTACGGGGAACTCTGCCCGGGTCGAAGTCACTGACAGGGACACTGTCAGCAAAATCGAAGCCCCCGGTCCTGAAATTGTTTGAATAGTCCAGATCCATTACGTTCACTTCGGCGCCTACCGAAAAACGCGATGCCATTCCGGCGATCCGGGTCTCGATCAGAATATCACTGCGGGAACCCAGCTGTTGCTGGTCATGGACAATGCCAAGGAACGACGAACGGTCAATCAGGCCGGAATCGGGGTTGAACGCGTAGTTCTCCACGTTTTGCCATTCGCGCCAGGCGTCAATGTAGTAGCTGTCGTTGCGGACGGTGACCCCGGGCCTCAATTGCCACTCGGTGCGGGCACGCGTCCACAGGTCTCTGTACTCCACCGAGCCATCACTGAAGTTGTAGTTGTTCCTGCGCTGTGCGCGATTGGCTGCGCCTTCAATCAATGGAGTTCCCCAGTAGGGTGCTGCATCGATGTCTGCATAATCCACGCTGAGGCGCAGACTCAGTTTGTCATTGGCACGAAAAAGAATTGACCCCGCCAATACTCCCGCTCCTCGCCGGCACCGCGTACATGGCCTCCGGTATCGTGGCGGGAAGCGTCAAGCCGGGCGGCTACCCGTTCGCTGAGCTGCATGCTGCCGCCGGCGGCAAGTCTGGTCGTATCGAAGCTGCCGGTAGACAACTGTGCTTCGAAGGAGGGATCGCCAAAAACCGGCAACTTCGGTATGTAGTTGATCGTCGCGCCAAGCGCCCCCACGCCATTGATCACTGCGCCCGCTCCACGCAATACTTCGACCCGCTCGAGAGTCCAGGTATCCGCCGGGAACGTTACTGTGCCAGCAGTGATATAGAGACGGGTCCCGTCATAGGTGTTTACTGTCGTGCCGTGGCCATTGAAACCACGCGCCGAGACAGAGCTGCCGCCATTGCCCGGACTGGCACTGGCGGAAAACCCCGCTGCGCGGGTAACGGTCTGCAGAGCGCTGTAGTCACCCTTGCCGACGATGTCGTCGCGGGTGATGATGTCGATGCTGGCCGGTGTCTGCAGCGATGTCAGTCCCAGACGGCTGCCCGCAGCCTGGGTCTCATGCAGGCGCACGCTGCCGTCCGACTGCCCGATTACCAGGACCTCCTCGACCCTGCCGGCCCCGCCAGTCGGCTCGGCGAGCGAGGTCGTCGCCTGCGCTACTGCGAAAGCAGTGAGCATTGGCAGGAGCACTGTTGGCGTAACCGGAGATCTGGAGCGGGTGATCATGGTGATGGTCCTCTGTTCATGGCCCAAAACCCCGGGGCGGGCAGGCATTAAATATTATGATATAACATAACATTTAGGGCTCGCAACAGATGGCGACACTGAAGTGGACTAGACGCAAGACCGGGAAGTTGCTCGATTCACTCTCGCAAGCGGAAGGTACTGACCCCACCGCCAGCGTCGATAACCGCGAGCGCACGATCGTCGGGCCGCCAGGCTAGGCCCTCAACTGCATCGACCAGGGCCACCGCACCCACCGGTGCCCCTTCGCCGCTGCCATCGAGTGACCACAGCACCACGCCGCCGTCCCTGCCTCCGGAGGCGAGCAGGCGCTCCTTCCTGCGGGCGAAGCACAGGCTGGTGACCAAATCGGTATGAATCGTGAGCTCAACTGGTGCTGTTCCTTCAGGCCCACCCGCAGAGAAACACCAGACGGTGACCGCCGTACTGCCACCCGTCGCCAGCAAGCTTCCTGAAGGATCGAAAGCCAGCGCCAGGGGCTTGGAGCTGTAGCCCGACATCATCGAATCCTTGCCACTGCCGCGGCGCCAGAAATGCACCGAGTTGTCCTGGCTCCCACAGGCGACGATGTCGCCATCGGGACTGAGACAGAGCGAAATGAGTGAGCCCTTCCACTGCAGGCACTGTACGGGGGCGCTGTCGGGTGGTTGCCAGATGCTGACCTGGCCATAGCAAGCGCTCAGCAATTCGCCAGCCGGCGACCAGGCGATCCCGCTGACCGTGCTTGCATGTTCAGTGGAGGTCCACACGAGGTCGCCCGCTGCGGTCCAGACGCGACAATAACGTCCAGAGCTTGCGGCAATGTAGTCCCCCTGCGGCGACCACTGCAGGTGCTCCACCCACTGCTCCGGAACACTCAGCGAACACTCCCGGTTCCCACTCGCAAGGTCCCAGATATGCACCCAGCCATCCTGTCCCGCACTTGCCACCACCGCACGCTGCGGATGTGCCGCCAGTGCCATGACACTATCGCCGTGAGATTGCCTCCACACCGTGGCACCATCGCGTGCGGCAACTGCGGTCAAGCCGCCGCCCGCGTCAGCCACCAGCAGCATGTTTCCCCGATGGGACCAGGCAAGCGCCGTTGGATACTCGTCCACAGCGGTACACCACCCTTCGCGCAGGCGCCCAAACAGACTGTCGGGAATCATACGAGGCAGGCTTCGAAACCGCGGCGCATCGCCTGTTCATCAAGATTGCGCCCGATAAAGACCAACTGGTTCTTTCGCTCTTCACTACCCCAGGGGCGATCAGCCTGGGCGTCAAACAGCATGTGCACACCCTGGAAGACGATACGACGGGGCTCCCCGGCGATGCTGATAAAACCTTTCATTCGGAAAATGTCCTCCCCCTGCTCACGTAGCAGGGTACCCAGCCAGCTGTTCATCAATGTGTCGTCTGCATCGCCCGGCATTTCTATCGAGACCGAGGTCACCTCCGCGTCATGTTCATGTTGCGCAACCCAGAGTCGCTCCTGGCAGGGCACGGCGTGCCCGTCCTCCGTCAACAGGCGCAGGTCGAACTCTTCGGCGGTATGTTGCGCGAACAGGGCCAACCGCGCCGGACTATCGAGCAGCAGGGAAAAGGACTTGCGACCGTCTTCCTGCAGTTGAAGACGCAAATGCGTTTCTGTGCCGAGGGCTTCTCCATCCAGCACAGCCTCCGCGTCCTGCGCATACAAGCGCACGCAGCGCTCAGCGAGATCGAACATGCCAGGTTCGTCGGTTTTATCTGCCGGGAGTACCACAAGAGACATGCTTGGATCCGGTCCCTCACCAAGGCTCAGGGTGTATGTCCCTGCGGCCAGCTCGTAGATGCCACTCCACTCGAAGGGATACTCCGGCTCCAGGAATGTGGGACGCCGCGAGAGTGTTTCATCAAGGTCGAAGGCACGCAGGTCGAGCACCCGTTCAACTGGAATATCGGCGTGCCTGCTCCGATACACGCGTGCCATTTTGTTCATGCCTTTTATCCTGCCCTCCAGCAGGTCCAGGTCTGCAGCAGACAGCAGGTCTGTCTTGTTCAGCAGGATAACGTCGGCGAAGGCCACCTGCTCCTCCGCTTCCTTGCTGTTGCCGAGCTGTTTGTCGATGTGGCCGGCGTCGACCAGCGTCACGATACCGTCCAGGACAAACTCCCGCCGGATATCGTCATCCATGAAAAACGTCTGCGCCACCGGCCCGGGATCGGCCAGCCCGGTCGTTTCCACCAGCACATAGTCAAACTTGTCCCGACGCTTGATGAGATTGCCCAGGACTCGAATAAGGTCTCCGCGTACCGTGCAACAGAGACAGCCGTTCGACATTTCAAATACTTCTTCATCGGCGTTGATTACCAGCCCATGATCGATGTTGATTGCTCCGAACTCGTTCTCGATAACAGCTATCCGCTTGCCGTGATTACCCGACAAAATCCTGTTGAGCAGGGTTGTTTTGCCGGAGCCAAGAAAGCCGGTAAGGATACTGACGGGAACTTTTCCCTGAATGGACATTGCGATGACTCCTGGTAGCGGTTTGCAGGCAGCACCAAGCTGCCCTGGAAGGCTTGGCACGATAAAGTGTTATGCTATATCATCGCATGTTAAAGTCAAGGATGCTGTCCTTCTCCGGAGCAGTCAGAACCCATGCCGATTTCGCTACCATCGACTCGCACTCATGCAGCACTGGCCTGACGATTCCCGCATCCCCGTTACTCTGCTGACCGGTTTCCTGGGCAGTGGCAAGACGACTTTGTTGCAGCAGCTGCTGCGGCAGAAAGGCGCTGACAGAACACTGGTTATCATCAATGAGTTTGGTGAGATTGGGCTTGATCACCTGCTGTTGGTAGAGAGTGCCGAGGGTGTCACCGTAGAGCTGAATAACGGTTGCCTGTGCTGCACCATACGCCACGACCTGGTGCATACACTGCGGGATGCCCGCTGGCGTTTCGCGCGTGGCGGGCAACGCTGGTTCGACAGGGTGGTCATAGAGACAACCGGTATCGCCGACCCGGCTCCTATCGTCTATTCCCTGTTACATGAGCCCGCGCTTGCCAAACACTATCGACTCGCCGGTATTGTCACCACGGTCGATTTGGTGACCGCCGAGCAGACTCTCGATCATTATCCTGAGGCAGTCAAACAGATCGCGCTGGCTGATACTTTGTTGTTGACCAAGTCCGACCTGGCGAAAAGCACAACGGCTAGTGCTGTCAGCGCAAGGCTCCATAGTATTAACCCTGACGCAGTGCAGCATCGGTTCAGCCCTGGTGAGCTGGCACCGGACATTCTGTCCATACCCATGCCTTTCTCGAACCGGCAGTATTCGAACACCATCCAGCAGGCCTCATTGGCTGCTGAAGGGCAGCATGACCTTATCGCGACTCACGAGCATCACCACATAGAGCTTCACAACTCGCGCATCAATTCCTTCTGCCTGTCTCTGGATATTGCCTTTGATCGGGAGCAGTTGCGCGACTGGCTGGGGGTGCTGGCGAATCTATGCGGTGAGCGACTTTTACGCCTGAAGGGCATTGTCGCCATTCGCGGGGAAGCGACGCCAGCGGTAATCCATATTGTTCAGCACAGTGTACACCCGGTTGTCCTGTTGCCCGCCTGGCCAGACGCGGGCCGGCAGTCCCGTTTCGTCTTCATTACCAGCGGACTGGACAGGCAGGTGATAGAAAGCACCCTTCCGGTTCCTGTATGCACAACTCACAGGATCGTGGGATTGGGGGCGTCGCCGTAGACCAGGTCAGGTTCAAAGGTCTTCTCCGTCTCAACGAACTGAAGTCGGCCAGTACGTGGCTCAACGGCTCGATAGAAGCAGCTGCGGTAACCCACATGGCAGCTGGCGGGTCCGCCATGAGTGCCCGCCTGCAGTTGTACTCGCAACCAGACCGCATCCTGATCATCATCAATACGCATCTCGACCACGTGCTGGGTCAGCCCGCTAGTCGCGCCCTTGTGCCACAGGACGCTCCGGCTTCGACTCCAGTAATAGGCCTCCCCGGTCAGGATGGTTTGCTCCAGAGCCTCGCGATTCATGTAGCCCAGCATCAGCACTTCGCCACTGGCTGCGTCGGTGGTCACGCAGGTAAGCAGTCCGTGCTCGTCGAATTTCGGCGCGAGTTCCCGTGCTTCCTCAACTTGTTCAACGGATGTTCGCGGATGAAGCTCCACCTTTGTGGGTATGTCCATGGTCTGCGGTGGTTCAGGCTTGGATATCATCGGTTTTCCTCTGCATGAGCATGCGGTAGACGACCGCCAATCGGTTTTTTTCCACTACGCCTCCAGGAAACGCAGGGGTTCGCCCTGCGGCTGCCCGGCCAGGGTTTCATCACGTACCATGACTTGGCCGCGCACGACGGTGTGGATAGGCCAGCCGGTGATCCGCTTGCCGTCGTAGGGTGTCCAGCCGCTACAGCTGGCGATCCAGTCGTTGTGGATCGTGCGGCGGGCGGTCAGGTCGACAAGCGTCAGGTCGGCATCGAAGCCCAGCGCGATGCGGCCCTTGCCCTCAATGCCGAAGATACGCGCCGGGCCGGCACTGCTCAGATCCACCAGTCGTTGCAGGCTCAGACGGCCGGTGTCAACGTGGTCGAGCAGCAGCGGAAGCAGGGTCTGCACCCCGGTCATACCGCTGGGTGACTGCGGGTAGGGCTTGGCCTTCTCTTCCAGTGTGTGAGGCGCGTGGTCGCTGCCGATCACATCGACCACACCGTCGCGAATCGCCTGCCACAACGCATCCTGATGGCGCTGCTCGCGTACCGGAGGATTCATCTGCGCCAGGCTTCCCAGGCGTTCGTAGCATTCCGGCGCAACCATCGTCAGATGATGAGGTGTGACCTCCACCGTCACACGGCGCTTGTGTGCCGCCAGAAAAGCCATTTCCTCAGCGGTGGAGACGTGCAATACATGCAGGCGGCGGCCGGTTTCAGCTGCCAGCCGCACTATGCGCTGCGTGGCCATGAGGGCACTTTCCACGTCGCGCCACACGGGGTGTTGGCGCACGTCTCCTCCGGGCTCGACCAAGGCCTTGCGCTCGCGCAGGCGGACTTCGTCTTCGGCATGCACCGCCAACCGGCGGCGGCCATGGCGCAGGATACGGCGCAGTACTGTTTCGTCGTCCGTCAGCAGGTCGCCAAAGGAGCTGCCCATGAAGACCTTGACGCCTGCGCAGCCGGGCAGGCTCTCCAGCAATTCCAATTGTTCCGCATTGACCGCAGAGCCGCCGATGTAGAAGGCGTGGTCACACCAGGCACGGCCGTGTGCAGCGTCCAGTTTCGTCTTCAGGTCCCGCTCCCATAGTGTCAGCGGGTTCGTATTGGGCATCTCGAAGACGGCAGTGACTCCGCCCAGCACCGCACCGCGGGTACCCGCTTCCAGGTCTTCCTTGTGGGTCAGGCCTGGCTCGCGGAAATGCACCTGGCTATCGATGATGCCCGGCAATACGTGCAGGCCGATGGCATCAAGGGTTACCTCGGCGCACCAGGTAGCGCGCAGATCACCCAGTGCGACGATGCGGCCGGCTTGGCAGGCAACGTCGATACGCTCCGCGCCATTGGGGGTGAGCACTGTACCGCCGCGCACCAGCAGGTCGGCCTGCCGGCGTTGCAGCCGGCGGGCTGGGTTGCCCACGCCGGTCAAGCACTCACCTCCGGTGCCGGCGCGAGGTTTGCAGAACCAGTGCCGAGCGCAGCCAGCTGTTGTCGCAGGGCTTCCTGTTCGGCTCGGCGGGTGGCCAGGTCTGGCGCCTGCGCTTTTTCCAGCAGACACTGTCGGGCCTGCTCCAGCGTCAGCACGCCCAAATCATGGCCGTCCCGGCTGCGGATGGCGACATGACCGGACGCCGCCTCCTTGGCCCCGACCACCAGAAGGAAAGGAATACGCTGCAAGGTCTGCTCGCGAATCTTGTAGCCGATCTTCTCGTTGCGCAGGTCGGTCTCGACGCGCAGGCCGGCATCGCACAGCCAGTGCGCCACGTCTTGCGCGTAGGCGGCATGCGCATCGGTAATCGGCAGTACCATGGCTTGCACCGGCGCCATCCAGACGGGCAGCTTGCCGGCGTGGTGCTCGATCAGGATGCCCGTGAATCGCTCCAGCGAACCGAACAGCGCGCGGTGTAACATGACCGGGCGCTGGCGCTGTCCCTCCTCATCCACATACTCGATGCCAAAGCGCTCGGGCAGGCTCATATCGACCTGCAGGGTTCCGCATTGCCAGTCGCGGCCGATGGCGTCGCGCAGCACGAACTCCAGCTTGGGGCCGTAGAAGGCGCCTTCAGCGGGGTTGATTCGGTATGGCAGCCCCATGGCCTCCAGCCCCTGAATCAGCGACCCTTCGAGCAAGTCCCAGGTGGCTTCACTGCCCATGCGATTATCGGGCCTGGTGGAAAGTTTGATGCGTACGTCATCGAAGCCGAACTGGCGGTAGATATCCAGCACCAGCGCCACCACCTCGCGGCACTCGGTATCCATTTGCGCCGGGGTGCAGTAGATATGCGCATCGTCCTGGGTGAAGTGGCGCACGCGTAGCAGGCCATGCAGGGACCCCGAGGGTTCGTAGCGATGTACCTTGCCGAACTCACCCATGCGGATGGGCAGATCGCGATAGCTCCTTATACCTTGGCGGTACAGTAGTACGCTGCCTGGGCAATTCATCGGCTTGAGCGCCAGGGCGCGGTCGTCCTCGGTCTCAGTGGTGAACATGTGGTCGTGATAATTGTGCCAGTGGCCGGAGATTTCCCACAGGCTGCGATCCATCAGGTCCGGCGTATTGACCTCGACGTAGCCGACCCTTTGCTGGCGGCGGCGCAGATAGGCGATCAGCTCCTGGAAAACGACCCAGCCGCGAGGATGCCAGAACACAGCGCCGGGCGCTTCTTCCTGGAAATGGAACAGATCCAGCTCGCGCCCAACCCTACGATGATCCCGCTTCTCGGCTTCCTCGATTCGCTGTAGGTAGGCATGGAGCTGCTTTCTGTCGGCCCAGGCGGTGCCGTAGATGCGCTGCAACTGCTCGTTCCTGGCATCGCCGCGCCAGTAGGCTCCGGACAGCCTGATCAACTTGAAGTGCTTCAGGAAGCGGGTGTTGGGTACGTGCGGCCCGCGGCACATATCCACGTACTCCTCGTGGTGGTACAGCCCCATGGCCGCTGCGTCTGGCATGTCTTCAATCAGGCGCAGTTTGTAGTCTTCGCCGCGCTCGCGAAAGACGGCAATGACCTCGTCGCGTGGAGTGATTGTCTTGATGACGTCGTAGTCTGTGGAAACCAGTTCGCGCATGCGCTGCTCGATGGCCGCCAGATCCTCGGGCGTGAAGGGACGCTCACAGGCGATGTCGTAATAAAAGCCCTCGTCGATGACCGGTCCTATCACCATCTTTGCGGCCGGATAGAGCTGCTTGACAGCATGGCCGACCAAGTGAGCACAGGAGTGGCGAATGATCTCCAGCCCCTCCTGGTCCCTGGCTGTGATGATCTGCAGCGTGGCATCCTGGTTGATCAAGTCGCAGGCATCCACGAGTCGGCCATTCACCTTACCTGCTACCGTATTCCTGGCCAGGCCGGGGCTAATCGCGGTGGCCACTTCAGTAATGGTCACCGGGCGGTCGAAGCTGCGCTGCGAGCCATCCGGTAGCGTGAGAGTAATGGCTTGGTCAGACGGGATGGCAGTCATGATTTAGAGCTCGTTCTGGATGCGCTTGTAGCCCAGCACCAGCTCATTGTTGGTGCGGGCCACGTCTTCGGAGAATTCGCTGGCGTCCGGCAAGACCTGCGGCAGCGAGGCCAGGTCCGTTTCCGGCCCGATGCGTTCGGTGGAGCGCACGTGGAAGCCTGACGGCAGATCACAGCCGTCGACTACGGCGTTGAAGCGCACCACACAGCCATCCCCGACGGTACAGTTGAACAGCACGCTGTTGAAGCCGATGAACACGCCGTCACCGATGCTGCAGGGTCCGTGAACGATGGCGCGGTGGGCAATGGACGTGCGTTCGCCTACGGTGACGCTGGCGCCGGACTTGGAGTGGATGACCACACCGTCCTGGATATTGGAATGGGCACCGATCACGATTGGCTCTATATTCCTGCCGTCATCCGTCTCGTCGGCACGGATCACCGCATAGGGGCCGATGAAAACGTTCTCCTCAATGATGACCTTGCCGCACAGGATGGCGGTGGGGTCCACGAAGGCACTGGGATGGATCTGCGGCAGGTCGCCGCGTGGATTTTTGCGGATCATGAGGGCTCCCGGTTATATTTGGCGGCTACAGCCTCGGCTGGCGTCTCGTCCTGCTGAGCCAGAGTCTCATGCGGGCACTTCCGTGGTCAGGGTCCAGGTGCTTCCTTGCGGCCTGTCATGCACTACCACGCCGGCGCTGGCCAGTTGGTCGCGCAGCGCGTCCGCGCGGGCGAAGTCGCGTTGCTGGCGTGCTTGCTCGCGCTCTGCGACGAGCGCTTCGATGCGAGCGGTGCCCAGCACCGGAAAGGCACGTCCCGGTGTTGTCTGGTGCAGTGCGGCAAGCGCTGCGCGGGGTACCTGTTGCAGTAGCCCGAGCAATCCAGCGGAAGCAAGCAAATGATCCCTGGCCTGCGCCCGGGCGACATCGGTGTCAGCCTGCTCCAGGTTTACCAGCAGCTCATGCAGACGAACCAGGGCGCCGGGAACATTGAGATCGTCCTGCAGGACGGCCAATACCGTGGCATCGGGCTCGGTGAACTTCACGGGGGCAAGGCCTGTGCTTCTCTCCAGTGCGGTGTAGAAGCGCTGCACGACTGTGCGCGCTGCCGCAAGGCGCTGTACGGTCCAGTCCAGTGGGCGCCGGTAGTGCGTGGACAGCAGCGCCAGGCGGATCGCTTCACCCGGTGCCTGTGCCAGCAGATCACGCACCAGCAGCACATTGCCGAGTGACTTGGACATTTTCTGCCCATCTACCGTGACAAAGCTGTTGTGTATCCAGGTCTTGCAGTAATCAGCGTTGTGAGCGCAGGTGCCCTGGGCAATCTCGTTTTCGTGGTGCGGGAAGATCAGGTCCTGCCCACCGCCATGAATGTCGATGGTGTGGCCCAGGTGCTGCCCGATCATGGCGGAGCATTCAATATGCCATCCGGGGCGACCTCTGCCCCAAGGGCTGTCCCAACCCGGTTGCTCGGATATGGAAGGCTTCCACAACACGAAGTCCAGTGGGTCGCGCTTGTAGGGCGCCACTTCCACCCGGGCGCCGGCGATCATATCCTCCGGACGGCGCCCTGACAGCCGGCCATACCCGGGATAGGACGGTACGTGAAACAGCGCATGGCCCTGTTCAACATAGGCGTGGCCGCGGGTGATCAGGGTCTGGATCATCTCGATGATCCCGGGAATGTGTTCGGTCACCCGAGGTTCGAGATCGGGCGCCAGCACGCCCAGGGCGCACATGTCTTCATGATAGGCGTTGATGAATCGATCGGCTATTTGACCGATCGGGGCGCCGACTGCCTCTGCAGCCGCGTTGATCTTGTCGTCCACGTCGGTGAAGTTGCGGGCATAGACCACTTTCGGGTAGCGGCGCCGCAGCAGGCGTGCGAGCACATCAAACACCACGGCAGGTCTGGCGTTGCCGATATGGGCATAGCTGTAGACTGTAGGGCCACATACATACATCGTTACCCGCTCGGGTCGTTCGGGTTGGAACGGCTCTTTTCTGCGCGTCAGCGTGTTGTGCAGGCAAATAGAGGCGTTCATGCGGGAATTGCTGCCTGGGGTGGAGCGGCCCAAGCCACCGCATCATGAGGATGCAGGCTTTCCAGGTGGCGCACCTTGACGCGAGGGCGCGCGTATACGCTCAGGCAGGCCTCAATGCGACGCGCCGCGTCCTCCACGAACATCAGGTTCTCACCATTGAGCGCCGCGAAGGCCTGTTCGTCGGCTCGCTTGACCGCTGTTTGCACCGGTGTTCCGACTGCTCTTTCTATCCGGTCGACGAGTGGCAACAGTCCAAGTGTGGGGGCATTGGCCGGGATATCCACGGACACGCTTGCCTCGCTGCGCTGGCTATGCGGTGTCGCGGCTGTTGCATGCCCGCGCAGCCACTCCGCGACGACGCGGCGATCCACGGGATTTCCCTCGGCGAAATCGTTCAGGAAACGTTGTTCAACGATCTGTCTGGCCAGCGCGGCTGAGCAAGGGCAGGTTGAGGAATAGGGCACCGACACCCGCGCCCGCAACCCAAAAGTGTGACCGACCAGGCTGGCGTCGAGCTGTACAGGGTAGGAATTCCAGCCAGCCAGACCCTCCGTCACCAGCGCAGGCCGGCGCGCAAGTAGATCGAAACGAAGCTGCAACCGTGCGCTGTCAGTGCCACAGTCAAGGTGGCTGTCAATCATCGCTCGCAGTAATTGCAACAGGTTACCGGGAGTGATCGCTCCGCCGGCACCGACGGTATCGAGTAATTGATAGAGCCGGGACATGTGGATGCCCTTCACATGAGCCGCTGGCAGATTAACCTGCACATCCACGCATGCATGGACTTTCTCCAGGCAGTCAGCCTCGGCAATCTGCACTGGAAGATCAATGTTTTCCATTCCCACCCACGCCAGTGGACTCATGATCTCGGAGGTTTCCATCACCGACACATCGGGGAGTATTGCGTTCATATATCTACTCTTTGGTTTGGCAGCAAGGACTCTGCGGTTGGAGCATTATTCAGTGAAATTGAAATTGAAATTGAATCTGTATCAGTTCAGTTGCAGGGAATCGGAGACGCCCACGGAAAAATTGATTGGACGAGCCCGGCCATTGAACTGAAGTTCAGTATAATATACGATATAACATAACATTTAAAGCAGCGACCCTGGCTAATTCCTGTCAAGCTCGCCGTGACCTACATATCGCCCACATGGAAGAAGTCGTCCTCTTTGTCAGGGGCATACAGAATCTATGTGGCGCGTAGGAAGTTGGGACTGACGCTATGAAAGATGTAAAGAATGTCTTCCGTAACCTTGAGAAAAAGCTGAGGCATTCCAGTTGGTTCGAGCATGGCTGGGCCATATACAACCGTGGTGTTTACCTGCAGCTCTACAAGGTCAATTGGCATAACCAGAATCAAGGCGGGGTTCATTTCGAAACCTACATTGAGGCGCCTCAAATCAAGCAGAAGGTATTTCCGGTCTGCATGCATGCCGAGGAGGATTGCCCGTCTCAGCCAGAATTTATCCAGAGATTTCTGGCGCTAGAAGGTGAGCGTATACAAGACTGGAAGGGGTATGATATCGGCGGTACTGGGTACTCTATTTGTCAGCGAACGCTGCCTCTCAACTTCAAGAACCTGGAGCAGCGGCTCTTTGAGGAGCTTAGCCGGCTTCGACAGCTGGAGCTCAGCGTTGACCAGGTGTTGAATGAGCTTTGATGGCAGAGTGGCTTTATTGAGATTGGATGACGATGGACCGAAGCTTAAGACGTCTTAAGAGTCCGTGCGTTGATGTCTGTGATTTTTCTGGACCCAAAGGCTGGTGTCTGGGTTGCGGTCGTACACGCAAGGAGTGTGGGGAATGGAAGGCGATGAAGCCTTACACCAGGAATATCTTGCAGAAGGAACTGCAAAGAAGGATGGACCTGATAGCCACTACCGGGATTGGATAGGCAATACAAGCAAGCAGCGAGGCAGCAGGCTGGCGACAAGAGGTCAGCCTCGGCACTTTAGCCTTGCTTTGAGTTCGCCCGCTGCCTGAAATAGATGGTCGCGCCAATCCCCGCCATCAGCAACAGTGCTCCCAGTACCATGATACTGATGATCAGGTTTTGTGCCGTGTGACCCAATGGCCGCAGGAAATTCCATTTGTGCAAAAAACTGAAGCTTAAGCGTTCGGGTATGTCCGCCTTGTTCACTCTGTCCGCCAGCACCCCCGCATTGGTGTCCACGAACAGGATGGCGTTGACCGGTGCCCCATAGTCCAATCGCCAGACAGGCAGGCGTTTGTTGCGGAAGTCGTAGTCGATACCGAAGCGGGTCACGAGGGTCGCATCCCGCAGGACACCGCGGTCGGTGGCGCCCGAGAATACATCACCCAGGCGCAGGGCCAGTTCCCGGTCTCCGGGCTCCCATGGGAGGCCACTGCGGGCATCCAGGTACAGTACCGGCTCATCGCCCTGCAGGCCGGCGAAACGCGCGCTGCGGATTGCCGGGGGGTGGTTTGCGTTGACATCGACCTTGGGCAACCCCAGACGGTAGAGCGGGGTACCGTCTGCGTCTGCGATCAGGCTGAGGCTCTGGGCGGCGCTTGTGCGGCTGATCTCCAGAAGCACAGGATGGATCTCGGGCTGCAGGGTGCGCAGGTCCAGGGGTGCGTTGAAGCGCAGGTTTATCCCTGTGTCCGCCCAGGCGGTCTGATACAGGTGAAACAGGCCGCTAAAGGATAGCATCGCCAGCGGCAGCCCGAATAGGTATCCCGCTGCCCGGTGCCAGCCGCGCGCGCCACCCACGCGATGGCGGCGCCGCAGCGACCAGAGCAGGAACAAGCCCGAGGCAGCCAGCAAGAGCAGTGCGCCGACCAATACCGTGACGACCGAGAGCCGCAACCACAGCGCCTGTTCCGGTATCCAGTCCCAGGTATGCAGCCAGCGAAAACCGTTTTGCAGCAGGCGCTTGAAATCATTGTTGACCGCGGCCAGGGCGCCGGTCTCGGTATAGACATAGGCTGTCAGCCTGTCAGCCGTGGCGAACTGCACCCGGTAGACCGGCAGCAGGCGGTTGACCCAGGGGTACTCTCCGTCGAATTCGGTTTGATAACGGATCTCCTGGACTGGCACGTTATCACGGTCCAGCTGCAGGTAATGCCGGGCGAGAAACTCGGCCTGCTGTTGGTCGTATGCCGACAGCTCCAGGCCATTGTCGAGACGAAAATAGCGTCGCGGTGAATCCGCAGCAACGGTCACCTGCAGCAGGTGTGAAGCCTCCGCGGGGACAATGCGTACCGCGGCTGCCTGCGCTATGCCGCTGGTCGCGAGGATGGTGGCGAGTGGCATGCTATCGCTGAGGTCAAGCATCCGTTGCGGGCCGGCGAAGACCGCCTGTTGGGGGCCAAAGGAGGTCATGATGGGGTGCAGCAGGCCCGAGAGCCCCCATACCAGGAGCCCCGCGGCTCCGACCAGCGACAGTGGCCTGTGCCAGCGCAACGCCGCGCGCGCCATATGCTGCCTTTTACTCATGCTCACAGCTCCAGAGTGATGCCGACGAACAGGGCACGTCCCTGGCCGGGTGTGAAGAATTTCGCATCCTCCAGATGCTGGTTGGCGTTGGTGCCGGTGTTGGAGATGTGATTGCGGTCGAAGATGTTCTCGGCCGACACGAACAGGCCTAACTGGTCGGAGAAATCAATTCCCGCAGTTAATCCCGCGAGGGTGTATCCCGGGGCGCGCGTGGTGTTGGCAAAATCCACCCAAGGGCCGGTTGGTAGATGCTTTGCGTTCAGGGATGTGTACCAGCCGCTGGCGCTGCGCAGCGTCAGCTCCGTCACGTAGGCAGTGGTGGGGACACCTGCGAGCGCGTTGCTGCCGTAGTTGGCGTCGCTCTCGAAATGGAAATCGTTGATGTTGAGTACCTGCCGCCACGTAAGCTCCAAACCGTGCATGGTCAACGCCGCGGAGGGAATGTTGATATCCACACCCAGTTCCAGGCCCTGGTGGACGGTGTCCCCGGCGTTGTCTGTGTAGGAGATAAAGCCAAAGTTTCCCGGAACCCCGAAATCCAGCAGCTCTTCCTGCAGCTCGCTGCGGTAGGCCGCGACATCCCATGCGACCGGCCCCAGCTGGCCGCGGCTGCCTAGTTCCAGTGTCCAGGCCTTCTGCGCCTCCAGGGGCGTGAATGGCAGTGCTCCACCCGACGTCAGGTCAGCCATGGTTGCCGGCTCGAAGCCGCGGGACAGGTTGGCAAAGATCTGGGCTTCCGGCGATACGTTCCAGAGGAGGCCGATGCGCGGATTGACCTGCTTGCGTACAACCTTGCCGTCGACATCGTTGAAACGCGCGGTGCTCTCCCGTTCAGTGCGCACACCCTGAAGGCCGGTGATCAGGCGCCAGCTTGCTGTCAGAGCCAGGTCCGCCTGCGCGTAGAACAGTACGTTGCGGCTTTCCTGCTTGCTGGCTGCCCGCAGGGCACCCGGCCGACCTTCGAGGTTCTCCAGTCGACGGGCGTCATTGTTGGCATTGTTGGCTTCGAGTCCCGCGGTCCATTCGCTGTCAAGGCCGAACAGCGTATTGGTCCCGGTGACCCGAGCAAACAGCCCCAGCTCCTTTTCGTCCTGGTCGATGATGCCGGCGAAGCGTGTGATTGCATGATCCAGTTGGCGTCGACTGTACCAGACGCCGGCGTTCAGCAGGGTGCCGTCGAGATCAATCCCAGTCATCCGCTGTCGGGCCCGGGTCCAGCACCGTCACCGGGCCACCAGGGAAGAACGGGCCCACGGTTACCGGATTACCGGCCTTGCTCGGGGTACTCAGGGCATCTTCGAGGCTGAGCGCCCCCGCCAGCTCAAAACGGTCGTGCAGCAGCGTCAAATAGGTGCGGTTTTCTGCCTGCTCATTCAGTTGCACTCCGAAATTGGCAAAGCTGTAGTGGCTGTCGACGGCGCTGTGGTCGCGAAAGCCGCTGGTTTCCAGACGGGTATGAGCCGCGTAGACATCCACGGTATCGTACTGTCGCGCCACTGCGAAGCTGCCGCGGCGGGTGTCGAAGCTACCTCCCTCGAGGCGCAGACGGGCGCTGTCACCAGTCGCGAGGGCGGAGGGCGATACCATATTGACTACGCCGCCCAGGGAAGCGCCGCCGTAGCGCAGGCCATTGGCCCCCTTGTAAACCTCGATATAGTCGAGGCTGATCGGGTCTACCTCTTGGAATTCCGAGGTGCCGCTTGCCCGGGTGAGGGGAATTCCATCACGGTAAATCGCTATCCCGCGGCGCTCGAAAGAGGAGTTCAGGCCCGATCCGCGCACCGAAATGCGGCTTTCACGAAGGGCTGAGGTGTCTGCGTAGACGCCGGGAGTTAACTCCAGCGCATCCCCCAGGCTCAGGGTGAACTTGCGGGCATAGTCCCGGTGGTCGACGAAGCCGATGGCACCGGGAATTCGCTCCAGTTCCGCCCGTGCCTGCGCCGCTGACTGTGCGGTCAGTGAGCTGGTGCCACTTGCTCCGTACACTTGGACTTCCTCCAACTCCGTCCCCGCTCTCTGTTGTCCGAGTCCTTGGGCAAGTGGCTGAGCGCTCCACAGCGCCGCCAGGGTAACTTGGATAATGAGCGAGAAACAGCGCATAGCTTGTCAATCCGACTTTTGAGAAGGCGTTGATTATATGTTCCCTGTGTTGTCGGTCGATGCGACATAAAGTCGCGGCATGGTCTTGTGCAGCTGTGGGGCTCGTGGAATCGCTAGCACATTTCGTGAGTGCAATTTTTCGGCTACAACAAAATTCACTGCTCTGGCAGTGTTACTGGGGGCAGTGTTGGTATTTTGGATGACTCTCCACGTCACCTCCACGCCTGATGATCCGTTACTGCCACCACTGACTCCGTCGGTAGCAGACGGGGTTTCCATAAGCACAATTATCTTAGCAATTGCTCGCGTGTCGATGCCAGCCCAAGTCACTGCCAAGCGCAGCGTGTAGTGACGTGGGCGCAGCGCCCCCACTGAACTACCCCCAGTGCCAATCTCCAGCAGGCTATTCTACAGGAGTCCCATCCAGGGAGCGTACTGATCTGTCTTAGTCCTACGCAATCCATGACCCCGCGAGACTCATCGCAGCTGATGCCAATGGCACCACCAGCCTCCTCCGGGGGCGGCAACAAAAAACCCCGCCACACGTTGACGGACTTTTTTGTGACAACCGCATTATCGGTTGTTCTATAGTTCATCCAACACCGGAATATACCCGTGGCCACTACGGAAAAGTGGCAAGGAAGACCCCGCCTTGCATCCGCAAATGGGGTAGGCAGATTCCGGTGGTATTGGAATCTGCCGAACGCGTCAGTCAGGGCCTTTCTTGACGCAGCGGTCAGTACTGACCGGGTCCATCTTCGAACCACCGCGGTGCCTTATAGCCTGGGTACCGCTCCTTCCAATCCATCCCACTTTCTCAGGGATCTTTTCCAACAACCGCTGTTGATGACCAGGCTTTCTTAACCTGGTCCGTCCACAGTCCCTTCAACCACGCAAACACGCTGGCGGTCAGCGCGTTCTGCCTAATTTAACCAGGAGGTAATTCCACCCCAGCCTCAGGCTGGATAACCGTTGGTTTGCTCGGGCCAGTTTTCTGCGAAAACACACCGTGCTGTCTAGGGCCAGACACATTCAGGTCAACCGGGATTGGTGTCCCGTGATCGTTCCGCCCTGCGGGCCTGCGCAGCATTTGTTGCCAGGTGATCAGAAACACTCACCCAAGGATCAACACTATGCGCAACCTGAACTACCAACTGAAAATGCTATGCAGGCACAGCCATGAAGGCAGCTTTGAAACCCGGGTCGGCCGGGAACGGCAACTGGCCGCCATCGCCAACCAGTTGCACGAGCTGGGCTTTCGGCAGCTGCAGGCTACCTCCCTGAAGCAGAAGCATGTCAGGGCCCTGGTCGAGCACTGGAAGGGGCAGAACCTCTCCCCCGGCACCATCAAGAACCGCATGAGCTGTTTACGCTGGTGGGCGGAGAAGGTTAACAAGCGGGCCGTGGTGGCCGGTTCCAATGACTTCTATGGGATACCGGACCGGCAGTTCGTGTCCGAGAGCAGCAAGGCCAAGGGCTTGGCCCGCGAGCAGCTCGACCGGGTCAAGGATGAACATGTGCGGATGAGCCTGAGGCTGCAGCAGGCCTTCGGGCTGCGGCGGGAGGAGGCCCTCAAGATCCGTCCGCGCTGGGCGGATCGGGGCGACCACCTGCACCTGAAAGCCAGCTGGACCAAGGGTGGGCGGGAACGCACTGTGCCCATCCGCACCAGGGAGCAGCGCGCCCTGCTGGAGCAGGCCAAGCGCCTGGCCGGACTGGGCGCCCTGATCCCCGGCGGGCGCAGCTATATCGAACAGCTCAGGATCTACGAGCGCCACACAGCCAATGCCGGTCTGTCGAAAATGCACGGCCTGCGCCATGCCTATGCCCAGCAACGCTACCTGGAACTCACCGGCTGGCCCTCTCCCCATGGCGGCGGGCCAAGCAAGAAGGACCTGACCCCGGCGCAGCGGGAGGCGGATCTACAGGCGCGCCTGGCCATCAGCAGGGAGCTGGGCCATGTCAGAGAGCAGATCACTGCTGTCTATTTGGGGCGCTGAGAGATGATTTCGATTCTGCCTCGATTTATACGTCTGCGCGATGCCCCGGCTTATCTGGGGATGGATAAAAACCGATTCAGCCGCGAAGTGCGAAGCTGCCTGACAGAAATCCCCATCGGTAGGCAGGGCATTGCGTTTGACCGGCTTGAAATGGACGCCTGGGCGGAGCAGTATAAGAACCGCTGTGGGTGTTCGCCAAAGCATAGAGGAGAACTCTTATGTCAAAGCGAATCCCGGGCCTCTACAAGAGAGGCACCCAGGGCATCTGGCACATTGATAAATGCGTCAGGGGATATGGCCGACTTCGCGAGAGCACTGGCGCAAGCGAGCTCAAGGAGGCGGAAAGGTTCCTGATTCGACGGTTGGAAGAGCTGCGCAAGGCGACTGTCTACGGCATTCGTATCGAGCGTACTTTTCGGCAGGCGGCCACCCGGTTTCTGCTGGATTATCAGCATAAACGCAGTATAGGCCGCTATGCCCAGTCCCTGAAAATTCTGGACCCGCACATAGGCGATCTGCCTTTGCGGCGGGTGCATCAGGGCACGCTGGAGCCGTTTATACGGTATCGTCGAAAGCAGGGTATGCGAGCCAACACCATCAACCGCGATCTGGCGGTGGTGCGGCGCATTCTGACTCTGGCCGCCCGCCTGTGGCGGGATAAGTCCGGGTTGACCTGGCTTGAAACCGCTCCCCTGCTGCAAATGTTGGAGTGTGACGATGCCCGTAAGCCGTATCCCCTGTCGTGGGACGAGCAATCGAGGTTGTTTGCGCGGTTGCCGGGCCACTTGAGGGAAATGGCGTTGTTCAAGGTCAACACCGGAACGCGGGAGCAGGAAGTGGTGGGTTTGAGGTGGGATTGGGAAGTATCCATTCCCGAGCTGCAAACCAGCGTGTTTGTGCTCCCGGGTGGCGGCGTTAAGAATGGGGAAGACCGACTGGTGGTGATGAATGCCGAAGCACGGGCGGTGATCAATCGTCAGCGCGGCAGGAACCCGGAGCATGTGTTTACCTATGCCAAGGGTAGACCGGTGGATCGCATCAACACCAAGGCCTGGCGCCGGGCGCGGGAGGAGGCTGGCTTGCCGCAGGTGCGGGTCCATGATTTGAAGCATACCTTCGGTCGCCGGTTGCGGGCCAAAGGAGTGAGTCATGAAACCCGGCAGGTGCTCCTGGGTCACAAGAACGGCCAGATCACGACGCACTATTCCGCAGCTGAAATCGGGGAACTGATCGACGCGGTGGAAAAAGTGAGCTGGTCCGGTACCTCGGCACCGACCCTGACCTTGATCAACAATGAAAACTCCCGCAAATCTCCCGCAATCGGCAGGAGGGAGAATCGCAGAGCGATTTGAGGTTTTGTAAGCTTATGATTTAAAAGAGAAAAAGTGGTAGCTACGGGTGGACTTGAACCACCGACCCCAGCATTATGAATGCTGTGCTCTAACCAGCTGAGCTACGTAGCCATTGGACTAATGAATGAACCAAAGAAGGGCACCATAGATTCCCCAGAGGTGCCCCAATGGACCGCGAATTTTGCGGATTTGGCCCAATCTTGTCAATACTGCTGTTCTGGCCAGGTCTTACCCGGGTCATCGCCCTGACCCTATTTTGCTTTATCTGTATAATCGCGCAGTCTGGATGAAGGGGAACAATATGAACGGCGCCGAAAGCATGCTGGAAACGCTGACCAATAACGGCGTGGACGTCTGTTTCACCAACCCGGGGACGTCCGAGATGCACATGGTTGCGGCGATGGGCAAGTCAGAAGCCATGCGCGCCATCCTGTGTCTGTTTGAGGGAGTGTGTTCCGGCGCGGCAGATGGCTATGGACGCGTCGCCAATAAGCCCGCTTGCACCCTGTTTCACCTTGGGCCGGGGCTTTCCAATGCCTCGGCCAATATCCACAACGCCAGAAAAGCCAGCTCGCCGATGCTGAACCTGGTTGGCGACCATGCTACCTACCACAAGAAATATGATGCCCCGCTGAACTCGGACGTGATCGGTCTTGCGACGCCGGTCTCCCACTGGGTTCGGACCTCCAGGGACGCCCTCAGCCTGCCCGCCGATGCCGCAGAGGCAGTACAGGCAGCTAACGTGATGCCCGGGCAGATCTCAACACTCATTGTGCCTGCTGACTGTGCCTGGGACGAATCCGTTGCCCCGCTCGGCCCCCAGCCGATGCCCGAAATGCCGTCGGTTGACGACGCCGCCGTGAAGCGGGCCGCCGAGATGCTCAGTAATGGCAAACCCACCGCCATCCTGATGTCAAAGTTTGCCCTGTATGAGAAGAGCCTCGAACTTGCGGACCAGATCGCGCAAGCCACGGGTGCCCGGATTTACTGCGATACGCTCAACCGGATCATCCAGCGGGGCGAGAGCCGCTGTCGGGTCGAGCGTCTCGGGTACTTTGCCGAACAGGCGACGGAGCAGATCAAGGATCTCGAACAGCTCATCATGGTCGGTACCAAGGCCCCGGTTGGATTCTTCGCCTACCCCGGCAAGGTCAGCGAGTTCTACCCGAGCCATTGCGAGTTGCACACACTGGCACATTACTCCGAGGACCCTGAGGACGCGCTGGAGAAACTCGCCGCAGAACTGGACGCGGTCAGCCGTACGCCGCGACGTATTACCCTCCAACGCCCCGGTCTTGGAAGCGGCGAGCTCAGCCCGCGAACCATCGGACAGGCGTTTGCAGAAATGCTGCCCACCGATGCGATTGTTGTCGACGAGGGCGGGACCTGCGGCGGCGCCTGCTTTACGCTCAGCGAGACGGCCGAGCCCCACGATTGGCTCGGTATTACTGGCGGCTCCATCGGCTATGGGCTTCCGGCGGCCATCGGTGCGGCAGTCGCCGGCAACGGGCGCAAGACGGTCTGCCTGCACGGAGATGGCGGCGCGATGTACACCATCCAGTCACTCTGGACGATGGCACGCGAGAATCTCGACATCTGCGTGGTCATTCTGGCAAACCGCAAATACCAGATTCTGCAGGTAGAGTTGTCACGGGTCGGTGCCCAGTCGATGACACCGCGTACGCTGGACATGCTCGACCTGAGCCGACCTGATCTTGACTTCGTGCAGATGGCACAGGGAATGGGCGTACGCGCCACCCGCGCCACCACCACAGAGGAATTCAACGCCCAGTTCGAGGCTGCCATGACCGGGAAGGGACCGCGCTTGATCGAGGCAATGCTGGACCGCTAACAGCCCGGAGCGTGTAAACAGCCCTGAGCTGTCACACCAGCACAGGCAGGAAAATGGACAGAAACGACGCCAGCAGCAGCGCCGCGAGCGCACAGTGGCTCCTGATGATCAGATTGAGTTGGGCGACACGTGCCTCATCGGCACCATCCTTCCAGACCTGGCTCATCATGACATCCAGCATCAGGACGATGATGATGATCGGTGCGGTGGCGGGCAGCACACCACCGAAGAAGAGATCCCAGGTATCTGAGTAGGTCGGTGTGTTGGCAAACGGCATCAGCAGCGCAAAGGTCACAGCAGTAACCTGTAACCCATTACGCAAAAGGCCCATCGAGCGAAATTTCTCGATCATCGGAACCTCAGACAGGTATCAGACATTGAACCGGAAATGGATGACGTCACCGTCCTTGAGGATGTACTCCTTACCTTCCAGGCGCCACTTGCCCGCTTCCTTGGCACCAGCCTCGCCATTGCCGGCAATAAAGTCGTCATACCCGATCACTTCCGCGCGGATGAAGCCCTTTTCGAAATCGGTGTGAATCACGCCGGCCGCGTTGGGTGCGGTAGCACCCTGCTTCACCGTCCAGGCTCTGACTTCCTTGGGGCCCGCCGTAAAATACGTCTGCAATCCCAGCAGCCTGTAGCCCGCCCGGATAACCCGGTCCAGGCCTGGCTCTTCCATACCGATGTCTTCCAGAAATTCGGTCTTCTCTTCATCGGCCAGCTCTGCGATTTCTGCCTCAAGCTTGTTACAGATCGCCACCAGCTCGGCATTCTCTCTGGATGCGATTTCCCGTACGGCGTCCAGGTGTGGATTGTCTTCAAAACCATTCTCATCGACGTTGGCAATGTAGAGCACAGGCTTCATGGTGAGCAGGTGCAGTTCACGTACTTCCGGCGCCTGGTCGGGCGTCATCGGCAGGGTGCGCGCAGGGTTGCCTTCGTTCACATGGGCCTGCAGCGCCTCAAGAAACTGCATCTTCGCGATCGCTTCCTTATTGCCGCTCTTGGCCACTTTGTTGACCCGGTTGATGCCCTTCTCGATGGTATCCAGGTCCGCCAGCTGCAACTCGGTGTTGATGATCTCTATATCCCGGGCAGGATCAATTTTCGAAGAAACGTGGGTGACGTTTTCATCTTCAAAGCAGCGCACCACATGAGCAATCGCATCAGTCTCCCGGATGTTGGCCAGAAACTGATTGCCAAGCCCCTCACCCTTCGATGCCCCCTCCACCAGCCCGGCGATGTCCACGAACTCCATGTGAGTCGGTATGACCTGCGCGGGCTTGACGATCGCCGCAATCTGATCCAGCCGGGGGTCGGGCATGGGTACCACACCGGAGTTCGGCTCAATCGTGCAGAAGGGAAAATTCTCCGCAGCGATCCCGGCTTTGGTCAGCGCATTGAAAAGGGTTGATTTACCGACGTTGGGCAGTCCGACGATACCGCAGTTGAAACCCATCTATTTTCCCTCGCCGTTATCCGCCCGAAACGTATGCAGCTCATTCATTGCCCGTTGCCACTGCCCGGCCACCATCAGGGGCAGGACCTCAATCGCCTGACCGATGCATTCATCGATGATCGTCCGGTCTTCCACAGAGGCCTTGCCGAGCACGTGTCCGGTGACCGCTTCTTTCATACCGGGGTGGCCGACTCCGATGCGCAGACGGTTATATTCCTGACTGCCTGCAAGACACCTTGAAATGTCCCGCAAACCATTGTGCCCCGCCAGCCCACCGCCCTGCTTGATCCGGATGATACCGGTCGCCAGATCCAGTTCATCGTGGGCCACCAGCATGCGCTGATGAGGTATCCGGAAGAAATTCACCAGCGCACCCACAGATTTGCCGCTTTCATTCATGTAGGTAGAAGGTATCAGCAGTCGGACCTCCTGATCGGAAACCGTAATCGAACACGTCTGCCCAAAGAATTTCTTCTCTTCCCTGAAGACGCCACCGTATTGCTCAGCCAGCCGCTGCACAAACCAGACGCCCACGTTGTGCCGGGTCTGGGCATATTGACTGCCCGGATTCCCGACTCCAACGATCAAAGACAGCGGCGCACTCATGGCAGTGACGCCTGTGGGCGAACGCTAGTCGTCAGCTTCTTCCGACTCGCCTTCAGCGTCATCGGATTTAACCTCAGCGGAGGCTTCTACATCGGCCGCATCAGTGGCCTCTTGTTCTTCCTCATCCTCGATACGACGCTGCTCGTTAATCGTCACGACAACCTGATCGTGTTCCTCACCGAGCTCCAGTACCGGAATGGTGAGCCCTGGTGGCAGCACCAGCTGACTCATCAGGATGTGATCACCAATATCCAGATCGAGCACGTCTAATTCAATGTACTCTGGCAAATCACCCGGCAGACAGCTGATCTCAATCGAGGACATGTTGTGGGACACCATGCCATCGTGGAGTCGAACCCCCACGCATTCTTCCTCGTTCAGGAAGTGCAACGGGACTTCGACGGTGATTTCCTGATCCATCCGGACGCGATAGAAATCTGCATGAACGATGCGGTCCTTCGCCGGATGTCGTTGCAGATCCTTCAGGATGGCAGCGTCGGTTGCGCCACCAGCGGTAATGTTGATGACCTGTGAATAGAACGACTCACTCTCACAGGCCTTGTGCAGGTCCTTGTGTGGAATCGATATTGATACAGGGTCCTTGCCGGCACCGTACACAATGGCCGGTACCAGATCAGCTTCCCGACGCAGGCGGCGGCTCGCACCTTTCCCCAGGTCAGTTCGCAGTTCACCCATCAGCTCGACTTTGTCTGCCATGGTTTGCTCCTTGGTATGCCAGCGGGCCACTGCGACCGTGTCCCGACAGCGATTGATGAAACAGTCAGCCTCTAAAACAGCGCCGGCTGTATACGTTTGCTGAACAGTGCGCTCAGCGATTCTTCGTTGCTGATACGACGTATGGATTCTGCCAGTTCATCTGCAATGCTGAGCTGGCGAATCTTCTTGCATCGTTCGGCCTTCTCGCCGAGCGGTATCGTATCGGTTACCACCAGTTCGTCAATGCTCGAACCTGCCAGGTTCTCCATGGCCCGTCCTGACAAAACCGGGTGGGTGCAGTATGCAATGACCTTGGACGCACCTTCTGACTTCAAGGCATCGGCGGCAGCACACAAGGTCCCTGCGGTATCCACCATGTCATCCACCATCAGGCAGGTCTTGCCCTCAACGTCACCGATAATGTGCATGACTTCCGCCCGGTTTACATCGGGCCGACGCTTGTCGATGATGGCCAGATCTGCATCGTTGATCTGCTTGGCGATGGCCCTTGCCCTCACCACGCCGCCCACATCGGGCGATACAATCATCAGGTTCTCGTAGTTCTGGCCCTCAATATCCACCAGCATCACCGGCGACGCATAGATGTTGTCCACCGGAATACTGAAAAAGCCCTGGATCTGATCTGCATGCAAATCAATCGTCAGCACCCGATCAATCCCCACGCTGCTCAGCATGTCGGCCACCACTTTCGCTGTGATCGGCACCCGTGCCGAGCGAACCCGCCGGTCCTGGCGTGCATAACCAAAGTAGGGAATCACCGCCGTAATCCGCCCGGCACTTGCCCGGTGCAGACAATCTGCCATGACAATCAGTTCCATCAGATTGTCGTTGGTGGGTGCGCAGGTCGGCTGAATGATGAACACGTCCTTACCCCGGACGTTTTCATGAATCTCCACACACACCTCACCATCACTGAACTGACCCACGTCGGCCTGCCCCAGGTCCATCCTGAGACGGTCCACCACGCGACTTGCCAGCTTCGGATGGGCGTTGCCAGAGAATATTTTCAGTTCAGCCACGCGCGGCCTTCCCTATGTTCAGCTACATGAGCCAGCTAATCGAGTCGGCTAATGGCTGGGGCGGAGGGACTCGAACCCCCGAATGCAAGGATCAAAACCTTGTGCCTTACCGACTTGGCGACGCCCCAATATCTAGTGTTGAAAGGATTTTCTAATCTGAGCCGATGCCTCTACCAGCGCAGACTGTTGCGTCCCCCTGGTGACAAAACTGGTCCACTGCGTCGGCACATGTTCCAGTATTGACTCTGCAAACGCCCTGTCACTGGTCGCCAGAAACACACAACTGCCGGTGCCCGTCATTCTAGCAGTACCCCACTCCTCCAACCAACCAAGGGTGGCATCAATTTCCGGATAGAGCCGCCTGGCAATCTGCTCACAGTCATTGTGCAGCCCGTTCCACAAGCCGACTGGCCGCGAAAAGCGCGCTATTGTGATCGGACTTGTATCACGTGTCAAATCCTGATGGGTGAAGATTCGTTCTGTCGGCACCTGAACACCTGGATAGATGACCACATACCAGTCCCGGGACAGTTCGATGGGGGTCAGACGCTCTCCGATTCCCTCTGCCCAGGCAGACTTACCGCCAATGAACACAGGAACGTCCGCGCCGAGCCTCCTGCCCAGCGTCATCAGGGCCGCCTGATCAAGGCCAAGCCCCCACAGCAGATTCAACCCCACGAGCGCAGTCGCAGCGTCACTGCTGCCGCCCCCCATGCCGCCTCCGATGGGTATGCGTTTTTCCAACCGGACCCGGGCACCGTAATTCACCCCCGCTTGTTCGGCCAGGGCCTGGCCCGCGCGCAGCACCAGATTGCCCGCAGCAGGGATATCAGCCCCGTCAACGCTCACCTCGATGCCAGCCGGAGACGCCTCGAAATGCAGGACGTCGTGGTATTCAAGCAGTTGAAAGACTGTCTGCAATTCATGGTATCCATCAGGGCGCCGGCCGGTGATGTGCAGGAATAGATTCAGCTTGGCTGGCGCTGGCAGCGAAAATCCGGCCACTAGTATGTCCAGCGCCGGATGACCAGGGTGAGGGTGGTATCCTCGCGGCGGAATCGAATCCTGGCAGGGTCCTGGCCCACCTGCGCTGCGTAGACCACGCGCCAGCCGGCCTGACTGAATCCATCTTCATGTCGCCTGAAGGGGATACCAGCCTCGGGGACACCCCGGACCCACCTCGAAAGATGACGCAGCGGCATGGAATATCCGAGGTACTCACCCAGTTCAGGCTCCGTGATGAAGACAGTGCCGGTATCCGGCGTCGTCAGGCTGATGCCCCCTGGCGCGCGCTCGATACTCGCCACCGTCAGACCAAGGGGGCCAGAGAGCCGAATGACGGTATCATCATCTTCTGATGTCCAGGCCAGCCCCAGGCTACCGTTATATTGCGGCGAACGAATGCCGAGCTTTCCTGTCATGCTCCAGCTGGTCGCCTGAACAAGAGGTATATTTGAAACCGGTGGCGTCAACGCGCAGGAGGCCGGCAGCGTCAAGGCAATGACGATGGCCCAGCGGAGAAGACATGACCTCGTTGACACTGGCCGCAGATTCACCAGGCGCCGCCAGGCAGCGGACACGGGAAGAACTCGCACAACACTTGCCACCTGGGGGCCGCTACTGCGACGTGAACCGCTCGATCACCCGCTTCAGGATCTCACTGTCCGGTTTCTGCCCGAGGGCTTGCTCCCAGACCTGGCTGGCCTCGCCGCGTTTACCCATCACCCACAGAACCTCACCAAGATGCGCTGCGACCTCATCGTTCGGGAACATCCGGAGCGCTCTGCTAAGGTGCATCGCCGCCTCCTCGTAGCGCTCCAGGCGATACAGGACCCAGCCCAGTGAATCGATGAATGCGGCTTCGTCGGGCTTGATTTCGAGTGCACTCTCGATCAGCCCCAGTGCTTCCACATACCGGTCGGTCTGATCAGCCAGCGTATACCCCAGGGCGTTCAGTGCATCGGCATTGGTGGGGTCCATCTCGATGATCCTGCGAAGATCGGCCTCCAGAATGTCCAGACGGTCGAATTGCTCGGCAGCGGTCATGGCCCGAAAGTACAACAGATCCACATTGTCCGGATCATTCGCCAGATGTTGTTCCAATAGATCAAAGACCTCAGACTCGAGCCCCCGCTCGCCCAGCAGTTGCGCCTCCAGCATGACCAGTTGCTGTCGTCGGGCAGGATTCTGGTCACGCAGCCGTTCCAGATGGTCCCTGGCCATGTCCACGCGACCCTGATCGATCAGAATCCCGGCAATTCGTGACTGTGCCGGGAGAAACTCATAGCCGTTTCCGACCTGGCTGTACTGCATGATCGCGGCGTCAATATCATTGCTTCTCTCGGCAATCGTGCCCAGATAAAAGTGCGCTTCACCAGCCCGCAGTTTCCAGCGAACCATTTCGTTCAGGTACCGGGCTGCCGCGACATCGTCCTTACTCTCCATCGCGATCAGTGCGAGGGCAAACAGAACATCACCGTCATTGGGTTTACTGGCCAGGATGATCCGATACTGCTCAGCAGAGCCCTCCATATCCTCTATTTCAAACAGGAACCTGGCGTAAATCAGGCGCAGCCGTCGATTGTCGGGCAACTCGGCCAGGCTGTTCTGCAGAAACGCCACGGCTTCACTGCCGCGATCAAGCGCCTTGAGTGAATTCACCTTGAGAATGATGACGTTGATATTGATCTCTCCGCCAAGCAGCCTGTCTGCGATGGCGAGCGCGCCTTCATGGTCCCCCTCCTGCTCCAGCAGTACCGCTTTGGAAAACATCAGCTGCTCATCGTCCGGATAGTTCTGCAGCATTCGATCTACCACGGTCAACAGCGACGCACGCGCGTTCCGGGGCAGGCTGGCTGCCTGCAAGGCAAAGTTTCCAAAATTGGCCATGCCTCCCAGGCGCTTGATCTCCTCAAGGTGATGGATGGCAGCCTCAAGATCACCCTTGCGCATGAGCAGGTCGGCCGATGCGCGATGCGCATTGATATTGTCAGCTTCCTCGGCCGCCCAGATCGAGGCCGCTGCAAGGGCCTGCTCGGTGTTCTGCAGGTATACAGCGAGGCTGGTGGCACGGGCAGCAACACCCGGGTCTCGACTGTGGGTCGCCACACGGATGTAGTGCGTGAGCGCAGTATCGAGCTCGCTGCGAAACACCGCGATCTCCGCCACCAGCAGTTCATAGAGCTCATCATCGCTGAAGTTTGCCACCGGATACTCATCCGGATGAGGAAGCTGGAACTCCGGCACCTCCGGTTCTTCCTCCTGCTGCTCATGGACAGCGGCGGCGAGGACGTCCGCTTCAGCGGTTTCTTCCGTGGTCGGCTGGGCTTCAGGTGCCACAGAAGCACAGGCGGACATCAGGACCAGTGCCAACAGCACCCAGATATGGTGCGGCCAGGGAAGATTCCGCTTTTTCGTGTCATTCACAAGATTCACAAGTGTTGCCTGGACCCTATAATCAGTCGATGAACAGACGTACAATACCCCACGACGTCTTCATCCAGAACATGTTCGTTGTTTGGGCTCATTCCTGGCTCGTATAAACGACCCATATCCATGAGTCGCTATGTTGCTGAACGAGTTGCTGAACGAGTTGCTGAACAACGCCCGGGTTCATTCTACTTTCACCTGACTGTACATGACAGTACACGACAGTGCATGACAGTCTGGCCATCCATATGACGGATGTGACAGCGCAGCCACCATAACGTTCAATTATCGCGTCAATGACCGGAACCATGACCGGAACAATGAATCTACTCGTCGTAGGCCTAAATCACCGGACGGCATCCGTCACGCTACGGGAGCGAGTTGCATTCTCCAGTGAGGAACTTGCCGATGCCCTGCCAGCGCTCCGGTCAGCCGTCGGCTTGCGGGAACTGGCGATTCTGTCTACCTGCAACCGCACGGAGGCCATTGCCGTCGGCGACACCCTCGACCCGGATGCCGTGATTCAGTGGATATCCAACTATCATCAGCTGCCAGTCGATGAGCTTGTGAATACGACTTACATCCATCGCGGAGCCGAGGCAGTGCATCACACCATGACTGTCGCCTGTGGGATGGACTCGATGGTCCTGGGCGAACCCCAGATCTTTGGTCAGTTCAAGGACTGCTTCAACCTGGCCAGGATGCACCATACGATCGGGCCGGAACTTGATAATCTGGCCCAGACAACCAACCGCGTGGCAAAGCGGGTGCGGACAGAGACCGGAATTGGAGAAAACACCGTTTCCATCGCCTCCACGTCGGTGACTCTTGCACAACAACTGTTCACCGACATCGGCAAATGCAACGTCCTGCTCATCGGCGCTGGCGAGACCATCGAACTGGTCGCCACCCATCTGCAAAACGCCGGTATCCACAACCTGGTGATTGCAAACCGGACGCTGGCCAACGCCCAGGCGCTGGCGGAGACTTTCGGGGGCAAGGCGATTGACCTTGGAGCCATTCCCCGGCAGCTGATCGAAACTGATATCCTTATCTCGTCGACGGGTTCACAGTTGCCCATCCTGGGCAAGGGCGCTGTGGAGCGGGCACTCAAGTCCCGTCGGCACAAGCCGATTTTCATGGTCGACCTGGCGGTGCCGCGAGATATTGAACCCGAGGTTTCAGAACTGAGGGATGTCTACCTCTACAGCATTGACGATCTGCAGAGCATCATCGTCGAGAACCTGGAACAGCGGCAGACTTCAGCGGCCGAGGCGGCGCGTATCATTGATGAGGCGGTCATGGAATTTGTCGCCAACTATCGCGCCCTTGACGCCGTCGACACGCTGCGCAGATTTCGCCAGCGCCACGATGCACTGCGCGAAGAAGAACTCACAAGAGCACTGCAGCGGCTGGCAGCCGGTGAATCAGCCGAGGACGTTCTGACTAACCTTGCCAGACAACTGACCAACAAGATCGTCCACGTCCCCACCATCGAGATCAAGAAGGCGGGCAGCGACGGCAGACAGGACCTGCTGAACGCCATCGAGCAGGTGTTCCAGCTTCAGGACAGTACCGATAACACCCATTCCGGGCCATCAGGCGGACCCTCATCCAGACACAGGGAAACATGAAAGCATCGTTAACCAACAAGCTTCAGCAACTCGTCGAGAGACACGATGAACTGGCGGCGCTGCTTTCTGACAGCGACACCATCTCCGACCAGGACCTGTTTCGTAATTACTCCAAGGAATATGCCGAGATCGAACCCGTGGTGCTTGGCTATCGCGAGTGGCTTGGCAAGACTGACGAACTGGCAGATGCCAGGGCGATGATGGACGACAGTGACCCGGAGATCACAGACATGGCCGAGGAAGAATCCCGGCGTCTTGAACACGTGCTCACAGACCTTGAAGACCACATCCGCCGACTGTTGATTCCCCGAGACCCACACGACTCAAACAACGTCTTCCTGGAGGTCCGTGCCGGTACCGGGGGAGACGAGGCCGCGATCTTCGCCGGAGATCTGTTACGCATGTATCTAAGATACGCGGAGGAGAACCGCTGGACCGTTGAGATCATGAGTGAGCGGCCGGGCGAACATGGCGGCTACAAGGAAGTCATTGCACGCATCGCGGGCAAGGATGTCTATGGCAAGCTCAAGTTCGAGTCAGGCGCCCACCGGGTCCAGCGCGTCCCGCAGACGGAGTCTCAGGGTCGCATTCACACCTCCGCCTGCACCGTCGCCATTCTTCCGGAGATCGACGACATTGATGAAATCGAAATCGACAAGAGTGACCTGCGGGTGGATACGTTCCGTGCCTCCGGCGCCGGTGGCCAGCACGTTAACAAGACCGACTCTGCCGTTCGGCTGACCCACCTGCCGAGTGGTATCGTCGTTGAATGCCAGGACGAGCGATCTCAACACAAGAACAAGGCGAGGGCCATGAGTCTGCTGCAGGCAAAGCTGATGAGCCAGGCGCAGGCTGAACAGGCCGAGGAACAGGCCGCCACCCGTCGTGACCTTGTCGGCAGCGGCGACCGGTCCGAGAAGATCCGCACCTATAATTTCCCCGACGGTCGAGTGACCGACCACCGCATCAACCTGACTTTGCACCGGATTGCCCAGACCATGGCCGGAGAACTGAAGCCCATCATCGATCAACTCATCTCGGAACATCAGGCCGACCAACTGAGAAACCTGGGACTGGCTGACGATGACTGACGGGTCCATCCGCGACCTGATCAGAGGCGCCATGGCAGAGATACCCGGTTCGTCGTCCCGGCTGGACGCAGAACTCCTGATGTCACATGTACTCGGCCGGTCGCGCGCCTGGCTGATTGCCCACGATGATCTGCTCCTGGTCGAGGAATCTGTGTGCCGGTTCCAGCACTTGCTGATGCGGCGTCGGCTGGGAGAGCCAATGGCCTATCTGCTGGGGTACCGGGACTTCTGGAAAGGGCGATTCAAGGTTGCGCCCGGCTGCCTTGTTCCGAGGCCGGAATCAGAACTGCTGGTCGAGATCGCCCTCGCGGCCCGACCCGACACCAGCGCAACGCTGCTTGACCTTGGCTCCGGGTCAGGTGCGCTGGGGATTTCCCTCGCGCTGGAGCGCCCCGAATGGACCGTGGTGGCGAGCGACCTGTACGACGATGCCGTGGCCGCCACCACCGCCAATGGCAGGCATGTTCAAAACCTCGTTCGCTGCCAGGGGTACTGGGGCAGCGCCTATCGGGATGCCTGCTTCGATATCGTGGTCTGCAACCCTCCCTACATCCCCGAGGGTGACCCACACCTCGCCAGCCTTGCTGCAGAACCAGTCACCGCGCTGTCCGCAGGGGCCGACGGTCTTGACGATATCCGCCGTGTGGTCACCGACGCGTTTCGAATACTCAAGCCAGGCGGGACGCTGGTGATGGAACACGGTCACGACCAGCGTGCCAGCGTGATAGCGATTCTGACAGACGCAGGATATGCTGATCTCAGGACATTCGATGACCTGAACGCTGTGCCACGGGCGGTGAGCGCCAAACGTGTCTGATCGATTGGGTGCACGAGTGTCGATGGTGGAGACATAGGAGGAGATCAGCCACGTGAACGACCAGCAGTTGCTTCGATACAGTCGTCAGATCATGTTACCGGAAATCGAGATTGCGGGTCAGGAGAAGCTGCTCGCATCGCGGGTCATGGTCATCGGTCTCGGCGGCCTGGGCTCGCCCGTCGCACTGTATCTTGCCGCCGCCGGCGTCGGGCACCTGGTGCTGGTGGATCATGATCAGGTGGAACTGTCCAATCTGCAACGCCAGGTCGCCCACACCACAGACCGGATCGGCATGAACAAGGTGGAATCTGCGCGGCAAGCCATCCACGCGCTGAACCCGGATATTGACGTGACCTGCATCAGCCAGAAGCTGGACACGGTTCGCCTGGGCCGCGAAATCGACGCGGTCGATCTGGTACTCGACTGCACTGACAACTTCGGAATTCGCTTCGAGGTCAATGAAGCCTGCGTCGCCACAGGCACGCCACTCGTGTCCGGTGCCGCCATCCGGCTCGAAGGACAGGTGATGGTCTATGACCCGCAGATCAAGGATTCGCCCTGCTATCGCTGCCTGTATCAGGAGGCGAACGAAGGTGCACTGAACTGCGCCGAAACCGGCGTGGCGGCGACCGTGGTCGGCGTCATCGGGACCATTCAGGCCACAGAGGCCCTGAAACTCATCGCGGGTTTTGGCGAGTCGCTGGCTGGCTATCTGCTCGTGTTCGACGCCAAGACCATGGACTGGCGGAAACTAGGACTGTCCCGAAACCCCGGGTGTCTGACTTGTGGCATCAAAGGTACCGCTCGCCTGTAGGTCCGCATGGTACGACGACCGGACCATCGGGCCACTTGCAACAGAAGTGAACCCCATTGCCCGCGCCCGCACACCGAGTTCAGCAAACTCATCCGGGTGAACAAACCGTTGCACGGCCAGGTGATCCCGACTCGGCTGCAGATACTGACCGAGAGTGACCATCTCGACCCGATGGGCCCGAAGGTCCTCCAGCACCGTCAGCACCTCGTCACTGGTTTCGCCCAGCCCCAGCATGACGCCTGACTTGGTGGGTACACCCGGATTGGCTGATTTGTACTCCTCCAGCAAGTCCAGCGACCACTGGTAGTCAGCGCCTGGCCTCGCCTGACGATACAGTCGGGGCACTGTTTCAAGATTGTGATTGAACACATCCGGTGGCATTGCCGATAGCGTTTCAATGGCAATCGCCATGCGGCCCCGAAAGTCCGGAACCAGCACCTCAACCGTCACCTCCGGCGTCGTCGCCCGAATCGCGGCGATGCAGTCTGCAAAGTGCCCGGCACCACTGTCTTTCAGGTCATCCCGGTCAACTGATGTCACCACCACATATCGCAGCCCCATTTCGGCAATCGCGGCCGCGAGGTTCCGGGGCTCCTCCGGGTCAAGGGCATTTGGCTTGCCGTGGGCCACATCACAGAATGGGCAACGACGGGTACAGATCTCGCCCATGATCATGAAAGTAGCCGTACCGTGGGCAAAGCATTCCGGCAGATTGGGACAACTCGCCTCTTCACAGACCGATGCCAGACCGCGCTTCCGCAGAATGTTACGAATTTCACCGATCCTGGGCGATGACGGGATGCGAACACGAATCCAGTCCGGCTTGCGCGGCATCACCTCGGTCGGGATGACCTTGACCGGAATACGCCGTACCTTTGCCGCACCGCGCAGCTTCTCGCCCTGAACCAGCCGGTTTCGTTTGTCCTTCATCGGCTCTTTCTCCTCGCCGGGCCCGCCGACTTCGCCATGCTTTGCGAATGTCTCATGGTGTCTCGATTGCCGCAATGCACTCATCATATCCAAAATTGATCATCACATGGTGGCAGACCCGCTCGACGACCCGGCGACGGTCGCAGCCGCCGAGGAGCGTCGCGATGCTGGTGACCTCGAGGCCGGGAAAGCCGCAGGGATTGATTCTTCCAAATGGTTCCAGGTCTATATCCATATTCAGGCTGAAGCCGTGATATGAGCAGCCCCGACGAATTCGCAGCCCCAGCGAAGCAATCTTACGCCCCTCAACATACACCCCGTGGGCATCCTCATCGGCCTCACTGACAATGCCAATGTCTGCTAGCGTCGCCACCAGCACGGCCTCGATCTCGCGGACCAGTTGCCGCACACCCCAACCCATTCTGCGCACGTCCACCATCAGGTAACCGACGAGTTGCCCCGGACCATGGTAGGTCACCTGGCCACCACGGTCGCTGCGAATGACATCAATGTTGCCAGGGCTCAGCAGATGTTCAGGACGTCCCGCCTGGCCCAGCGTAAATACCGCAGGATGCTCGACACACCAGAGTTCATCAGGTGTCCCGATGTCCCGCGCATCTGTAAACCGCTTCATGTCCTGCCAGCAGTCCAGATAGGGCCTTGACTGAAGTTGTCTGACGATCAGTTGCGAAGGCAATCTACAACACCAGGTGAACGGCTTTGTACTGCTGCAGATCTGCAAATAGCTGCTTAATCTGCGCCTCCCCGGTGGCCCGGAAACGGATCGTCACTGACGTATAGTTTCCGTTTCGACTCGCCTTTTCGCTGACCTTCGCGCTGACCTTCGCGCTGACCTTGTCGCTGACGATGTCCGGGGAGATGGTGGCATCATACCGACCTACGATCCGAAGGACCTTTGAAACAAATTCCGGAGACGCTTCCCCGATCACTTTGATCGGGTAGTCGCAGGGGAATTCAATCCTGGGCTCCTGCATCACGCTACTCCGGCAACGCCAGTGGGTCGCCACCAAAGAGGTTCAGAAAGAACAGGCTGATGGCATCCCAGAGCCGACTGAACAAACCAGCACGTTCTACCGCGTTCAGCGCCACCAGGGGCTGAGAGAGGCTTTCCTCATCACTGATCTGAATCGTCAGCTTGCCCAGTTCCTGCCCCGAAGTAAGGGGCGCATGGATTTCACGATCCACCACAGTGCTCGCGGTCAGACCGGTGCGAGCCCCTCGCGGCAGCGTCACCACAATATCCTGGCTGAGGCCAAGATTGATCGATTCATGGGTTCCGCCCCAGACCCGCACACGCTTCAAGGACTCGTTACCTGCGTACAGCGTGGCAGTCTCGAAATATCGGAAACCATAGGTCAGCAATTTCTGACTCTCAATCGCCCGGGCTGGCTCCGTCAGTGCGCCCATTACGACCGAGACGAGCCGCATGTCATCACGAACCGCCGAGGACACGAGGCAATATCCCGCGGCCTCGGTGTGGCCGGTCTTGACACCGTCCACGGTCTTGTCGCGAAACAGCAGCTTGTTCCGATTGCGTTGAGAAATGTTGTTATAGGTGAAGGATGTCTCGGAGTAGATCTTGTAGTGCTCCGGGAATCGATTGATCAGTTCCACAGTGAGCCTGGCCATGTCTCGTGCGGTGGTGTAGTGGTTCTCGTCCGGCAGGCCAGTACTGTTCATGAAATGAGTGTTCGTCATCCCTAGCCTTTCTGCCTGCTGATTCATCACATCAACGAACGCCTCCTCGCTACCCGCGATGTGCTCTGCCAGTGCGACGCTTGCGTCATTGCCGGACTGGATAATGACGCCACGGATGAGGTCTTCAACACTGACCCGCGTACCTTCACGGATGAACATCAGCGAACCCTTCATCCGCCAGGCCTTGACACTGATCAGCACCTCATCGGCATTGCTGATGGTGCCGGCCCGCAATGCATTGGCGGCCACAAAGCTGGTCATGATCTTGGTCAGGCTGGCGGGAGGCAACCGCTGGTCCGCGTTGTGTTCAACCAGGATCTTCCCCGTGGTGGCATCCATCAGAAGGTAAGCGCTCGCGGCAAGCTGTGGCGGAGCAGGAATAATGGGCTCGGCAGCAAGACTGGCTGTCGCCCACAGAAGGACAATTGCCTTTATCACCAGGTGGCGGCAGGCATACGTTCGCCCTGTTCCTGTTGTCATCAGTCAACCTCAATTTTCATGGGATTTCCAATATTGGCCTCGACCAGCAATGCCGCGATCTCCTCCTCACGGGCAAGATCATTGATCGGCCCTATCCAGACCTTGTGCAGACTGCCCTGTTCCAATTCACTCTCAAGGATCGAAACGGGAGCAGATGGGCGCTGCTGCGCCATCAGGGCCTCGATTCTCTGTGACAGGGCCTCGGCGCCTCTGCGGTCTGAAAACGCGCCGACCTGCAGATAGTAACTGGTTTCATCCTTCGATAAATCCTCGTCAGGATAGTTCATGACGTCCAGTGCCTCTACCACGACCGGGGCGATACCCTTGTCCGCAAACCCTAGCTCCTGAGCCGCCGCAAAAGACAGGTCGATCAGACGATCATCGTGAAACGGACCGCGATCATTGATCCTGATGACCACCTTGCGACCATTGTCGAGATTGGTCACCTTGACGAAGGTTGGAAGAGGCAGCGTCTTGTGGGCCGCCGACAGCGCATACATGTCGTAGATCTCTCCGTTTGACGTCAGCCGACCGTGAAACTTTTTGCCGTACCACGATGCGACACCGATCTCCAGATAACCACGGCTTTCATCCTGGGTCCGATACACTTCGCCGAATACCATGTAGGTGCCGGGTTCGAGGGGCGGCGCTGGCGTCCTGGTCGAGGGCTCCGTCGGCGTGGATACGCAGCCCTGCATCAGTGCCAGGCTGACCAGTAATCCCGCTGGAAGGAAACGTCGATCGAACATCAAATCAATGCTGCCGGAATTGTCCAACCAGTGTATCCGGATGTCTGAGCGCCTCGCTTAGCTGAAAGACCGCCATCGCATAGAGCTTGCTATGGTTATACCGCGTGATGACGTAGAAATTGGTAAAACCAAGCCAGTATTCATCGCCCTCCTTCCCCTGAAGCCGCATCGGGGACACTTCGCGATCAGCAGCACCACTGACGTTGACGCCGGCGCTTTGAAACACGCCGAGGGTGCTGGTTGGCTTCAGTGACACGTTGAAGCTGGTCATGTCCGCCTGACCGGGATCGATACGCACGGCGATGGCATCCTCACGAACCCAGCCATGCTCGGCCAGGTAGTTTGCAACCGACCCGATCGCATCCACGGGGTTTTCCCAGATATCGCGCACGTCGTCGCCGTCAAAGTCGACCGCATAGCGACGGTAGCTGCTTGAAATGAACTGACCATAGCCCATAGCCCCGGCATAGGAGCCCTTCAGATCCGTAATGAGCTGCTTCTCCTCTCTGGCGAGTAATATGAACTCTTTCAACTCCCGCCGAAAAAAGCTCGCTCTGGGGGGGTAATCAAACGCCAGGGTGGTGAGAGCGTCGAGAACACGGTACCTGCCGCGATATCGCCCATACATCGTCTCTACCCCGATGACCGCAGCCACGATCACCGGCGGGACACCATAGGCGCGCTCAGCCCGAACCAGTGCGTCCTGATACTGCATCATGAACTCCCGCCCAGAACCAATCCGGCGCTCGGTCAGGAAAATGTCCTGATATTCATCCCACATCATCGTCTTTTCCGCAGGCCGGGAGATCGCATCGATAATGCTCTGCTGATACTCGGCCTGCTTGAATACGGTCAGCAGTCCGGCCTCGGTGAAGCTTGTATCCAATGCCAGTTCGCTGACAAAGGCACGGACCTCTTTACGATCTGCATAATCACGATCGGCGTGCCGATCTTCCGCGCCGGCAACGGGGACAAACAAAAGGGTCGCCATGGCAACCAGCCGGGACAGGGCTTTGGCCACAGCACCCGCGATCGTCAGCCCCACAAAGGGCACGACACGAGGCTCCCCACCAGACGTTACATCAGGCAATACATCAGACACTACAGCACGCACTACAACATGATCCTTCGGTGAGTATGAATCGACATCAGAATTCCAAAACCGGCAAACAACGTTAGTATGGATGTGCCGCCGAAACTGACCAGGGGGAGAGGTACGCCAACCACTGGAAGAATTCCGCTCACCATCCCAATATTGACGAACACATAGACAAAGAACGTAAAGGTAATGCTACCCGCCAGAAGTCGACCGAATGTATCCTGCCCCTGAATGGCAATGATGGTTCCGCGACCCATCAACAGAATATACAGGATCAACAGCGTGACCACACCCACCATACCCATTTCCTCGGCGAGCACCGCAATGATGAAGTCCGTGTGACTTTCCGGCAGAAAGTCGAGATGTGATTGCGTACCCTGGAACAGACCCTTGCCGGACAGACCACCGGAACCGATGGCCGTTTTGGACTGAATGATATTCCATCCTGTTCCCAGTGGATCTCTCTCAGGATCAAACAGGGTCATGATTCGATCCTTCTGATGGGGCCTCAGCACAAACCAGAATGCGGGGGCCGCCAGTACCACAGCTCCGGCCGCCCCAAAGATCAGGTTCCATGAGAGCCCGGCCAGCAACAACACCAGGGCGCCTGACGCGCAGATCATGATCGCAGTCCCAAGGTCGGGCTGCAGAAAGATGAGTGTCGCCGGTACCAGCATCATCACCAGTGCCCAGAACACATGCTTGTTTTTTGGCGGCAGATGGCGCTCGTGGAAGTACCATGCGAGGATCATCGGAATGACGAGTTTCATGATCTCGGAAGGCTGAAAACCGAACAGGCCGGGCACACGCAGCCAGCGCTTGGAGCCGTTGGCCTCATAGCCGAAAAAGTAAGTGGCCACCAGCAGTCCAACACCCATCAGATACAGCCATGGTGCCAGGCGCATGTAGACAAAGGGCGGGATCTGGGCCATGACGAACATCACGGTGGTCGCTACCCCGAGTTTGATCACCTGGGACATCAGCGCGTTCTGGTCCTGCCCTACCGCGCTGTACAGAATCAGCAGGCCGTAGGCGGAAATCAACAGCAGCAGCACTACCGTGATCACGTCGACATGCAGTTTGTCTCCAATCCCCGCGGTGCGCTCGAACACGAAGTTTGAATCTGGCAACCGGCGGACAAAGTCACGACTCATGGCCGTACACCCGCCACCTGATACTGGTTCTCAAGATAAAAATCGATCACTGCCCTGGCAACCGGAGCCGCAACAGAACTGCCGCCGCCGCCATTCTCCACCAGTACGGCCAGCGCGATCTGCGGATCATCCACTGGTGCGAAGGCGATGAACCAGGCGTGTTTTCGTTGCCGTTCATCCAGCTCTTCCTCGTGGTACTCCTCCCCCTGTTTGATGCCAACGACCTGCGCCGTACCTGACTTGCCGGCCATTCGATAATTGATATCCTGGCCGATGTAGGCCCAGGCCGTGCCGTTCTCGCCAAACACCTGGTTGCCCCGGTGTACGACCTTCTCCATACCACCGATCACCTCGTCCCAGACATGGTCAGGAACCAGATCGACGTCGGCCATGGGCCGGGAAGGTGGCGGTAACAATTCATCCGGCGTCTTGAGCATGCGCGGCATGATCCATTTGCCTCGATTGGCAATGACCGACGCCATGGTGGCAAGCTGCATCGGCGTGACCAGCATGTCTCCCTGGCCGATACCGATGTTTACGGTATCTCCCGGGTACCAGGGCTGACCGCGATATTCGCGCTTCCAGACCGGCGATGGCAGCAATCCGTCCCGGGCTTCCGGCAGATCCAGCACAGTGTCCTGACCAAAGCCAAACAGACCAAGATATTCGTCGATGCGATCAATCCCCAGCTTGACGGCAAGCCCGTAGAAATAGACATTGCAGGACCGATAGATCGCCTTTTGGAAGTGAACCTCGCCATGGCCACCCATGCCCGACGCAGTCCAGTTCCAGTCACGATACAGTCGCGCTTCATTGGGCAGGCGAAACCAGCCCGGGTCCGAGATGGTTGACTCCGCCTTGACCATGCCGGTGACAAGGCCAGCCAGACCAATGATCGGTTTGACCGTGGAACCGGGTTCGTACTGCCCCTGCAACGCCCGGTTAAAAAGCGGTGTATCCGGAGAATCCCGCAATAACGAATAAGTGTCATAGGCGATCCCGGTCACGAACAGGTTAGGGTCATAGGACGGCTGACTCACCAGCGCCAGGATGCCTCCGCTGGCTGGGTCAATCGCAACGATTGAGCCGCGTCGGTCTCCGAGTGCTTCGATCGCCGCACGCTGCAACAGCGAATCAACGTGGAGGATCAGATTCCTTCCCGCCACCGGTTCGATACGTTCGAGTTCCGTCATCACCCGGCCCCTGGCATTGGTCTCAACCCGTTTGTGACCAACGGTGCCATGCAGGGCTGCCTCATACTGCCTCTCCACCCCGATCTTGCCAATGTGATTGGTGCCCGAGTAGGAAACAGGATCCAGCGAGCGAGCGTCTGTTTCGTTGATACGCCGGACCGAGCCCAGCGCGTGGGCCATCATTTCACCTTTGGGATAGTGACGTACGAGTCGAGCCTCGATCTGAACGCCGGGCATGGCATATTCATTGACCGCAATCCGAGCCTGTTCTTCCGGTGACAGCTTGAATCGGACCGGGACCGGCTCATGGGGCCTGTGGCGGCGTTTCAGACGACGGTGAAATGACTCTCTTTCCTCAACCGTCAGCCCGATCAGGGCATCGATTCTGTCCAGCGTCACCTCAAGGTCACTGACCAGTTCACGGGTAATCGTCAGGTTGAGTGTCGGGACGTTATCCGCGATCAACTCACCGTTGCGATCATAGATCAGCCCGCGTACCGGCGGCAGCGGCTCGACCTGGATCCGGTTCTTGTCCGACAATGTAGCGTAGGCTTCATGCTCAATGATCTGCAGATAGAAGAGCCGCGCCACCAGTATCAGCGTCAGGACAATCAGTACCCCAAAACCAATGACTGCCCGTTCGAAAAAGACTCGACTCTCGCCCGAATGATCCTTCAGCGCCAGTGGTTCAGGCATAGACTGATTCCAATGATTCAGTTCCGATGGTACGGGTGGCCCTGGGTCAGCGTCCAGGCACGGTACAGTTGTTCGACGATCATCAGTGGGACCAGGAAGTGAGGGAAGGTCAGCCGGGACAGAGACCAGACGGCATCAGCCTGGTCAACGACCTGGTCCGTGAGGCCATCCGGGCCCCCGACCACAAACTGGACAAGCGGATAGTCCGCAAGCCAGCGGTTCATCTTGCGTGCAAGTTCCTCCGTGCTCCAGATCCTGCCCCGGACATCCAGGACAACACGGTACGCATCAGGTTGGCTGGCCCCCATGATTTTCTGCGCTTCCTGCTCCTTGACCTTCATCACATCAACACGTTTACCGCGCCTTGCCATCGTGAGTGCCGTCACCGTAACGCTACATTCGCGAGGCATCCGTCGCCGGTATTCCTCCACCCCTTCTGACACCCAACCGGGCGGTTTGTTGCCGAGCGTGATCAGCTCAAGCTTCAATGATCCGCCTCGGATCCCTTTTCACCGCGAGTTGGCCCCATTGACCACAGACGCTCAATGTCATAGAAATCCCGCGTCTTCGCCAACATGACATGCACCACCACATCCGAAAGGTCGATCAGTATCCACTCGCCCTGGTCGGCGCCCTCAATACCGAGCGGCTTCTCGCCGGCCTCGCTCATGGCATCAAGCACTGACTGCGCCAGCGATTTGACATGCCTCGAGGATGATCCGGTGACGATGATCATGTAGTCGGCGAAGTCCGCCTGGCCCCTTACGTCAAGGCACTGAATATCAATGCCCTTCTGGTCTTCAAGGGCGCTGATCGCCAGATCCCGGAGTTCAATAGTTGGCATAATTGGGTCAAGACTCCTTTTTGCCAGTGGACTGATACAAGCCATGGCATTGAATGTACTGCATGACGGGCGCTGGCAGGCTTTTCGCCGGCTGGCCACCTCGATGAAAACAGGCCCGGATTTCCGTTGCTGAGACGTCAATCTTCCCCAGGTCAAGAAGCAATACGGCACCTCCCGGCCCAATCCCGGGGTCTCCTGGCTGCCGCAGGCGCTGCCGCGTCCACTTCAGGACTTGCGACGGCAAACTGACATCATGCCCCGGTCTTTCCAGGACGACGATGTGAGCAAGCTCGATGATGGTCTGCCACTCGTACCACTGATCAATCGTGCGGTAGGCATCCATCCCTACGATAAAGTAAATGGGCAGATCGGGAGCGACCTCCTGCCTGATTGACCTCAGCGTGTCCACCGTAAACGACCTGCCCCGACGGATCATCTCGCGATCGTCTACCACGATTCCCTCGCGGCCTTCTGCCGCCAGCCGCAACATCGCCAGACGATCAGCAGCACTGGCCTCTGGCGGTGAGCGATGAGGCGGCGAAAAGCTCGGAATAAGCCGGACCTGATTCAGCGACAGTGCGCCCCTGACCGCCTCGGCCAGACTCAGGTGACCGATGTGCACGGGGTCAAATGTACCGCCGAGAATGGCGATCCCCCGATTCACAGGCATGGATGGAAAGTCATGAACGCAACTGTCCATCCCCAAAGACGACATACTTTTGCGAGGTCAGGCCCTCGAGCCCCACAGGCCCCCTGGCATGGAGCTTATCAGTCGATATACCGATCTCCGCACCCAGGCCGTATTCAAAGCCGTCGGAGAATCGGGTCGAGGCATTCACGATCACTGAACTCGAGTCGACCTCCTGACAAAAACGACGAATCCTGGTGAAATCCTCGCTGACAATCGTATCCGTGTGCTTCGAACCATACTGGTTGATATGTGAGATGGCCTGGTCGAGCCCCGATACTACCCGGATGGCCAGAATGGGGCCGAGGTACTCTTCATACCAGTCAGCCTCGGTTGCCTCAGACACGGCCATACCCGCCAGGATCTTCCTGGTCTGCGGGCAGCCCCGCAGCTCAACGCCTGCATCGAGCAACCTCCGTGCAAGATCAGGCAGCGTCGTTGCAGCCACGGAATTCGCTACCAGCAGCGTTTCCATTGCATTGCACACCGCATACCGGTTGGTCTTCGAGTTGAACGCAATATCAGAGCCTCGAACCGGGTCGGCGCCGTCATCCAGATAAACGTGGCAGACACCATCCAGATGCTTGATCACAGGAATGGTGGCTTCCCGCGTGATCCGTTCAATCAGGTCCTTGCCACCCCTCGGAATGATCACGTCAACATAGCGGGACATCGTGATCAGTTCACCCACCGCCGCGCGATCGGTGACTTCGACGATCTGCACCGATGCGGCCGGCAAACCTGACCGCCCAATGCCGGAACGAATGCATTGGGCGAGTGCCAGATTCGAATGGATTGCTTCCGACCCACCTCGCAGAATGACGGCATTGCCCGATTTCAGGCATAGACTGGCTGCATCCACCGTGACGTTCGGCCGGGATTCGTAAATCATGCCGATGACGCCAAGTGGGGTCCGCATTCTTCCAATCTGCAGGCCGTTGGGACGATAGGACATGTCACTGACCTGCCCCACCGGATCATCCAGGGCAGCCACCTGGTGGAGCCCTTCGACCATGGTGTCGAAGCGGGCATCATTGAATGTCAATCTGTCCAGCAGGGCATCCCCTATGTCCTGCTTCCGACCCACGACCAGATCCTTCTCGTTCTCCGCCATGAGGGTGTCACGACTTGAGATGATCTCTTCGCCGATGGCAATCAACGCGGCATTCTTGACCGAGGTCCGGGCGCGACGAATCTCTGCCGAGGCTTGATAGGCGGCCTCCCCGAGCTTTAGCATGTCACTCTTGACACTTGACGGCGTCAGATTCATTTCCAACCATCTCTACAGGAACTGATGGCTATTATACCCAGGCACGGGAACAATTCTGAACGGGTTCTCGATCAGGGATTCTTCAACCGGCCTCCAGTGGCACTCGCAAAGGCCCTGCTCGGCAAGGTGATCCGGCATCGAGTCCCTGCTCCGGGCGATCAGAGCCGGTGGCTCGCGGCAAGGATCATTGAAACCGAAGCCTACGACATTCGCGAGAAGGGCAGCCACGCATCGCTCGGGTATACGACGAAACGCGCTGGCCTGTTCATGCCTCCTGGGACCATCTACATGTATTACGCCCGCGGCAAGGATTCACTTAACTTCTCTGCCAGAGGTCGGGGCAATGGCGTACTGATCAAGTCGGGCGTTCCCTGGATTGATGACATCAGCCCCGGTGACAACATCGAGCTGATGCATCAGATGAACCCTGGCACCAGGGGACCCAGGGCGGCCGGCGCTCTCTGCAGTGGTCAAACCTTGCTGGCACGTTCTCTTGGGCTCCGGGTCAGCGACTGGGATCAACGTTCAATGGATCCCGGGCGCCTGTATGTTGCTGAGGTCGGCCACCAGGTGACCCGGATCATCATCTGTCCGCGCCTCGGCATTCCACCCGGACGGGATGAACATTTGCCCTATCGATTCATCGACCATGGCGCCGCCGCCCAGTGCACGTCCAACCCGCTGACTCGACGAAGCTGGGTGGAAGGCAAGGACTACCGCATCACCCGGGTCCGTGGTTAACCCGGGGCCTTTCATGGAAGTTCTGACCCCACGCCGTGCCGTCCGGAAAACTTCCCGGCACGACAACGGTGTGCCCGACCCGGGCACGCTGAGGGCTCCCTCGTGGTCTATGGCAGGCCATGTTCATGACGGGCCATGTTGTTCCAGGCTGGCGATCACGCGCTCTATGGCATCCAGCCGGACCACGGGGTCCTTCATCTCAAGCATCCGCTGCTTCATGGCGGATGAACACGGCAGCAGTTCAGCCAACCTGGAGCCCACTTCTCGTGCAGAGCCCAAATTCAGCTGATAATTGAGCCGCGCGACGTTCTGGTGGGCAATCAACGATTCGAGAAGCGCCGCAAGATGAGCCTGGCCCTCCGGCAGTTCCGCATCAGGTTCCGGTGCCAGAAAGGTGACTTCAGCCATCATGAGTCGGTCCGCACGCTCGTACTGATCCCGAACGGCAAACTTTTTCTCTCCCTCGATGACAATGGCCAGGGTACCGTCAGAGTACTGATCGAAGTCGATGATTCTGGAATATGTGCCCTGGTGATTGATGCTCGGTAGCTGTTGCTCGGCGTTGGCCAGCGTCTGCTCACCCTCGTCAATCAGGACAATGCCAAACCCTTCACCCGCCCCAAGGCATCGACGAACCATATCGAGATAGCGGGTCTCGAAGATACGAAGCGGCAGGCGCCCGCCCGGAAGAACCACCACCGGCAGGGGGAATAAGGCGATTTCAGTCATCGCCTCAAGTTTACCGCACTACCCATGATCATGTAGAGTCCACCGCTGCTCATTGGTGTTGTCGGACCTTGGACCTGATTCAGCTTTCTATTCTCGCGCTCATTCAGGGCGTGACCGAATTTCTACCCATTTCAAGCTCCGCGCACCTGTTGCTGCCGCACCATTTGCTGGGCTGGCAGGATCAGGGGCTCGCGTTTGATACCGCTGTGCACTTCGGATCACTGGTCGCTGTACTGATCTACTTCCGGGCGGACATCCTGACCCTTACGACGGCGCTCATGAATGCAGCGATCTCGCGGCAGCATTCAGCGGACAGCAGGTTCGCGGTCAACCTGCTGATTGCCTGTGTGCCTGTGCTGGCCATCGGATTCTTCGGAAGAGTACTTATTGAACAGGAACTACGATCTCTGGAGGTGATCATCGGCGCAACGATCATCTTTGCGATCGTGCTGCTGGCGGCGGATCTGACGGGGAAACGCGAGCGCCCGGCGGATCATCTGGACGTGACGGGGGCCATCCTGATCGGTCTCAGCCAGTGTGTGGCCCTCATTCCCGGCGCGTCGCGGTCTGGCGTCACCATGACGATGGCACTGATGCTGGGATTTTCCCGGGAGGGCGCGTCAAGAATTTCGTTTCTGATATCGATCCCTGTGATCAGCGGCGCATGCCTGCTAAAGATGATAGACCTCGCGACCTCGGGCCATGCCGTCGACTGGGTGACCATATTCGCCGGGGCAACGGCAGCCGGGCTCAGCGCCTACTTCTGTATCCGATTATTCCTTGGCTTCATCGAGCGGATTGGTTTCATGCCCTTTATTGTCTATCGACTGCTCCTGGGCGTGGTGTTGCTCGGGTTCCTGTAGCCGCGGGAGGATCTGCTTCTCGGCTGACCGGGTCAGGCATCCTCCCTAGAACGGAATGTCATCATCAAAGTCGTCCGAGGGCGGCGGATCATAGTCCTGGTTGCCACTGCTGTTGCCACTGCTGGCACCGGTATCGGTTTCGCTATCCCGAGAAGACGATGACGGCGGCTGGCCGGACGCTCCGGGCTGACTCGGCCCATCACTGCGGCTGTCCAGCATCTGCATCTCACCGGCGACAATCTCCGTGGTGTAATGTTTCTGGCCATCCCGCTCCCACTCGCGGGTCCGCAGTTCTCCCTCAATGTAGACCTTCGAGCCACGGCGCAGATACTCACCGGCGATCTCTGCGAGCCGATTAAAAAACACCACCCGATGCCACTCCGTGCGTTCCTTCTGCTCGCCCGTATCGCGGTCCTTCCACGATTTCGAAGTGGCCACCGACACGTTGGTCACCGGGCCGCCACTGGGCATGTATCGCGTCTCCGGGTCACGTCCCAGATTTCCCACCAGAATCACCTTGTTGATGCCCCGCGCCATCGCTATCTCCCATTGCCTGGTTGCAGTAAGTGTTGCAGTAAGTCGTCTTCGTTGAAGCTGGCGTTGTCGATCTTGAGATAAGCCACCCCTTCATTCTCAACCAGCACAACATCCGTTACGCCACGAACAGATGATAGCGCCTCCAGCAACTGATTGGCAGACAGCGACCCATAGCGCCTCATGTCCAACGTACGACTCTCAACGTTCGATAGCTCGTCAATCCGCAGGGAAAGACCAATCCAGCCGATTCCAAGGACCGCATTGACGCACATCAACAGGGACAAATCCCCAACGGTCAGTAAGTACCCGCCTGCAACACCGCCAAGGAATGTCCCACAGAATTGAAAGCTGGAGTACACACCCATCCCCGTTCCACGCAAGCCCGCCGGGACCACCCGAGAGAGATACGCGGGCAGTTGCACCTCCAATAGGTTGAAGGCCACGAAGAAGGCCACCATCAACCCGAGGACACCGACATACCCGTCAACCAATGCCAGCCCGGCAACCGTGGCAGTCATCAGAACGATGGCACCGATCATCACCTCACGTGCACTGCCCCGTCGGTCGGCCAGCAGAACAAGAGGCGACATCAGTACGACCGATGCCAGCAGGATGCCAAAGTAGAATCCACCGTGGGCATCAGCATCAATGCCAATACCGAGCAACAGGGCGGGAAACACCAGGAATCCGGAAGTCAGGAAGTAATGAAGCAACAGAACGCCGGCATTGGCGGGCACGAGGGCCGCATTGAACATGACCTTGTGGAGCCTGCTGGTGACCACTCCCGTATCGAGATTTCGGCGCGACGTTGACACGGTTGGAACCATCCCCCACAGCACCAGTAGTCCGAGCGCGCCGGTCAGCGCCGAAAAGAAGAAAACGGCCTGGACTCCGCCTTGCGCCGCAATCAGGGGGCCTGCAACGAGGGAGACCCCAAATGAGCCAGCGATGCCAATTCCGATGATGGCCATCGCCTTGCCACGATTCTCGACCGTGGTCAGATCAGCGACCAGCGCCATCAGGGTACTTGCAATCGCGCCACATCCCTGCAGCAGTCGACCCACTATCATGCTGTAGATGTCGTCCGAGAAACCCGCAATGAGGCTGCCCACGGTAAAGACGACGAGCCCCGTCGCAATGATCGGTTTTCGACCGAAACGGTCCGACAGCAATCCGAGTGGAATTTGAAGGATCGCCTGGGTCAGTCCATAGGCACCAATGGCCAGGCCAATCAGCGCCGGGGTGGCAAGGGGGATCTCATTGGCTGCCAGTGGCAGTACGGGCAGGATGGCAAACAGACCCATCATGCGTATCAAAAACAGAATCGCCACCGCAATGGCAGCACGAAGTTCCAGCGAGTTCATTACGACGGGTTGACCTCCGGTGCGTCGGCCTGCCCCCTGGTCTTTTGCCTGGAGCGGGGCAAACTTATATTATCCCTCATCCGCAAACAGGCCGTTTGCCGGAAGGCGAAGGATCATACCAAATCCGGCTACTTCGCACAGATCGTACAGCTACCGGCGCAGACTTTTTTCAGCGTTAAACCACGGCGCGGGTTCGTAATGACGCCCAACCAATCAGGGAATTCATGAGCAACATTGAGATCAGGGGTGCACGAACCCACAATCTGAAGAACATTGATCTCGACCTCCCCAGAGATCAGTTCGTTGTGGTTACGGGTCTGTCCGGGTCCGGAAAGTCTTCACTGGCTTTCGACACGCTCTATGCCGAAGGGCAACGGCGGTATGTCGAGTCACTATCCGCCTACGCCAGACAGTTCCTGTCCCTCATGGAGAAGCCTGATGTCGATCACATCGAGGGACTATCCCCGGCGATTTCCATCGAACAGAAGTCCACAAGTCATAATCCCCGATCTACCGTGGGAACCATTACAGAGATTCACGACTACCTGCGCCTGCTGTTTGCGCGCGTCGGTGAACCCCACTGCCCGGATCATGGGATCAAGCTCGAGGCCCAGACCATCAGCCAGATGGTTGATCAGATAATGAAGCTGAAGGAAGGGTCCCGGGTCATGCTGCTGGCACCAGTGGTCAGGGGACGAAAGGGCGAACACAGTCATCTGTTCAGTGAGCTGCGTGCCGGAGGGTTTGTACGGGCGCGGGTGGATGGCATTGTGGTCGAACTGGACGATCTTCCGGACCTCGACAAGAACAGGCAACACAACATCGAGGTCGTCATTGATCGCTTCCGGGTGCGCGACGATATCCTCGTGCGCCTGGCCGATTCACTGGAAACCGCAGTCGCTACCGCTGACGGCATCGCGGTGGTCTCATTCATGGATGAACAACGCGACGATCTGCTGTTTTCAGCCCGATTTGCCTGCCCGGTCTGCCAGCACGCGATTTCTGAACTGGAGCCACGGCTGTTTTCATTCAATAATCCCGCGGGTGCCTGTCGCGCCTGCGATGGCCTCGGCCACCGCCAGTTTTTCGATCCTGCAACGGTCGTCAGCGACGACGAGCTGAGCCTCGCCGAGGGTGCAATTCATGGTTGGGACCGACGCAACATCTACTACTACCAGATGCTTGCCAGTCTGGCCGCTCACTATGAATTCGATCTCGCCACGCCATTTAACAAATTACCTGAGCAGGTTCGAACAACGGTCCTGCATGGCAGCGGCGAAGACAAGATCCGTTTCCGCTATGTCAATGACCGGGGGGATGAATACACTCGCGCCCACTCATTTGAAGGCATCATTCCGAACATGGAGCGCCGCTACCGCGATACAGACTCCCAGATGGTGCGTGAAAACCTGGCGAGGTTTCTGAGCACCCAGCCCTGCCCTGATTGCAAAGGAACCCGGCTGAACCGGGATGCTCGCGCGGTGACAATCGAAGGTCGCAATCTGTCCGAGATCGCCAGTCAGTCCATCTTCGATGCCCACCGGTATTTCCAAACCATGGTCCTCAGCGGGCAGCGTGAGAAAGTCGCCGCCAAGGTCAGAAAGGAGATCCTGGCCAGATTGAGCTTCCTGATGGATGTAGGGCTCGATTACCTGACGCTGTCCCGAAGCGCGGACACACTCTCCGGCGGCGAGGCACAGCGTATTCGCCTGGCCAGCCAGATCGGAGCTGGCCTGGTTGGCGTCATGTACATTCTCGATGAGCCCTCCATCGGACTCCACCAGCGAGATAACGCCCGCCTCATCAGTACCCTGATTCGCCTGCGTGACATTGGCAACACCGTCATCGTGGTGGAGCATGACGAGGAAGCCATCAGAACGGCCGACCATATTATCGACATTGGGCCCGGCGCAGGGGTCCATGGTGGCAGAATAATAGCCCAGGGCAAGGTCGAAGACATTTGCGCCGAACCTGAGTCGATCACCGGACAGTTCCTGTCTGGCGCCCGCACCATTGCGGTCCCGTCTTCTCGCGTCGCCGCAGACCCGACCAGGGTGCTCAGCCTGAAGGGTGCCAGCGGAAACAACCTGAAAACAGTCAACCTCGAAATTCCCATCGGGCTGCTCACCTGTGTGACCGGTGTGTCCGGGTCCGGCAAGTCAACGTTGATCAATCATACCCTTTACCCGCTCGCCGCCCGCGAACTGAACGGCGCGACCAACCCGACGGTCGCACCCTACCAGGAGATCAGAGGCCTCGACCTGCTGGACAAAGTCGTTGAGATCGATCAGAGCCCGATCGGTCGGACGCCCCGGTCGAACCCCGCCACCTATACCAACATCTTCACGCCCATCCGGGATCTGTTTGCCGCCACCTCGGAAGCACGGTCCCGGGGATACAAGCCTGGAAGGTTCAGTTTCAACGTCAAGGGAGGCCGGTGCGAGGCCTGCCAGGGTGACGGCCTGATCAAGGTGGAGATGCACTTTCTGCCGGACATCTATGTAAGCTGCGACGAATGCCATGGCAAGCGCTACAATCGTGAGACGCTCGAGATCCAGTACAAGGGCAGGTCAATACACCAGGTGCTGGAAATGACGGTCGAGGAAGCCCACGAGTTCCTGGCGCCGGTCCCCATGGTCGCAAGAAGACTGCAGACACTGCTGGACGTTGGCCTCGGATACATACGACTGGGACAGAGCGCCACCACCCTTTCCGGCGGTGAAGCACAACGGGTCAAGCTTGCCCGGGAGCTATCCAAGAGAGACACAGGCAAAACCCTGTATGTGCTGGATGAACCCACGACGGGCCTGCACTTCCATGATATCCAGCAATTGCTGGAGGTGATTCACAGGCTTCGCGATCATGGCAATACCGTCGTCATCATTGAGCACAATCTTGATGTAATCAAAACTGCCGACTGGATCGTTGACCTTGGTCCGGAAGGAGGCGCTGGCGGCGGTGAGATCATTGCCAGCGGAACGCCGGAACAACTATGCGGCTGCTCACACTCGTTCACCGGACAATACCTCGCGAGGGTACTGCATCAGCAGGCAGGATAGCGAAGTTGGGACCGGAATGTTGGACCCAAAGGAGCGATCCATAAAAATGCCCGCGGAGAGCGGGCATATTCCAGAGACGGGGCCAGGCTGTACCCTCGGCAGTCTTCAGCCGACGGTACCGGAGAGGCTAGTCATCATCATCTTCGTCATAGTCGTCATCGTTGTCCGGCAAGGGCCGATCGACCAGTTCCACAAAGGCCATGGGGGCGGCATCGCCGGTACGGTATCCACACTTGAGGATTCTGGTATAGCCGCCAGCACGTTCCACGTAGCGCGGGCCAAGTTCCGCAAATAACTTCCCGACGGCCGCCTTGGAACCGGTCCTTGAGAACGCCAGCCGACGATTGGCGACTGAATCGCTCTTGGCCAGGGTAATCAGAGGCTCAGCGAACCGACGCAGTTCCCGCGCTTTGGGAACAGTTGTCTTGATGACCTCGTGCTCAACCAGTGAACAGGTCATGTTACGGAACATCGCCTTTCGATGGGAGCTGTTCCGATTCAGTTGTTTTCCACTCTTGCGATGACGCATGGCTCGATATCCTGAAAGTCTCTATATTCTTGGTGTTACTCAATGCTCTCAATGCTGAAGTCTTGAGCGTTTTCAGCGATCAAATCGCTGCTATCGGTCTCTAGCCCAAAACGCGATCATCACCACGAAGACTGACCGGTGGCCAGTTCTCCAGTCTCATTCCCAAAGACAGGCCCCTTGATGCCAGCACATCCTTGATTTCAGTCAGGGATTTCTTGCCAAGGTTCGGGGTCTTCAGCAGTTCGACTTCGGTACGCCGGATCAGATCGCCGATGTAGTAGATATTCTCTGCCTTCAGGCAATTTGCGGACCGAACGGTCAGTTCCAGATCATCCACGGGACGCAGCAGAATCGGGTCAATCTCATCTTCCTGCTCCACGGTTTCCGGCTCATTCTCGCGCTCAAGATCGACGAAAATCGACACCTGCTGCTGCAGGATCGTGGCAGCTCTTCGAATGGCCTCTTCCGGGTCCAGCGTGCCGTTGGTCTCAAGGTCGATGATCAGCTTGTCGAGGTCGGTACTCTGCTCAACACGCGCGCTGTCCACCTTGTAGGCGACCCGACGAACAGGGCTATAGGAAGCATCAATGAGCAGACTGCCAATCACGCGATCTTCTTCCTCGTTCGCCATGCGCACGTCTGCCGGCTCATAGCCCCGGCCTCGACCCACTCGCGCCTTCAGCCTGAGTGAACCACTGGTATTGAGGTGGGCTATCACATGGTCAGGATTGGCAATCTCCACGTCGTGGTCGAGTTGAAAGTCGCCAGCCGTGACGATCCCCTCGCCGGTCTTCTCCAGCGTGAGCTCTGCCTCGTCCTGGGCATTCAATTTGACGGCAACACCCTTCAGGTTAAGAAGGATCTCAATGACATCTTCCTGGATACCCTCAATCGTGCTGTATTCATGCAGTACGCCATCGATCTCGACTTCGGTGATGGCGCAACCGGGCATGGATGAGAGCAGGATACGACGCAGGGCATTGCCCAGCGTGTGCCCGAACCCTCGCTCCAGTGGTTCCAGGACGACAGACGCACGTGTGGCACTGTGCTGCTCAACCTGTATGTGCTTGGGCGTCAAAAACTCTAGTGAAGCATGGGGCATAAAACACCTTCCATATTGAAGAGACAAACTCTCTCGGGTGAATTTGTTTACTTGGAATACAGTTCGACGATCAGGTTCTCATTGATCTCTGACGGCAGTTCGTCACGCTCCGGATAGGACTTGTACAGCCCCTCCATCTTGTTCACATTGACCTCCACCCACTCAACCGGTGAGCGTTGTGCCGCCACGCCCAGCGCACCCTGAATGCGCAGCTGGTTTTTCGCCTTTTCTCTGATCGAGATGGTGTCGCCTGCCTCAACCTGATAGGACGGAATATTCACGATCGCGCCGTTGACCAGCACCGACTTGTGGGACACCAGCTGGCGGGACTCCGCCCGAGTCGAGCCAAATCCCATGCGGTACACCACATTATCCAGGCGCCGTTCCAGGATGCGGAGCAGATTCTCGCCAGTAGCACCTTTCTGTCGGTCTGCCTTCTTGTAGTAATTTCGGAACTGCTTTTCCAGCACGCCGTAGAGCCGGCGGACTTTCTGCTTCTCGCGCAGTTGCACCGCATAGTCTGACAGTCGCCCACGGCGGTGGCCGTGCTGGCCAGGCGCGTTCTCCGCACGGCACTTGGATTCAAGCGGACGCACGCCACTCTTCAGATAAAGATCTGTTCCCTCGCGACGGGAAAGCTTCAGTTTTGGTCCGAGATATCGAGCCATGGTTATCTCCTCAATTACACCCTGCGCTTCTTGGGTGGCCGACAACCGTTGTGCGGTATCGGTGTTACGTCGGTAATATTGGTAATGCGGAAACCCACCGTATTCAAGGCACGTACCGCGGCCTCACGGCCCGGTCCCGGTCCCTTGACGAAGACCTCCAGATTCTGCAAACCATATTCCTGGGCAGCCGCGCCAGCCCTCTCGGCTGCCACCTGAGCGGCAAACGGCGTGCTCTTGCGGGCGCCGCGGAAACCTGAGCCACCTGCCGTGGCCCACGATAGTGCACCACCCTGACGATCGGTAATCATCACGATCGTGTTGTTGAACGACGCGTGAATATGAGCCAGTCCATCAGCGATCTGGCGTTTGCCCCGCTTGCGTGATGATGTCGACGCCGACGCAGGTGTTGCAGCAGCGTCGGTGGCTGCAGGTGTATCCGTTGCAGAAGTTTCGCTCATGTCTTATTTCCTGATGGGTTTCTTCGGCCGTCGTGTACGGGCGTTCGTTTTCGTCCGCTGGCCGTGGACCGGCAAGTTGCGCCGATGTCGGATACCTCGATAGCAACCGAGGTCGAGCAGCCGCTTCACATTCAGCTGAACGGATCGACGCAGATCGCCCTCGACCGTCAGTTTGGCGATTTCTCCCCGCAGCTTGTCCAACTCCTCTTCGGAGAGGTCCTGAACCTTGGTGGTCGGTTTGACACCACTGGCGTCACACAGATCGCGGGCAGTCTTTCGACCAATACCGTGAATGTAGGTCAGTGATATCCCTGCATGTTTGTTGTCCGGGATGTTGATCCCTGCTAAACGTGCCATTCAAAATGCTCCTGAAAACTGGGACGGTTCGCCAATGTCGGCTAACCCTGTCGCTGCTTGTGTCGAGGTTCTGTGCAAATCACACGTACCGCGCCCTTTCGCCGAATAATACGGCAGTTTCGACACATCCTTTTAACCGAGGCTCTGACTTTCATGTTGTCTACCTTTACCTTTAAGTCCTGCTGCGGGCTGATCCAGCCCTTGTCCGTGGGCAACCGATCAGCCCTGCTTACGGCCTAGCGTCGTCTGCCAAAATTCTGCAGATTCGATTTCTTCATCAATGACTCGTACTGATGAGACATCAGGTGAGTCTGGATCTGGGCCATGAAATCCATGACCACGACCACCACGATCAGCAACGCTGTGCCACCAAGCTGGAAAGTGATATTGAACTGCACAACCAGAAACTGTGGCAGCAGACACACTGCCGTCATATACAGCGAACCAAACAGTGTCAGGCGCGTGAGAATGGTGTCGATATACCGGGCTGTCTGCTCACCTGGCCGATAACCCGGAATGAATGCTCCTGACCGCTTCAGGTTATCCGCCACTTCCTTGGGGTTGTACATGATGGCGGTATACCAGAAACAGAAGAAAATGATTCCGATCGAAAACAGCAGAATATTGAGCGGCTGTCCGGGCGCAATCTGCAGGCTCAATTCCTGTAGCCATTCCATGCCAGGCGACTGGCCGAACCATTGCCCCAGAGAGGCAGGGAACAGCAGCAGGCTGCTGGCGAAAATAGCTGGAATCACCCCCGCCATATTGACTTTCAGCGGCAGCTCACTGGTCTGGGCAGCATACATTCTGCGCCCCTGCTGTCGCCTTGCGTAGTTCAGCGTGATCTTTCGCTGCCCCCGTTCGACAAACACAACAAATGCCACCACGCCAACCGCCAGGGCGCCAATAATCAGCAGTGCCATGATCGAAATCTCTCCCTGGCGCGCCTGTTCGAATGACTGACCGATAGCACTGGGGAATCCGGCAACGATACCTGCAAAGATCAGGATGGAAATCCCGTTGCCCACGCCTCTTTCTGTCACCTGCTCGCCCAACCACATCAGAAACATGGCGCCCGTCACCAGTGTGGTAATGGCGACGAAATGAAAGGCGAATGACGTCTCGTATGAAAGCCCCTGGGAGGCCAGGCCACTACTGAACGCAAAGCCCTGGATCGTCGCCAGCACCAGCGTACCGTAACGCTTGTACTGCGCAATCTTTCGACGCCCGGACTCACCTTCCTTACGCAGCTGCTGCAGAGATGGCGTCGTCGCCACCAGCAGTTCACCAATAATCGAAGCCGAGATATACGGCATGATTCCCAGCGCAAGAATGCTCATCCGCTCTAGCGCACCCCCGGAGAACATATTGAACAGATCAAGAATGCCGCCCTGATTCTGGTCAAACAAGGCACGCAGGCGCTCGGGGTCGATTCCCGGTACCGGAATGTGACTTCCAATCCGATAGACGATGATCGCAATCAGGACATAGAGGAGCCGTCGTCGTAATTCGACGAGACCGCTTCCTGCCTGCCCCTGCATCATTGTACTTGTCATCTGGTTCTCTCCGGAGCCGTCGCCCCGATTGTCGTCCTTTCAGCTTGTTTCAGTGGTTCTATTCGTTTCAGGTTGCCTGTCGCAGGAGACTTGCCGCCACTACTCTTCGATCCTGCCGCCAGCCGCCTCAATGGCAGCACGCGCGCCACTGGTTACCCGAATACCTTTAACGGTCACCGCACGATCGATCCCGCCGGACAACATCACCTTGGCCCGCTGAATCCGCCCGTTGATGATGCGGGCGGCACGCAGTGCAGCCATGTCGACGACGTCTGTCTTGACCTTTGCCAGTTCAGACAGTCGAACTTCCGCCGTAATCCTGGCCAGGCCCGAATTGAAGCCAAACTTCGGCAGACGCATCTGCAGAGGCTGTTGTCCACCTTCGAATCCGGGAGAAATGCCCCCTCCGGCCCTGGCTTTCTGCCCCTTGTGTCCACGCCCGGCCGTCTTGCCTGATCCACTGCCGATACCACGACCGACACGCTTTCTGGCAGACTTGCTGCCCGGTCGTCCTTTGAGCGTATTGAGTTCCATATTCATTCCTGCACTGTTCCAGTGGGCGAATCACCCGCCCCGTCACCTTGCCTACTCTTTGATGTCCAGCATGTAAGCAATCTTGTTTATCATTCCGCGATTCGCCGGCGTGTCGATCACTTCGACCGTCTGGTGAATCTTCCTCAGGCCGAGACCGGCGACGCACGCCTTGTGGTTCCTGAGTCGTCCAATTGTGCTTTTGGTCAAAGTGACCTTGATCGTATTGTCTGCCATGACTTATCCCGTGATTTGTTCCAGAGACATACCGCGCTTGTCAGCAATGCCCTCTGGAGATCGCATCTTCTGTAAACCCTTGAAGGTGGCCCGCATGACATTGACCGGATTGGTCGAGCCATAGCTCTTGGCCAGTACATCGTGCACGCCCGCGACTTCGAGCACTGCCCGCATGGTTTTACCCGCAATCACACCCGTCCCCTCAGAGGCAGGCTGCATGTAGATCTTGGAAGCACCATGACGGGCCGTCATCGAGTACTGAATGGTTCGCCCGTTCAGATCCACCTGGATCATGTTCTGCCGCGCCGCCAGCATGGCCTTCTGAATGGCAAGAGGGACCTCCCGGGCCTTGCCCCGACCATAGCCAACTCGGCCATTGCCGTCGCCCACTACCGTGAGCGCTGTAAAACCGAAGATTCTGCCGCCTTTAACCACCTTGGCTACGCGGTTCACCTGGATCAGTTTCTCCAGAAAGCCTTCTTCGTTATCCTGGTCGTGATAAGCCATGTTCCTTCCTCAATTCCCGCCGTGCTCGTGCACCGGTCTAAAACTGCAGCCCACCTTCCCGGGCTGCGTCTGCGAGCGCCTTGACGCGCCCGTGATACTTGTAACCTGAACGGTCGAAAGCCACTTTCTCAATGCCCTTGCTCTTTGCCCGTTCCGCGATGAGGCTGCCTACCCTGGACGCACCGGTGACATTCCCGGTGTTGTCGGTGCGCAGCGCAGCTTCCAGTGTCGACGCCGCCACTTCCACCCTGCCGCCGCCGGGGGATAAAATCTGTGCATAGATATGCCGGGGCGACCGATATACGCTCAGCCGTGGCACTTCGAGTGCCTCGATGTGCTTGCGGCCACGAAGCGCTCGCTTGAGTCTTGCCTGTTTCTTGCTGTTCATCCTACTTCTTCTTCGCTTCTTTACGTTTCACGTATTCATCGACATAGCGTACGCCTTTGCCCTTATAGGGTTCCGGTGGACGAAAGGCCCGAATCTCCGCAGAGACCTGCCCAACCAGCTGATTGTCGATCCCCTTGACGACGACCTGGGTCTGGGTCGGCGTTTCAACTTCGATCCCGTCCGGGATCGTATATTCAATCGGATGTGAGAAACCCAGCGTCAGATTCAGCGTCTTGCCCTGGGCCTGTGCGCGATATCCGACGCCCTGCAATTCCAGTTGCTTCTGGAAGCCATCACTGACGCCCTTCACCATGTTGCTGACGATCGCCCTGAAGGTACCAGCCAGTGACTCCGAGCGTTTGGTGTCGGCAACAGGCGCAAACAGCAAACTGGCGCCTTCCTGCCTGATCTCAACGAGATCATGAATCGCCACATCAAGAGCACCCTTGCTCCCCTTGACCTTCAACTGTTTGCCACTGATGATGACTTCAACACCTGACGGAATCGACACCGGACTATTCGCAATTCGAGACATATCGTCTTCCTTATCCTTGAAACCTGCTCTTTAAAACACCGAGCAGATCAGCTCACCGCCCACGCCCGCTTCCCGGGCAGCGCGATCGGTCATCACACCCTTGTTGGTCGAAAGAATGACGACGCCCAAACCACCGTTCACTACCGGGATGTCGTTCTTGCCCTTGTATTGACGAAGCCCAGGCCGACTCAGTCGGCGAATTCGCTCAATCACCGGGCGCCCGTCAAAGTACTTGAGCGTCACCTTGAGCATCGACTGACCACCCTCACCTGGCTCGACGGCGAAGTCTTCTACGTACCCTTCTGCCTTCAGCACGCTGGCAACGGCCACTTTGGCCTGCGAAGAAGGGATGTTCACTTGCTCATGTCTTGCCTGTTGTGCATTTCTGATACGCGTCAGCATATCCGCCATTGGGTCCTGCATCGTCATAAGGTATTCCTCCTACCAGCTGGACTTGACGAGCCCGGGAACGTCGCCACGCATGGCGGCTTCTCTGAGCTTGTTTCTTGCCATCCCGAATCGCCGATAGACAGCATGCGGCCTGCCGGTGATCTGACAGCGGCGCACCTGTCGCGATGGGCTCGCGTTGCGCGGCTGCTTTTGTAACTTGATCTGAGCTTCCCAGCGATCATCGTCCGAGGTCTCCGGATCACGAATAATCTCCTTCAACGCGGCCCGCTTTGCCGCGTACTTCTTGGCGATACGCTGACGCTTGAGTTCGCGGTTAATCATTGATGCCTTTGCCATAGCTCTCTATCCGTTATCCGTTCTCGTTCTATCCGCCGTGTCCGATCTGGACACCATCCCTTTACCATCCAGCCCTGCAAGCAGTATCAGGCGCCGCTCTCTAACCTGACTCGCAAATCCAACCGTTTAACCTAGCTGGCTTCCCGTAGCGGGAAATTAAAGGCGCGCAACAGCGCCCTGCCTTCGTCATCGTTTCTTGCAGTCGTGACGATACCGATATCCAGGCCGCGAATACGATCGATCTTGTCGTAATCCACTTCAGGGAAGACGATTTGCTCCGTGATTCCCATGGCAAAATTGCCACGGCCGTCAAAAGACTTTGGATTTACACCGCGAAAGTCGCGTTGGCGGGGAATCGCGATGTTGATCAGCCTGTCGAGGAACTCGTACATACGTTCCCGACGCAGCGTCACTTTGCAACCAATCGGATACCCGTCACGGATCTTGAAGCCGGCAATCGACTTGCGGGACATCGTAAGAATCGCCTTCTGGCCGGCAATCGCCTCCATATTCTCAACGGCTGCATCGAGCTGCTTGCGGTCCGCGGTTGCCTCACCGACGCCCATATTCAGCACGATCTTGACCAGTCGCGGAATCTCCATGGAGTTCTGGAGGTTGAGTTCCTGCTTCAAGGCGGGCCTGATTTCCTCAAAATACTTTTTCTTTAAGTCAGTCATCTCAGTCTATCCGTCGATCTCTTCGCCCGTGGATTTGTAGATCCGTACTTTTCTGCCGTCTTCGAGCACCTTGACGCCAACCCGGTCAGCCTTGTTGGTCGCACTGTTATAGATGGCCACATTCGATGTCTGAATGGCTGCTTCCTTCTCAATAATTCCGCCAGGCTGACCCATCTGCGGGTTCCCTTTGGTGTGCCGCTTGATCATGTTCACGCCAGACACGTACACCCGACCATCATCCAGGGTCCGCGTGACCGTCCCGGTCTTACCCCGGTCTTTTCCAGTAATGACGATCACACGGTCGTCGCGCTTGATCTTTTGCATTTGTTACGTCCTCACAAAACTTCGGGGGCCAGGGAGACGATGCGCATAAAGTTATCGTCCCGCAGTTCCCGCGTGACCGGTCCAAATATACGGGTACCGATCGGCTGCTTCTGGGCATTGAGCAGCACCGCAGCATTGCCATCGAACCGGATCACCGATCCATCCGGCCGTCGCACGCCATTCTTCGTCCGCACCACCACTGCATCGAGCACCTGCCCCTTGCGTACCCGACCACGCGGGATCGCTTCCTTGACCGTTACCTTGATCACATCGCCCACACCGGCATAGCGGCGCTTGGAGCCACCCAACACCTTGATGCACATCACCTTGCGGGCACCACTGTTGTCCGCGATATCGAGATATGTCTGCACCTGTATCATTTAGTTCTTACTCCAAAATAGCCGGCGAGCCGGGAGACCATTTGCCGCATGCGCACGACAAGGGTCGTTAGATGATCGCCGCCTTGCGGTCAACGCTCTTCAATGCCCACGCCTTGGTCTTTGAAATGGGGCGGGTCTCAACGATTGTCACCATGTCGCCTTCCTGGCAGACGTTTTCCGGATCATGTGCGTGAATCTTTTGTGATTTGCGAACGTACTTCCCGTAAAGAGGGTGTTTGATGCGCCGCTCGACCACCACAGTGATCGTCTTGTCCATCTTATTGCTCACCACCTCGCCGCTGGCCGTGCGCGCTACGACACTCCCTTTTGCGTTCTCTTCACTCATCTACACTTCCTCTTAAGCTTCGCGACGTCTTTCGTTCAAAATGGTCTTGACCCTGGCAATGTCTCGAGACACCTGCTTGAGCAGGTGGGTCTGGCCAAGTTGCCCGGTTGATTGCTGCATACGGTAGTTGAATCGGTCTTTGACCAACGTCACCAACTCTTGATCCAATTCTTCAACTGATTTCGATTTCAATTCAGAAGCATTCATATCATTTCCACCTACATGACCTGCCTTTTGACGAAACTCGTCGCAAACGGCAGCTTGCTCGCCGCGAGACGAAACGCGTCACGCGCCACGTCTTCGGTCACACCTTCCATCTCGAACAGCACCTTGCCCGGCTTGATCTGGGCAACCCAGTATTCAACGTTTCCCTTGCCTTTGCCCTGACGCACTTCGAGGGGCTTGTTGGTGATCGGCTTATCAGGGAACACCCGGATCCAGATCTGTCCACCTCGACGGACCCGCCGGGATATCACACGACGGCCGGCCTCGATCTGCCGCGCGGTCAATCGGCCACGGCCCGTTGCCTTAAGACCGAATTCGCCAAATGAAACGCTGCTGCCACGATTGGCAAGGCCACGGTTGCGTCCCTTATGCTGTTTTCTGAATTTGGTTCGTTTCGGCTGAAGCATGTCTCTTATCCAAAGGTCTGAACATTATTATTGGACTGCTGGGTCTCTTCGCGCTGGCCCAGAACCTCACCCTTGAAGATCCACACCTTGACCCCGAGAATCCCATAGGTCGTACGTGCTTCTGTCAGGGCATAGTCGATATCCGCCCGAAGTGTGTGTAGCGGCACGCGCCCTTCGTGGTACACCTCGGCCCGCGCAATATCCTGCCCGTTCAATCGGCCCGCCACTCGAACCTTGATGCCCTCCGCGCCGAGGCGCATCGCATTCTGAATCACTCGCTTCATTGCCCGACGGTATTGAGTGCGACGCTCCAGTTGCTGGGCGACACTCTGCGCCACCAGGTAGGCATCCAGTTCGGGCTTCCGAATTTCCTCGATGTTGATGTGTACCGGGACACCCATCATTGCTGCGACCGTCTGCCGCAGACGCTCGACATCCTCACCTTTTTTTCCAATCACAATGCCTGGCCGGGCGGTATGGATGGTGATCCGCGCCGTCTGGGCGGGCCGCTTGATTTCGATCCGGCTGACCGATGCCTGTGCAAGACGATCATGAATATAGTCGCGAACCCGCATGTCACTGTGCAGATTGGAGACATAGTTCGGACCGCTCGCGTACCACACTGAGGTGTGGTCGGTCACAATGCCGAGCCTGATGCCCGTTGGATTGACTTTTTGTCCCATGTTCGGGTTCTCCGTTCCTGTTCGCGCTAGTCTGCAACTGCCAGTGTGATATGACAGGTCCGCTTAAAAAAACGATCTCCACGACCCTTCGCTCTTGGCTTCATCCGCTTCATCGTCATGCCCTCATCGACAAAGATCCGCGATACGGTCAGCTCATCCACGTCAGCCCCCTCGTTATGCTCGGCATTTGCAATCGCCGATTCCAGAAGCTTGCGAACAACATGCGCACCCTTCTTGGTACTGAAACTCAGCACGTCCAGGGCATCACCAACCTGCCGCCCTCTGATCTGATCTGCTACCAACCGGGCCTTCTGAGCCGACAGTCGAGCGCCCTTCAATCTGGCTGCTACTTCCATCCCCAAATCCTCTACCGTTTCGCCTTGCGATCAGCCGCATGGCCGCGGAATGTCCGCGTTAACGCAAACTCACCCAGCTTGTGCCCGACCATGTCTTCACTGACAAATACCGGAACGTGTTGCCGACCGTTGTGAACCTGAATGGTCAAACCCACAAAGTCGGGTGTGATCATGGACCGACGCGACCATGTCCTGATGGGACGTTTGTCGTTGGTGTCCAACGCCTTCGCCACCTTGTTCATCAGGTGAAGATCGACAAACGGACCTTTCTTTAAGCTTCTTGGCACGAACCTATCTCCTCTTCGACCGGCGACGGACAATCATGTCGTCAGTGCGCTTATTCTTGCGAGTCTTGAACCCCTTGGTCTTCTGACCCCAGGGTGAAACAGGATGGCGGCCCCCGGATGTCTTGCCCTCACCACCACCATGTGGATGGTCTACAGGGTTCATCACCACGCCTCGTACGGTCGGACGAACTCCGCGCCAGCGCTTCGCACCGGCTTTCCCCAGAGACCGCAGGTTATGTTCTGAATTACCGACCTCGCCAAGGGTAGCGCGACACTCGGACAAAACCTTGCGCATTTCGCCGGAGCGAAGACGAAGCGTCACATACCTTCCTTCCTTGGCTACGAGCTGAGCCGACGTCCCCGCACTCCTTGCGATCTGCGCACCCTTGCCGGGACGCAGTTCAATACAATGAATCACACTTCCCATCGGGATATTGCGCATGATCAGCGTGTTGCCTGGACGGATGGGTGCACTTTCCCCGGACTCAACCTCGGTACCCGCAACCACCCCGCGAGGGGCAATGATATAGCGGCGCTCACCATCGGCGTACTTCAGCAATGCAATGTTGGCGGTACGGTTGGGGTCGTACTCGAGTCTTTCCACCGTCGCCTTGATGCCAGTCTTGTCACGCTTGAAATCAATGATTCGATATTTCTGCTTGTGGCCACCGCCCACGTGCCGGGTGGTAATCCTGCCCTTGTTGTTCCGACCACCGGTCTTGTTCTTTTTCTCCAACAACGGCTTGTACGCCTCTCCCGTGTGGAGATCTGGGTTCACGACGCTGACTACGAATCGACGACCGGGCGATGTTGGCTTTGCTTTGACGACTGGCATTGTTCTGCTCTCGATTCCTGATTAGTTTGCCGACGCGAAGTCGATGTCCTGGCCGGTCTGGAGACGGACATATGCCTTTTTCCAACCTGGCTTACGACTCACGCCACGGACATTGCGCTTGACCTTGCCCTTGACGTTGATCACAGAGACACCAGTCACGTTCACACTGTAGATCGTCTCAATCGCTTCCTTGATCTCGGGACGCGTTGCGTCCTTTGCGACGCGAAACGTAATCTGATTCGACTCTTCAGCGATGACCGTGGCCTTCTCCGAGATGTGCGCGCCCAGGATGATGTTGTACATCCGTTCCTTGTTCATCCCAACACCTCTTCAAGTTGCTTGAGGGCACCGACCGTCATGAGTACTTTCGATGCACCCACCAGGCTCACCGGATTCACACCCTGGACATCTATGATTTCCACACCCCTTAGATTTCGGGCCGCAAGGTACAGATTGCGATCTACTTCCTCGACAACAATCAGCGCGCTTGCCAGATCAAACTGCTTCAGCAGGGCCTGGACCTGCTTGGTTCGCGGCTCATCCACGGCGAACTCACTCGTGACGATCAGCCGGTCCTGGCGGATGAGTTCGGAAACGATGGACTGCATCGCACCCCGGTACATCTTTCGGTTGACCTTCTGATCATGATCCCTTGGGTTGGCAGCAAACGTCGCACCGCCACCACGCCAGATCGGGCTTCTGATCGTACCTGCTCGCGCACGGCCGGTCCCTTTCTGCCGGTAGGGCTTCTTGCCACCGCCGCTGACCTGTGACCTCGACTTCTGGGCCTTGGTACCCTGTCTGGCACCGGCAAGGTAGGCCACGACGACCTGATGCACCAGCGCTTCATTGAACTGCCTGCCAAACGCCGTCTCGGAGACATCGACCGCGTTGTCCGTGAGGCCCTTTCCTGGTTCTGAGATATTAAGATTCAAGAGTCCGCTCCACTTTCCAGCTACGACTTGATCGAGGGCCGGATGATGACGTCACCACCGGTCGCTCCGGGTACCGCGCCCTTGACCAGCAATAGATTGTTCTGTTCATCAACACGCACAATTTCCAGGCACTGCGTGGTGACCTGCACCGCACCCATATGGCCGGCCATCTTTTTGCCCTTGTACACCCTGCCGGGGGTCTGACACTGCCCGATAGAACCAGGTGCGCGATGAGAAACCGAGTTACCGTGCGTCGCATCCTGCATCTGAAAATTGTAGCGTTTGATCACGCCGGCAAAACCCTTGCCCTTTGATCGGCCCGTTACATCGACCTTTTGACCCGCCTCGAACGAGGCAACCGTCAGTGTGTCCCCTACCGTGAGCTCATCGTTGGTATCACATCGAAACTCACAGATCTTCCGGCCAGCTTCGACGTTTGCCTTGCTGAAATGACCCGCGAGTGGTCTGTTGACGTGGCTGGCCTTGATGTCACCACAGGTCACCTGAATGGCCGTATATCCGTCGGAGGAAGCCGTCTTGAGCTGGGTGATTCTGTTTGGCGACGCCTCAATCACGGTCACAGGCACTGACCGGCCCTCTTCTGTGAAGATCCGCGTCATGCCACGCTTTACGCCTACAATTCCAATCGTCATGATGAACTCCTGTACCCCTACGCGAGGTTAATCTGTACCTCAACGCCCGCTGCCAGATCGAGCTTGGTCAACGCATCCACTGTCTTCTCGGTAGGCTCAAGAATATCGAGCAGCCGCTTGTGGGTCCGGATTTCATACTGGTCTCGCGCATCCTTGTCGACATGAGGCGAAATCAGAATCGTGAACTTCTCGGTCCGGGTTGGCAGAGGAATGGGGCCATGCACCTGGGCACCGGTTCGCTTGGCGGTATTCACGATTTCCTGGGCGGACGCGTCAATGAGACGATGGTCGAACGCCTTCAATCGAATTCTGATTCTCTGGTTCTGCATGGTTTACCCTATTTCTCCATGAGCCGATCACGCCGCTCATCTCTTACTGTCCCGGCTGAAAAGACAAAAACGCCCCTCCCAGTCACGGGAAAGCCGCATTCAATGCCGTTGCCTGATCTCTCAAGCTCCCATGGCTCCTGATCGAAGCCTTGTTCTTCGTTCTCCGAAACCGTTCTCGGAAATCGATCTCCGGAATCGGTGCTACCGATGCCGGTTCTGACCCACGACTCTGGCCAACTTCCCTCAATATTCCTGTACTGACGCTGCCTGTCGGGGCAATGGATAGCAGCGCTGAATGATCCTGACACCTTGCGTCGACATCACGTACCAGCCACAAGGGGCGCGAATCATACCTGCCCTTTTGGGGAAAAACAAGCTACCCACTCTGGCCCGATAATTAACGCTGGTGCTATGCGATGATTTTGGTCACGACCCCGGCACCTACCGTTCGGCCACCCTCGCGGATAGCAAATCGCTGACCTTCCTCCATGGCGATCGGAGCAATCAGATTCACCTTCATCTGAATGTTGTCACCAGGCATCACCATCTCCGTGCCTTCCGGCAGCTCTACCGTACCCGTGACATCCGTCGTCTCAAAGAAAAACTGCGGCTTGTAGCCCTTGAAGAACGGCGTATGACGCCCGCCCTCATCCTTCGACAATACGTATACCTCGCCATCAAACTGGGTGTGCGGCGTGATCGAACCCGGCTTCGCCAGCACCTGGCCCCGCTCCACATCTTCCCGCTTCGTACCTCGAAGCAACACACCCACGTTCTCCCCTGCCCGACCCTCGTCCAGCAGCTTGCGGAACATCTCAACTCCCGTACACGTCGTCACCTGGGTCGCCCGGATGCCCACAATCTGAATCTCGTCGCCAACCTTCACAATCCCGCGGGAGATCCGACCCGTCACCACCGTGCCTCGACCCGAGATCGAAAATACGTCCTCGATCGGCATCAGGAACGGCTGGTCAATGTCACGCTCCGGCTCCGGTATGTACGAGTCCAACGTCTCCACCAGCTTCAACACCGATGGAACACCAATATCCGACGTGTCTCCTTCCAGCGCCTTCAACGCACTGCCCACAATGATCGGCGTGTCATCTCCAGGAAAATCGTACTCGTCCAGTTGCTCACGAACTTCCATCTCAACCAGCTCCAGAAGCTCCTCGTCGTCAACCATGTCCGCCTTGTTCAGGAACACAACAATGTACGGCACACCCACCTGCTTCGACAGCAGAATATGTTCGCGCGTCTGCGGCATCGGACCATCGGCCGCGGATACCACCAGAATCGCCCCATCCATCTGCGCCGCACCCGTGATCATGTTCTTCACATAGTCCGCGTGCCCCGGGCAGTCAACGTGCGCATAGTGACGATCCGGTGAGTCATACTCAACGTGCGACGTCGAAATCGTGATCCCACGCTCTCTTTCTTCCGGCGCATTATCAATCGCATCAAATGCACTGTACGATCCCGTACCGTAGGTATCAAAACACACCTTCGTGATCGCCGCCGTCAACGTCGTCTTGCCGTGGTCTACGTGGCCGATCGTTCCTACATTTACGTGCGGTTTCGTCCGCTCAAACTTCGCTTTGGACACTGCTCACCTCATCTGCTTATTGGTTCATGAAGCCTATCGGGCTTCTCTCTTGATTACTGCCTCAGCAATGCTGTCCGGCACTTCCTTATAGGTCTCGAACTCCATCGAAAATGTAGCCCGCCCCTGGGTTGCCGAACGCATGTCGGTGGCATAGCCAAACATCTCAGACAGTGGCACTTCGGCGCGCACCGCCTTGCCTGCAGGCACATCTTCCATGCCCTGGACAACACCGCGGCGGCGATTGAGGTCACCGATAATGTCGCCGTAATAGTCTTCGGGGGTGACCACCTCAACCTTCATGACGGGCTCCAGCAGCACCGGAGAAGCATTCACGGCACCTGCACGGACCGCCATCGAGCCAGCCACCTTGAAGGCGACTTCACTGGAGTCCACGTCGTGGTAGGAGCCGTCGTACAGTGTCGCTTTGACGCCCTGAAGCGGGTAACCGGCAATCACGCCATTCTGAAGCTGCTCTTCAATACCTTTGTTGACCGCACTAATGTATTCGCGGGGCACCACGCCACCCACGATCGCATCAACAAATTCATAGCCGTCGCCTTCCAGTGGCTCCAGACGCAGCCAGACGTGACCATACTGTCCTCGACCACCGGTCTGACGAACAAACTTGCCTTCGGCCTCGACAGATTTGCGGATGGTTTCCCGATACGCTACCTGTGGTTGACCAATGTTGGCCTCGACGCTGAATTCCCGCCTCATACGATCAACAATGATGTCGAGGTGCAGTTCGCCCATGCCACCAATGATGGTCTGACCGGATTCCTCGTCGGTGCGTACACTGAACGAGGGGTCCTCAGCCGCCAGCTTTCCAAGTGCGACGCTCATCTTTTCCTGATCCGCCTTCGATTTTGGCTCGACCGCCACATGAATCACCGGCTCCGGAAACTCCATCCGTTCCAGGGTGATGATGTTGCTGTCGGAACACAGTGTGTCGCCAGTCGTGGCTTCTTTGAGACCAATGGCAGCGGCGATGTCGCCGGCGCGCACTTCCTTGATCTCTTTTCGATCATTCGAGTGCATCTGCACCATTCGCCCAATACGTTCTTTTTTACCCTTGACCGGGTTATAGACCGAGTCACCAGAATTGAGAACCCCGGAGTACACCCTGAAGAAGGTGAGTGCCCCTACGAACGGGTCGGTTGCAATCTTGAACGCCAGCGCCGCGAACGGCTCGGAGTCGTCCGCCCGTCTGATGGCTTCGGTCTCGTTCTTGTCGTCCAGGAAACCCCGGATTGCCTTGACCTCATCCGGTGCCGGCAGGTATTCAATCACGGCATCCAGCATCGTCTGAACACCCTTATTCTTGAACGCCGAGCCACACAGTGCGGGAACGATCTCATTGGCGAGCGTTCTGGCACGGATACCGGCCTTGATTTCCTCTACCGTCAGTTCACCATCATCGAGATACTTCTCCATCAGGTCATCGCTGGCCTCGGCCGCAGCCTCGACCATCTTCTCGTGGTATTCGTCCGCCAGCGCCTGCATATCTTCGGGGATATCCTTCTCTTCAAAGGTAAGCCCCATATCTTCCTCGTTCCAGTAGATCGCCTTCATCTTCACGAGGTCGACGACGCCGCTGAAACGCTCTTCAGCACCAATCGCCAGTTGCAGCGGCACCGGCGTTGATCCGAGCCGGTCCTTGATCTGCTTGACCACTCGCAGGAAGTCGGCGCCTGCCCGATCCATCTTGTTGACGAATACGAGGCGCGGAACTTCATACTTGTTGGCCTGACGCCAGACTGTTTCCGATTGGGGCTCAACGCCGGATGTACCGCAGAAAACCACGACCGCACCATCGAGCACACGCAATGAACGCTCAACTTCAATGGTGAAGTCCACGTGCCCGGGCGTGTCGATGATGTTGATACGATGTTCATCGAACTGCTGCGCAGTGCCCCGCCAGAATGTCGTGGTAGCGGCCGAGGTGATCGTGATGCCCCGTTCCTGCTCCTGTTCCATCCAGTCCATGACAGCAGCACCGTCGTGCACCTCACCGATCTTGTGAGAAACGCCGGTGTAGAACAGAACCCTCTCGGTCGTGGTCGTCTTGCCGGCATCGACGTGTGCGACGATTCCGATATTGCGATATCTTTTGAGCGGTGTTGTTCTAGGCACTTCGGTGTCCTCGTGTCCTGGATTGGGCGAACTGGTGGTTTATTTATATGCGCAGTCAGATGCGATTTACTGGACGTAACTCATTAGAAACGATAGTGAGAAAACGCCCGATTCGCCTCTGCCATGCGGTGGGTGTCTTCCCGGCGTCGCACCGCGGAGCCGCGACCTTCCGCGGCGTCCATGATCTCGCCAGCAAGGCGCAGTGGCATGGATTTCTCGCCCCGCTTTCGGGCGGAATCAACAAGCCAGCGCATGGCCAACGCAGCACGCCGCGATGGGCGAACCTCAACAGGAACCTGATAGGTGGCGCCGCCAACGCGGCGGGATTTCACTTCCACGGAAGGCGCAACTGCATCGAGGGCAGCTTCGAAGATCTCCACCGGATCACCACTGGACCGCTCCTTGACCCGATTCAGCGCGCCATAGACGATGCGCTCAGCGACTGACTTCTTGCCGCTGACCATCACGTGATTCATAAATTTTGCAAGCGTACGGTTGCCGTACTTGGGATCTGGCAGTATCTCCCGTTTCTCGGGAACTCTACGTCTGGGCATTGAACTTCTCCTTCAGGTAACTCGAGATCTATCGACTCGACCTTACTCTGGTTCATTATTGAACCAGTCTATGGGAATTGCGATGCAGTCAATCAGGTCTTCGGTTTCTTGGCACCGTACTTTGATCGGCCCTGCATACGTTTGGCGACACCGGTGGTATCCAGCGTTCCCCGAACGGTGTGATAACGCACACCCGGCAAATCCTTGACACGACCGCCCCGGATCAGGATCACGCTGTGTTCCTGCAGATTATGACCCTCGCCACCAATATAGGACGTCACTTCCATTCCGTTGGTCAGTCGAACACGACAAACCTTTCGCAGTGCCGAGTTCGGCTTTTTCGGGGTTGTCGTGTAGACCCGAGTGCACACGCCACGTTTCTGTGGACAGGCCTGGAGCGCGGGAACACCGCTCTTCTGGACCTTACGCTTTCTCGGCTTTCGAACCAACTGGCTGATTCTGGCCATGGATGCTTAACTCCACCCCATTACAGGGATTTCAAATTCATTGGATAAAACACAAAGACAGGCAAAAAAGAGCCCTGTATCGAGCGAGCGCGAATTCTAATGAGCGCTCAACCCATAGTCAACACTCCCTGGACCAATCACGCGCCCGCAACCTGCTTTGCCAGGCCCCATGCGAGGGCGTAAATCCAACCCACCAGCAGCTTTCAGGGAAGTTCCGGCACCGCGCTCGTGCGGTCCGGAACTTACCCGGGCGACTGTCAGGCTTCGCCGGAATTGAGTGCGTCGCTGAGCGCCTGCTCGACCTCACTCACACTGACCGTGGGCCGTTCCTCACTACCCTTCTCCTTGCGACGACGCCGTTCTGCATGGTATCGCAGACCCGTCCCGGCAGGGATCAATCGACCTACAATCACGTTTTCCTTCAACCCGCGGAGGTAATCGCGCTTGCCGGTCACAGCGGCCTCGGTGAGAACCCGGGTCGTTTCCTGGAACGAAGCAGCCGAAATGAACGACTCGGTTGCGAGCGCCGCCTTGGTGATTCCAAGAAGCACCCGGTCACCTTTCGCTGGCTGTTTCCCGTCGTCACGCATTGCCTCATTCTGTTCGACGAAATGGGTATATTCGACCTGCTCACCCTTGATGAACGCGGTTTCGCCGGGTTCCATGATTTCGACCTTGCGCAGCATCTGGCACACAATCACCTCGATGTGCTTGTCATTAATGGTCACGCCCTGCAGCCGGTATACATCCTGGATCTCATTGACGATGTATTTCGCGAGTTCGCGGATTCCCTTCAGTCGCAGGATGTCATGGGGGTTTTCCGGTCCATCGGACACAACCTCACCCTTGGCAACATGCTCACCTTCGAACACGGTCATGTGACGCCACTTGGGTATGAGCACTTCGTAGTGATCCTGACCTTCCGGTAACGTGTCCGGTTCGGTCGGTGTAATCACCAGACGTCGCTTGCCCTTGGTTTCCTTACCGAAACTGACCGTACCCGTGATCTCGGCCAGAACAGCCGCATCCTTGGGCTTGCGCGCCTCGAACAGGTCCGCCACACGGGGCAGACCACCTGTGATGTCGCGGGTCTTGGAGCCTTCCTGCGGAATTCGCGCGATCACGTCGCCGACCGCAATGTGGGCACCGTCCTCAAGGCTCAGGATCGCGTTGGGTTCCAGAAAGTAGTGTGCAGGGACGTCCGTACCCGGCAGCATGAGTGCCTCCCCGTCATCATCGACCAGGCGAACAGCGGGTCTGGTGTCCTTGCCGGCAGACGGCCGGTCTTTGGGGTCAATGATCGAAATGCTGGTCAGACCCGTCAGTTCGTCTGTCTGTCGACGCACGGTGACGCCTTCATTCATCCCCTCAAATACCACCAGGCCCTCTACTTCGGTAACGATCGGGTGTGTATGCGGGTCCCAGTTGGCAACAATCTCACCCGACTCAACGTGCTCGCCGGCACCCTTCTTGAGGATGGCACCGTAGGGCAGCTTGTATCGTTCGCGCTCGCGACCGAGCTCATCATCCGCGACAGCGATCTCACCTGATCGGGATACGGCCACCAGTTCTCCCGAGGCCCTCTGGATGGTCTTGAGGTTATGCAGACGAATCGTACCCGAATGTTTGATCTGGACACTGTCCACTGCGGCTGCTCGTGAAGCAGCCCCGCCAATGTGGAAGGTACGCATGGTGAGCTGGGTACCGGGCTCGCCAATCGACTGGGCCGCGATCACACCAACGGCTTCACCGATATTGACCAGGTGTCCGCGACCGAGGTCCCGGCCATAGCACATGCTGCAGATACCGTAGCGGGTCTGGCAGGAGATGGCACTGCGCACAGTGATTTCGTCTACACCGAGGTCCTCAAGCTGAGACACCCATTTCTCATCGATCTTTGTACCGGCCGGGATCAGAACCTCATCACCCGCGCCATTGAACACGTCTTTCGCCACAGTACGGCCGAGCACCCGACTACCGAGAGCCTGAACCACATCGCCGCCTTCGATCACCGCGTTCATGACCAGCCCTTCCTCGGTGCCGCAATCATGCTCGGTCACCACCAGGTCCTGGGCAACGTCGACGAGACGACGTGTCAGATAACCGGAGTTCGCGGTCTTAAGGGCAGTATCTGCAAGCCCTTTGCGCGCACCATGGGTCGAAATGAAGTACTGCATCACTGACAGCCCTTCGCGGAAGTTCGCGGTGATGGGCGTTTCGATGATGGAGCCATCCGGTTTGGTCATGAGGCCGCGCATCCCGGCCAACTGCCGAATCTGTGTGGGGGAACCCCGGGCACCTGAGTCGGAATACATCCAGACACTGTTGAAGGACCCCTGCTCCTCTTCCTCGCCGTCCCGGTTGGTCACGGTTTCGATCTTGAGGCCGTCCATCATCGCATTCATCACCAGGTCATTGGCCCGGGTCCAGATGTCGATCACCTTGTTGTACTTCTCGCCCTGGGTCACCAGACCAGAAGCAAACTGGGACTCGATCTCGCGGATTTCGGACTCGGCCTCGTTGATGATGCTTGCCTTCTTGACCGGAATGACAAAGTCATCGACACCAATGGATGAGCCGGACCGGGTGGAATACTCGTAGCCCATATACATCAGCTGATCGGCAAAGATCACAGTTTCCTTCAGACCGACCGACCGGTAGCAGAGATTGATCAGCCGAGAGATATCCTTGTTGCCCATGGTCTGATTGATCACCTCAAACGGAATTCCGTCCGGGACTACCTCGTAAAGCAGTGCCCGCCCCACTGTGGTGTCCTGCAATCGGTTGGTCACCTGCACCTCACCATCTTCGTCGACGAGGCGCTCGGTCACCCGAACCTTGACCTTTGCCTGAAGGCCAACCTGTTTACCGCTGTACGCCCTGTTGACTTCCTCGACATCAGCGAAGGCCATTCCTTCACCCTTGTCATTGACGCGCTCACGAGTCATCCAGTAGACGCCCAGCACCACATCCTGTGAGGGGACGATGACCGGTTCGCCATCGGCTGGCAACAGCACGTTGTTGGTCGACATCATCAGCGCCCGCGCCTCAAGCTGGGCTTCCAGCGTCAGGGGTACGTGGACGGCCATCTGGTCACCATCAAAGTCCGCGTTGTATGCGGTACAGACCAACGGATGGAGTTGGATGGCTTTGCCTTCAATCAGGACAGGCTCAAACGCCTGAATTCCCAGACGGTGGAGGGTCGGCGCCCGGTTCAGCAACACGGGATGCTCCCGAATCACCTCTGCCAGGATGTCCCAGACTTCCGCTGTTTCACGCTCGACCATCTTCTTGGCGGCCTTGATCGTGGTCGCGAGACCACGGGCCTCAAGCTTGCCGAAAATAAACGGCTTGAAGAGTTCGAGCGCCATCTTCTTCGGCAGACCACACTGGTGCAGCCTCAGGGATGGCCCTACTACGATCACCGATCGACCCGAGTAGTCGACTCGCTTGCCAAGAAGGTTCTGACGGAACCGTCCCTGCTTGCCCTTGATCATGTCGGCCAGCGACTTCAGAGGGCGCTTGTTGGTGCCGGTAATGGCGCGGCCGCGGCGACCGTTGTCCAGCAGTGCATCGACTGATTCCTGCAGCATCCGCTTTTCGTTGCGGACAATGATGTCCGGTGCAGAAAGGTCCAGAAGGCGTTTCAGGCGGTTGTTTCGGTTAATGACCCGACGATAGAGGTCATTCAGGTCCGAGGTCGCGAACCGGCCGCCTTCCAGCGGCACCAGAGGGCGCAGATCCGGTGGCAACACAGGCAGCACATTGAAGATCATCCACTCGGGCTTGTTGCCGGAGCGCTCAAATGCTTCCATCAGCTTCAGCCGCTTGGTCAGCTTCTTGATCTTGGTATCAGAGTTGGTCTGGGGCAGCTCTTCCCGGATGGTCGCAATTTCCTCGGGCAGATCCATGTCGGCCATCAGATCCTGGATGGCTTCCGCACCCATCTTGGCCTCAAATTCATCACCGAACTCCTCGAGTGCCTCGTAATATTGCTCATCGGTAAGCAGCTGACGCTTCTCGAGGGTCGTCAGGCCAGGGTCAATGACCACAAAGGATTCAAAATACAGAACCCGCTCGATGTCCCGGAGCGTCATGTCCATGAGCAACCCGATCCGTGATGGCAACGACTTCAGAAACCAGATATGTGCCACCGGGCTAGCCAGTTCGATATGGCCCATGCGCTCACGACGTACCTTTGCCAGCGCCACTTCAACGCCGCACTTCTCACAAATGACACCACGGTGCTTGAGCCGCTTGTACTTGCCACAAAGGCACTCGTAGTCCTTGTTGGGTCCGAAGATCTTGGCGCAGAAAAGACCATCGCGCTCGGGCTTGAATGTGCGGTAGTTGATCGTCTCGGGCTTTTTGACCTCGCCGTACGACCAGGATCTGATCATCTCAGGAGAGGCAAGACCGATTCGAAGTGAATCGAATTCATCCGACTGTCCCTGCGCTTTCAATATGTTCAGCAGATCTTTCAAGGCTTCCTCCAATTTCGGGTAGCACCCGAACCCCCAGTAAAAAGGGAAAAGTTAAATTCTATCGACACCCCGGCCCGGCTGACAACCAACGACCAACCCGGCCAGGAGTCAGTGGCGGTCTAGTCGTTCTCCAGCTCGATATCGATGCCCAGCGAACGGATCTCCTTGACCAGCACATTGAAAGACTCCGGCATTCCGGGCTCCATGCGGTGGTCACCATCCACGATATTCTTGTACATCCTGGTACGCCCATGAACGTCGTCGGATTTAACCGTCAGCATCTCCTGGAGCGTATGGGCGGCACCATAGGCCTCGAGTGCCCAGACCTCCATCTCGCCGAAACGCTGACCGCCAAACTGGGCCTTGCCACCCAGAGGCTGCTGGGTCACGAGCGAGTAGGACCCGGTCGATCTCGCATGCATCTTGTCGTCAACCAGGTGGTTGAGTTTGAGCATGTACATGTACCCGACCGTGACCGGACGATCGAACGCGTCGCCTGTTCGTCCGTCATAGAGAATGGCCTGGCCGTCAGCGGGCAATCCCGCCAGTTTCAGCATACCCTTGATCTCTTCTTCCGTGGCACCGTCAAACACGTTGGTCGCCATCGGTACCCCGCCGCAGAGATTGCCCGCCATCTCGATGATCTCGGCATCACTGAATTCGCCCAGATCTTCCTCGCGACCACTCTGATTGTAGACCTTTTCAAGAAAGGCCCGGATTTCGCTGACCTCGCGTTGCATCTCCAGCATCTCGTTGATCTTTTGACCAAGACCATGGGATGCCCAGCCGAGATGGGTTTCCAGAATCTGACCGACGTTCATGCGTTTCGGCACCCCGAGTGGGTTCAACACCAGGTCGATCGGCTCACCATTCTCATCGAATGGCATGTCTTCGACCGGCTTGATCACCGAAATCACGCCCTTGTTGCCATGCCGGCCCGCCATCTTGTCCCCCGGCTGGATGCGCCGCTTGATCGCGAGGTAAACCTTGACGATCTTCAGGACGCCCGGCTGCAGATCATCGCCACTTTCGAGCTTGGCCTTGCTCTCTTCGAACTGCTCATCCAGCGCCGCACGACGCGCGGCCAGGCGTTGTTCCGCCTGTTCGAGCAGGCTGTTCAGATTGTCCTGTTCCAGACGAATCTTGAACCAGTCCCTACCAGGCAAATCCTTCAGGTAGGCGCGGGTAATCTTGTCGCCCTTCTTGAGTGCCGGACCCGCGATGACCGTCTGGCCAACGAGAGAATCGGAAACACGTTCGAAGGTCGCCGTCTCGACAATCCGGTACTCCTCCTCGATGTTCTTGCGCACCGCTTCAAGTTCCTGATGCTCGATATCGAGAGCCCGCTGATCCTTGTCGATTCCGTCTCTTGTGAAGACCCGAACGTCGATCACCGTACCATTGTAGCTGCTCGGAACACGCAGCGAGGTGTCCTTGACGTCAGACGCCTTCTCTCCAAAGATCGCCCGCAGCAATTTCTCTTCCGGCGTGAGCTGGGTTTCGCCCTTCGGCGTCACCTTGCCGACCAGGATGTCACCGGCCTCTACCTCGGCACCAATATAGACGATACCGGACTCATCCAGCTTGGACAGCGCACCTTCACCAACGTTGGGAATGTCGCAGGTGATCTCTTCGCTTCCGAGTTTGGTATCCCGCGCATAGCAGGTCAGTTCCTGGATATGGATGGTCGTGAACCTATCCTCCTTGACGACCCTTTCCGATACCAGAATCGAGTCCTCGAAGTTGTAGCCATTCCAGGTCATGAAGGCGATCCGGATGTTCTGGCCCAATGCCAGCTCACCAGTATCCACCGAAGGTCCATCGGCCAGAATGTCATCCCGGGAGATCTTGTCGCCCTGCCTCACCAGAGGCTTCTGATTGATACAGGTGTTCTGGTTTGACCGGGTGTACTTGGTGAGATTGTAGATGTCCACACCCGCTTCACCGCTTTCGGTCTCGTTGTCATTGACACGAATAACGATTCTGGCGGCATCTACCGTTTCAACCACGCCACCACGCCTCGCGACCACACATACGCCGGAATCCTTGGCCACAATGCCTTCCATCCCGGTACCAACGAGGGGTTTTTCGCTCCTCAGTGTCGGCACGGCCTGGCGCTGCATGTTCGAACCCATCAGCGCCCGGTTGGCATCATCATGCTCCAGAAACGGGATGAGGGAGGCTGCCACACTCACCACCTGCTGGGGCGAGACATCCATAAAGTTGACGCTTTCGGTGGGCATCTTGGTGAATTCACCCTGATGGCGTACATCCACCAGGTCGTCCAGAATCTGACCGTCCTCGTCAATTGGAACGCTCGCCTGGGCAATCACGTAGTCGCTCTCAATGATCGCGGAGAGGTATTCAATCTCGTCTGTCACTCTGCCTTCTACCACCCGGCGGTAGGGTGTTTCCAGAAAACCATAGGCGTTAGTCCGGGCATAGGTAGCCAGCGAGTTGATCAGACCAATGTTGGGCCCTTCCGGCGTCTCAATTGGACACACCCGTCCGTAGTGCGTCGGGTGAACATCGCGCACCTCAAAGCCGGCCCGTTCGCGGGTAAGACCGCCCGGCCCGAGCGCTGATACACGGCGCTTGTGAGTCACCTCGGACAGCGGGTTGTTCTGGTCCATAAACTGGGAAAGCTGGGCTGATCCGAAAAATTCCTTGACCGCGGCCCCGACGGGCTTGGCATTGATCAGGTCCTGGGGCATCAATCCTTCCGACTCGGCCAGACTGAGACGCTCCTTCACCGCGCGCTCTACCCGGATCAGGCCCAGACGAAAGGCATTTTCCGCCATCTCTCCGACGCTCCGTATGCGGCGATTGCCCAGGTGATCGATGTCATCGACGGTATCCTTACCATTGCGGATATTGATCAAACAACGAAGCACCTCAATGATGTCCTCGTTGCTGAGCGTGCCCGCACCAACCTCTTCCGCCCTGCCGAGACGCCGATTGAACTTCATCCGGCCCACGGCAGTCAGATCATATCTCTCTGAGGCAAAGAACAGATTATTGAACAGGTTTTCTGCCGCTTCCTTGGTGGGCGGCTCGCCGGGACGCATCATCCGATAGATCTCGACCAATGCCTCCAGCCTGTTTTCGGTTGGATCGATATTCAGAGTGTCCGAGATGAACGGGCCGGCTTCCAGATCATTGGTATAGATCGTATTGAAAGACGTCAGGCCCATCTCTCTGAGCTGCTCAAGAACCTCTTCGGTGACGCTGGTGTTACAGGGCAACACAATCTCGCCGGTCTCCGAGTCGATGATGTCCTCTGCCAGCACATGCCCGTCAATGTATTCCACAGGAACTTCAAGTTCAGTCAGACCCAGTCCATCCATTTCACGAATGTGTCGAGGCGTGATTCGGGTCCCTTCCTCGACAATGCTCTCGCCATCGGGCGCTACGATGTCGAAGCGGGCAGTTTCCCCACGCAGACGGTTTGCAATCAACTGCAGGGAATAACCCTCCTCTTTCATGAAGAAGGTATCAGTTTCAAAAAAGGTCGCCAGAATCTCCTGGGCGGTATAGCCCAGCGCCCGCAGAAGAACGGTGGCGGGCAGCTTGCGACGTCGGTCGATCCGGACAAAGACGCAATCCTTCGGATCGAACTCGAAATCCAGCCAGGAACCACGCATCGGGATAACCCGTGCCGAGTAAAGCAGCTTGCCCGAGGAATGAGTCTTGCCTTTATCATGATCGAAAAACACGCCCGGTGATCGGTGCAGTTGCGATACCACCACGCGCTCGATCCCATTGATGACAAAAGTACCGTTGTCGGTCATGAGCGGAATCTCGCCCATGTAAACTTCCTGCTCCTTGATGTCCTTGATGGCCTTGTTCGACGATTCCTTGTCGTAGATGATCAGACGGACCTTCACCCGCAGGGGCACAGCGTAGTAGGTATTGTGAAGCTGACACTCCTTCACATCGTAGACCGGCTTGCCGAGGCGATAACCTACATATTCCAGCGCGGCGTTGCCTGAATAGCTGACGATCGGAAATACAGACTTGAACGCAGCATGCAGACCCTTGTCACTCCGCTGGTCCGCTGCAACAGTGTCCTGCAGGAATTCCTTATAGGACTCGACCTGGATCGCGAGCAGGTATGGGATGTCCATTACCGCGGGCAACTTGCCAAAGTCTTTGCGAATGCGCTTCTTCTCTGTGAATGAATAGGCCATCAATGCCTCCAAGCTGGTTCATTTAATTGCGGGAGCTTATCGGGAGTGTTCTGCCGAGTTCTGCTCAAAATAACAAACGACGAAAGGCCGGGGGCGAATCGCCTCCAGCCTGACGAACGTGCGCAAAGCAGCAACAAGCGGAACTTACTTCAACTCCCCGCTCGCACCCGCTTCCTCGAGTTGCTTGAGAATCGACTCGGCTTCGTCCTTGGAAGCGCCTTCCTTGACAGTAGACGGCGCTTCGTCGACCAGAGCCTTGGCTTCCTTCAGCCCAAGACCAGTGACAGCCCGTACCACCTTGATCGCGTTCACCTTCTTCTCACCTGCGCTGGTGATGATAACGTCAAACTCGGTCTGCTCTTCTTCAGCCGGGCCTGCGTCACCAGCAGCCACAGGGGCTGCAGCAACCGCTGCTGCGGCAGATACACCAAACTTCTCTTCCATTGCCGAGACGAGCTCTACGACATCCATAACGCTCATCTGGGCAATTGCATCCAGTATTTCATCTTTTGATAACGACATGTGTCCTATCTCCAATAGTTAGTTGACGGCTTCCTGCTTCTGGTCACGCACAGCAGCAACGACGCGGGTAACACGTCCGGGGATATCATTCAGGGTACGAGTGAGCTTGGCCACAGGGGCCAGCATGACCGACATCAACAGAGCCAGCGCCTCTTCCCGTGTGGGAAGCTTCGCGAGCGCATCAATTTGGTCGGCAGCAAGCATTTTGCCGCCCACAGATAACGCCTTGATCTCGAACGCATCATTATTCTTGGCAAATTCCTTGAATACCCGGGCCGCAGCACCGGGGTCATCAATCGAAAATGCAAGTACGTTCGGGCCAAGCAATACGTCCTGCATACACTCAAAATCGGTACCTTGGATGGCCCTCTTTGCGAGTGTATTGCGTATTACCCTGACGTGTACCCCAGCCTCCCGGGCCTGCTTTCGCAGTAATGTCATCTTTTCCACGGTGACACCGCGGTAATCTGCCATCACTGCGGACAGCGCCTTGCTGGCCGTTTCGTTCACTTCAGCAACAATCGCCTGTTTCTCTTTAAGTCCAATTGGCACAGTAATGTACTCCTCGACTTGTTGCGTATCCCACCCTGGAGTGGGGGTTTCACACGGCGATTGGATCCAATCTCTGAATCGGGTTCACCGTCTGCGCGGGCCTCTCTTTCGAGAACTTAACTGTCATTCCAATCAGAACGGCCTGACAGACCTGCGGTCTTTGACGAGCCCCGCACCCATGCAGGCACGCGGGAACCCCAAAGTCTCTACTTCTAATCTTGTCTCGCTATACGGTTTGGAAGGACGACTGATCAATCGGGATGCCGGCGCCCATGGTGGTCGACAAAACCACCTTCTTGACATAGGTACCCTTTGCGCTTGACGGCTTCGCCTTTCGCAAATCATTCAGCAGCGCTTCAATATTCTCCTTGATCTTGGCAGCCTCAAAGCCGACACGACCGACGCCGCCATGAATGATTCCATTCTTGTCGGTGCGGTATCGCACCTGCCCAGCCTTGGCATTGCGCACCGCCTCGCCAACGTCCGGCGTCACAGTTCCGAGGCGGGGGTTCGGCATCAATCCCCGGGGGCCAAGAATCTGCCCGAGCTGCCCCACAACTCGCATCGCGTCAGGCGTGGCAATCGCAACATCAAAATCGAGTTTCCCTGCCTTGACGTCTGCGGCGAGGTCATCCATGCCAACGATGTCCGCGCCAGCGGCCCGGGCTTCCTCAGCCTTGTCACCCTGAGTGAATACCGCAACTCGAACGTCCTTACCGGTACCATTTGGCAATACTGTGGCACCACGTACTACCTGATCCGACTTTCGGGGGTCCACGCCCAGATTAATACTGACGTCGATGGATTCCTTGAATTTCACGGAGGACAATTGCTCCAGCAGTGCAACCGCATCGTCAATACTGTAGAAACGTCCCGGCTCAATCTTCTCGCGTATGGTACGAATTCTCTTGCTCAACCTGGCCATTTGCTAAACCCCCTCGGTCTCAATTCCGGCGCTGCGCGCGCTGCCTGCGATGGTACGAACCGCCGCATCCATGTCACTCGCCGTCAGATCGGGCAGCTTGGTCGCTGCGATCTCCTCAAGCTGGGCTCTGGTGACCTTGCCCACCTTGCTGACGTGAGGTTCACTGCTGCCCTTGCTGATACCTGCCGCCTTGCGCAGCAGCACCGAGGCCGGCGGTGTCTTCTTGATAAAGGTAAAGCTGCGATCTGAATAGACCGTAATCACCACAGGGATGGGCAATCCGGCTTCCATTGACTGGGTCTCGGCGTTGAACGCCTTGCAGAAGTCCATGATGTTGACGCCTTTCTGCCCCAATGCCGGCCCTACCGGAGGGCTTGGGTTGGCCTGTCCTGCAGGCACCTGCAGCTTGATATAGGAATCGATCTTCTTAGCCATCTTGACCTCTTATTGGGTGCAATCCCTGCCTCTCCTGGATGGAGCGGATCAGGTCCCCGTCAAACGCGCCCGTTGGGCACAATGTATTTCAATTCTCAGTCAGCCCTTTTCAACCTGACTGAAGTCCAATTCGACCGGCGTGGACCGGCCAAAAATCGTTACGGCCACATGCAGCCGGTTCTTCTCGTAGTTCACTTCTTCTACAACACCATTGAAGTCATTAAACGGCCCATCAATCACCCGAACCAGTTCGCCTGGTTCGAACACCGTTTTTGGTGTCGCGTGTTCAGTTCCCGCCTGCACCCGCTGCAAGATAGCATCTGCCTCTGCATTGGAAATGGGCGCCGGATGATCGGCCTTGCCACCAATGAAGCCCATCACCCTCGGTGTTTCCTTGATCAGGTGCCAGGTATCATCATCCAGCTCCATCTCAACCAGCACGTATCCAGGAAAGAACTTTCTCTCGCTGCGACGCTTCTTGCCGCCGCGCATCTCGACCACTTCCTCGGAGGGAACAATCACTTCACCAAATCGTTCAGCAAGGCTGGACAATTCAATGCGCTCCCTGATCGCGCGCATCACCTGCTTTTCATACCCTGAGTAGGCATGCACTACGTACCATCGCTTGCTCACTTGATCTCCTGGCCTCAGCCTATGACGCCCTTGATTGCCCAGCTCAGTCCGGAATCGAGACCCCACAACAGCATGCCAACGACAATTACAACGACCACCACGATCAGTGTGGTCTGGGTCAACTCCTGTCGGGTTGGCCAGATCACCTTTCGCATCTCGGTTCGCGCTTCCTTGGCCAACTCCCAGGCTGCATGACCTTTTTCGGTCTGAAGTGCTATACCCGTGACTGCCGCAGCCATCACCACACCAATCAGCGCCCGGTACAGCAAGGTCACTGCTCCATAGACCGAGTTCGCATACACACCGACGGCGATAATCGCCAGGATCATCAGCCACTTGAGCGCATCCAGCCTGAACTGGGTTGTCTCACTCTTTGCGTTCATCTTCGCTGCCATAATCGGTATGTCATCGGTTGACGTGCTGCCTGCTTCTGGGCTGGCAGGCCAGGAGGGAATCGAACCCCCAACCTGCGGTTTTGGAGACCGCCGCTCTGCCAATTGAGCTACTGGCCTAAATCTCGCTCTGGCCGCCTTGCACCGGACTTCCAATCAGGCGCGGGCAGCCCAGGCTGCCCGAAGCGGTTCAAAGCCGGTGCTATGCGATGATTTTGGTCACGACCCCGGCACCTACCGTTCGGCCACCCTCGCGGATAGCAAATC
>JAQBUI010000134.1 GCA_027624035.1 Pseudomonadota bacterium | reverse complement strand
GCGTATAGGTCTTTGTCTCTCATAGGGGACTACGATAATCTGCCCACTCGATCAGGGGAAGAGCCGATTCGGTCAGGGCAACACCCACATGTACCTGTTCGAGTGGGAGTCACCTTTCATCGGTGCCGCACACGCACTTGATGTGATGGTCTTCGGCAATGGCCTGCCGTTTGCTGTACTGGCTGGCTTCTCTGAGTACCAGCAGACGGCCGACTTCATGCGCAAGGCCTGGGTCAGGTTCGCCCATGAGGGTAGCCCCACACTGCCCGCCCATAGCTGGCCTGCGTACATGCCTTTAATGAAAACCATGAGCATCAATCAGACACCGACCGTCATACAGCAGGCTTTCCAGCCAGAGTTCGCTCTGTTTGAGAAGGTCATGGCAGCAAACTGGAAGGCTGCGGGGTTGTGACGCATCTCATGGGCTGGCGTTTGAGGTGCCGTGCAGGTACTCTGCCTCCAATAGGCCGTTGACGACGGAGTTCGCCATGCCTCACCTGATTCGATACCTGCTGCCCCTTCTGCTGCTCACGCAGATTGCCGAAGCATCCGACATGATGTGGGATGTCGAGGAACTCAAGGACGCACGGGAAGAACTGTCACTGCGGGATGACAGAACCTACCGTGTTCACGAGGATCAGATCATGCTCCGTGACTATCAGGGCGTGATCAAGTGGCGTCTGCCGATTTCCCAGGTCCGGCTCATGTACTCGGTACTGCAACAGATCGAGGCGGTCGCCGAGGCCGATGCCAGCCTCTACGTCATAGAAGGCCACGAACCCAATGCAGCCGCCGCTTACCGGGAGGCTCGACCATCGGTCATGGTCAACTTTGGTCTGATCGACCTGATCGGTCACGAGGCCGATCAATGGGCTGCCCTGATCGGCCACGAGATCGCCCACCTGAAGCTGGATCACGGCAGCAAGAACAGGAAGCGTTCACTCCCGCTCAGCCTGTTGAATAATGCCGTCAGGATCGCAACGCCAGATCCGCTGGTACAGATCGGAAGCGACTTTGTCACCGGCGCCCTGAATGCCCATTACAGCCGGGACCAGGAACGTGAGAGCGACTATCTTGGCGTCATCTGGGCGGTGCAGGCGGGCCATGATCCGTATGGTGCTGTCCGGATGCATGAGAACATGCTGGCAAGACAGGGCGCACGGCTGCAGATTCCGTTTCTGAATTCCCACCCGAGCAGCAAGAAGCGTGTTCGGACACTGGGCGAACTGGCCGCCCGGCTCGGTGGGTCGCCATAGCGCCACCAAACCCGGCCCCCTGGCGATCTGTCAGTTGCTCCGCAACACCCGACCGGCGCGATCACCCGTCAGTTCATCGTTTTCCAGGGTGATCTGACCATTGCACAATGTGGCGCGGTAACCACGGGCACGCTGGATGAACCTTGGTGCACCGAACGGCATATCGTTGACAATCTGCGGCTGCCGCTCGGCAAGATTGTCAAGGTCGATCACGTTGAGATCCGCCCGCTTGCCGACAGCCAGGGTGCCACGATCATCCAGCCCCAGCACGCTGGCGGGAAACGAGGTCAGTCGTTTGACGGCATCGGCCAGGGTGAGCGCACCCTTGTCGCGGACCCAGTGAGACAGAACGAACGTGCTGCAGCCGGAATCATTCATCTGGCCAACGTGGGCACCGGCATCTCCCTGGGCGGGCACAATCCAGTCCGACTGGATCAGATCTTCAACACCATCGAGGTCCACGTTGAACCCTCGCATATGAAACAGCGCCTTGCCATCGCTCTCATCGGTAAGCCGCAGCCAGGTCTCTACCGGATGCTCACCGGCGGCCTTTGCCATGTCCCACAGGCTCTCGTTCAACGCGTGGGTATAGCGTGGCCTGTCTTCATTGCCCATGAAAAACCAGCGACTGGTTCGCCTGCCATCGTCACGACTCTTGATTTCATCCACAAGCCGACGACGCATGTCCGGGTTTCGGATGGCAGCCAACCGCGCCGGATTGTCCATTTCGCTGAGGGCCTTCCACGCAGCGGAGCGAAAGAAGCTGCCCGTAAACAATCCGCCCACACCACCACCACCGCGCGGTACCGTGACAGAGGCCACCTTCAGCCCCTGCGCCAGCAGCTTTCTGACAGCCGCATCCTGCACTGCCACACCGGTTTCTACATTTGAGGAAAACAGCACGCCCCGGGTCAGCCGGGCCTCGTCTTCCAGCAATTTGAATTCGTCATCGAACCGGGCTTCCCTGGGCATGCCGAAGACCGTCTGCATGATGCCGCCGTATTTTCCGACTTCCTTTGCGATCGCCCGCAGCTCATCGCCATGGGCAAAGGTCCCCGGAATGGCACGCCCGTCTGGCAGTTGATGGTTCCACAGCCGGTTGGAGGAAAAGCCAACCGCGCCTTCTTTGACAGATTGGCCCGCGAGCGCTGCAATCTTCTTGATTTCATCCTCTGTCGGGCGGCGCAGCCCGGTGCCCTCGGCATCGGACAGGGAATCGGAGTCATAGCGCCTGCGTGCTTCGAGCCAGTTCTTCGGGTCCCTGCCGGCCTCGTCAATGCCCCGTTCGCCCATGACGTAATACCGAATCGCGCAGTGTCCCACCATCCCGCAGATGTTTATTCCCGGCCCCATGGATTCTATGGAATCCAGATACTGGCCATAGGACTCCCAGTTCCAGGGCATTCCTTCGAGGATCGCACGCCGGGGAATGTCCTCCACGGTTTCCATCATCTCTGCCAGCAGGGTACGATCGTCAGGCTTGCAGGGGGCAAACGTCACACCACAGTTACCCAGCAATGCGGTGGTCACACCGTGCCAGGAGATGGACGTGACCTGTGGGTCCCACGCGATCTGTGCGTCAAGGTGAGTATGAAGGTCGACAAAACCGGGGGTGACGGTGAGGCCGTTCGCATCGATCTCACGTTTGCCCTTCCCGGCGACCTTCCCAACGGCAGCAATCTGGTCCCCGTCAATCGCGATATCCGCCGTGAAACCCTCAGCACCGGTACCGTCGATCACCGTACCGCCCCTGATAACAACGTCGTGGCTCATGTTCCTAATCCTGCTCATTTGGGGAAGTGGCGATATTATCAGACGCTGCCCCGTGCCGAAACCTGAGCAACCTCCCGGAACCGGGCGTATTAGCTCAGTACTTTGGTGCGGTCACCCGGGCCCGTTCGGAGGTGTTGTCCAGAATTTGTAACCGCTCTTCGCGGTCGGCATCGGGCCAGCGCCCTATCTCATCCAGGCTGCGCAGACAGCCCACACAGATATCGTCCTCATTGAGGGTACAGATCATGACGCAGGGCGTCGGAATGTATTCAAGCTCACCCACGGGTTCCGGTTCTCGGTATTGGAAAAACCGCCACCTTAGACCCAATGGGCGCTGATTTCCATGCCAGGCTACTGGTGATTCATACAGCATTGGGATAATGTGAAGCGATGGACAGATGGCCAAGAATCGTTGTGCATGCTGACATGGACGCATTTTATGCAGCCGTTGAGCAACGCGACCATCCGGAACTCCGTGGCAAGCCCGTCCTGATCGGCCCCAACAGTTACCGGGGTGTGGTGCTCACCGCCAGTTACGAGGCCCGACCGTTCGGTGTTGGCAGTGCCATGCCGGTGGCCGAGGCGCGCAGGCGTTGCCCCGCCGCCATCATGGTCCCTCCCAATTTCGATCGCTATCAGACCGTTTCGAAACAGATCATGGACATCTTTGCGGACTTCTCGCCCTCTGTGGAGGCCATTTCCCTGGATGAGGCGTTTCTGGACATGACGGGCGCGGAGCATCTTTTTGGCAGCCCTGTGGAGATGGGCCGGAAACTGAAAGCGGCGGTATTTGAAGCCACCGAACTGCACATCTCCGTCGGTATTTCCGGCACCAAATACGTTGCCAAGGTTGCGAGCGCCTTCGACAAGCCCAACGGACTGACCATCGTGCCCCAGCAAGACGCCGTGGACTGGCTGGCGCCGTTGCCGGTCTCCAGGCTCTGGGGAGTCGGCCGCAAGACCGCACCCCGCTTGACGGCGCTCGGGCTGCACACCATCGGCGATGTGGCAGCTGCCGATGAGGCGTTTCTGCGAAGCCACCTTGGCAGCGCCGGTATCCACTTCCACGAACTGGCTCACGCCCGCGATCCCAGAAGGGTGCTGCGCGGCCGAGGTGCCAGCAGCATTGGCTCAGACCGTACCCTGGACCAGGACGTGTCGACACGGCAAGACATTCTTGTTCACCTGCGCCGTTCTGCAGAGCGCATTGCCAGACGGATGCGCGCCAAGGACTATGTTGCAGGCGGCATCCGTGTGCGCCTGAAGACAAGCCAGCATGAACTTCTGACTCGACAGCGGCACCTGTCCCGACCTGATGACACCGCGGAGGCGTTCCTTGATGTGGGCCGCCAATTGCTGGATGAATTCCATCATCCCGGCCCGTTCCGCCTGGTCGGGATGGCCGCATTCGACCTTTCATGGCGAACCGGGCCCGCTCAGATGGACCTCTTCTCCGATGGCGCTACCCGTCAATTGGAAACCACCATTGATGACCTGATCAAACGTTTCGGAAAGGGCGTCGTGACCAGGGCACGAGACCTTGGCCACCCCGGCACGGTTTCCGACTCAGGCATTGACCTGGACTTCATGGACTATCGGGACGGTGAGCGGGTGTCACGGCCTGATGGATAATACTGGTTTTTCTGGAGGAAGAAGATGCGCCTGACCATCAAGATCTGAGTCATACTACTACTGGTGTACGTCGGCATCGTGGTCATCTTCGAATCGGCGCTTGGCTACTATCAGCCCCAGAATGAGGGCACCCTGCTGATTACCACAATGGACGACGCTGGCAATGCACACACCCGTGTCCTGTCACGCATTGTGATCGAAGACACGGTTTACATCGCGGCCAATCACTGGCCCCGGGCATGGTACCGTGAAGCCCTGGACAACCCTGATGTCAGCATAGACATGGATGGCGAATCCCGGCCGTATCGTGCGCTGCCCGTGACGCCTGCTGAAGACGCCCGACTGCGTCACGAGCGGGCCCTGCCGTTATTCGTGAGATTCCTGATGGGATTTGCACCACGGCGCTTCCTGCGGCTGGACCCGGTCAACTGACCACGTCAGATCGGAAATTCGTCCTGCGGATGGACCGGCAGAAGACCGTGACGATGGACGCCTCCACCAGAAATCCGAGTAGCAGGATGATCGTGCCGGTCAGATAGTCAAGGGCGTCCACCAGGTACAGCAACTGTGCCATGACGTAGATGCCCAGCACCCGGCTCATCCCGCCCACAGCCATGCCATTGGTCTTGCGGGCGACCATCAGCAGGCCATGATAGTAGTTGCGCCACAGGATCAGCCCCGGCAGCAGGCACATCAGCATCAGCACCACATGCGCCTTGACCAGCACCTCTCCTTTGATGCCAATCCAGTCCGCCAGAATCACATCCGACAACGGTGTCATGGAAATGAGCAGCATGGCACCGGTGATACCCGCACCGATGATCACCATAAAGAGCCGTTTCTCCCGAAGATCTGAATCACCAAAGGTGACAAAGAAGTGGCGGAACTGGTTGGCCGTCACCTGAAACAGAGTCGCCACATCGAACCCGACCCGCATGGCCGCAATACTGACGATGGCATCGGGCGTGCGGGCAATCAGGGCATACAATACCGGCCTGCTGATGGCGAACATGATCCCGGTGGTGGCCACCGGGGCGAAGAATGCCAGCAGTTCGCGATACCGCAGGTTCTCATGCTCGGGAGTCCGGGGCAGCTGGTAGTCACGCTTGATCACGATGGTCAACAGCATCAGATGGACCAGGGAAGCCATGATCTGTGAGCCAACCAGAGCGAGCGGTGCCGACACACCGGCCGAGAATGCGCTCACCAGGCACACGATGATGGTCGTCAGCTGAATGATGTTGAGAATGGTCACTCGCCCCGTCATCCTGCACTGCACCAGCAGACCGAGCTGAAACTGCCGCAGGCCGTCGATGACCATCAATGGCGCGAACAGCTTCAGATAATCCGTCACCCGCTCGAGAATTGCCGAGTCAATGTCATACACAGCGCCGACCAGCATTGCTCCAGCCGGTGTAAACGCCAGCATCAGCATCAATACCGTGATCACGGCCGAGACGGCCATCACAAACCGAAGGGTTTTGGCGGTACCGGTCACCGACCGGGCAAAGACATTGGCCATCTGGGAGACGAAGCCGACGGCCGCATGCAGCAGCCCGAATGTGCTGCTGGCGATGGCGTAGACAGCGAGTTCGGTGACCGCCTCGGGATATCGGGCAAGCACTCCGTTCTGAAACTGGCCGGACAGCACCATCACGCCACCCGTCAGCGCAAGGGGCCAGTAGAATCGCCAGTATTCTCTCAACATGATCGATTCAACCGGGCACTGTCCGTTACGCCCGGGGTCGCCCGGGCGGGGCGGACCATCAATCCAGGCCGTAAAACCGGCGGACATTACCACCCAGAACTTTCGCCCGGGATTCAGCAGGCAGGCCCGCAAGGCTCGCCTTCATTTCGCGCGCAACGCCAAAGGAAGCATCAATATGCGGGTAGTCAGATGCCCAGGTCACCGAGTCTGCACCCATGTGTTCAACGATCTGGGCGTTCATGCCCTCATCCGGGTCCATGGCGATCAGGCACTGCCTAAAGAAATACTCGCTAGGCTTCATGGTGAGGGGCACGATGGCGCGGGTTACCTCGAATTTGTGATCCATGCGATCCAGCCAGGCCGAAATCCAGTTGCCGCCAGCCTCCAGCACCGAACACTTCAGCCGCGGATACCGTTCGAACATGCCCGAGGACATCATGGAGGTGAAGGCTGCCATCACATCGATGGCCAGAAAGGCAAACCAGAAGAGCCCGTCACCGGGGGTGCCGGGGACCGTAAAGGTTCGAAACGCCGGCAGATCCCGCACCACCACATGAAATCCCACCGGCATATCCAGGTCCTGGACCGTGGACCAGAACTCGTCGAACTCCGGGGCCACAAATGGTCGATTGCCCCGGGCCGGCAAATCCGGCGACAGATACACACCGACGCAGCCCGCCTTGCGGGCACGAATCACCTCTTCAACAGCCCCTTTGGGGTCCAGCAGAGTGATGTGCGCCACGGGGTACAGGCGCGACGGGTCGTGGGAGCAGAAATCCACCAGCCACCGGTTGTAGGCGCGGGCGTAGGCAGTCGCGAGGGACGGGTCGGTCACGCTGCCCTCCCAGCAAATGCCGATGGTCGGATACAGCAACACCCGGTCGATGCCCTCCTCATCGAGCACCTTCAACCTGGCGGCCGGGTCGTAGCTGCCGGGGGGTGAGCCCTGCTCGTACGTATAGTCTTCAGTCAGACGGCCAAGCGCCCCATCCTCCAGTTCAATACCGCCGAGCGTCCCGAGGTTGCCCTGCATGAATAGGAACTCACGGTTGTCAAAGTACAGCCGCTCGCGCCCATCGTCGGCGACGCCGATACGGATGGCCCGATCACGGAACTCTGGGTCGATATACTTCTGCCAGGTGTCCGCGGGTTCCAACACGTGTCCGTCGGCATCAATAACGGGTGACTCATTCATCTCGATCGCTCCCTGTCTTTCATGGAAGTTCTGGCCGCACGCTGTGCCGTCCGGAAAACTTCCCGGCACGACAACGGC
>JAQBUI010000133.1 GCA_027624035.1 Pseudomonadota bacterium | reverse complement strand
TGAGAATTGAGAGCAGATAAGGCTGTACGCTGGGCCGAAAAATATTATCCAGCTTCTGGTTCACCTTGGACACCTGTTGGCCGCCCTCCAGCGTCTTGAGGACGGAGAGCGCTTCAGTGCGCAGAGGCTTTTCCATCGGGACGCTGTTGAGCTGTGTGTGCAGGACGGACCCAAAGGTGCGACCCGGGGACATCACCAGCACCAGCCCGGCGGGTTCGGATTTCTCGGCCACAAGGGTTGCAATCAGGCCGCCTTCGCTATGACCCAACACAAACACACAGGCGATGTCTGGCTGGCCGTGTAGCCAATTCAGCCAGGTTTCGGCATCCCCGACAAAATCAAAAAATCGAAGCGCAGCCTCTGAGGTGACCAGGGCTTTGCTACCACCCACGCCGCGCTTGTCGTAGCGCAGCGAAGCTATACTCGCACCAGACAGATGTCTGGCCAGCATTTCCAGATAGTTGGCATCCACGCCCAGCCTGCTGTTGCCTTTGCGGTCGGTTGGGCCTGATCCGGCGATCATCAGAACGGCCTTTGCGGGATCTTTGCCGTCAGGGCGCACGAAACTCCCGGCTAGACCTGCTGTCATGACATCGCGGCCAAGGCGTTCTGCTGCACTGGCTTGAGTGCTCGCGAGCAGCAATAGAATAAGCAGGAGCTGAATGATGCGCATGGTTAAGTCTCTTTTATGCGTAGGTGTAAATCCACCGTTAGATTTAAGGGGAGGCTTCCCGAAAGCTGCAATCCTTGTCAGAGTCCGGTATGAAAAATCTCATCAACATCCACCTGGATCCCATTGGGAGATTTGAGGACTGCCATGCCATCAGCAGCTCTCTCAGGCACCAAATTTGTAGTCAAAATGGTGCATTTTCTAGGCGCTGGACCGAAGGTTCCGGTGCGTTCTCCGACCAATCGGGATCAGGAGTTTCGCTGATCTCGTCGTCAATTTACTCACATTTTTTTCGTCCAACTACATGAGCCGCCGCTCGAGAAAAGCCCTGACTTATGGAATGTAGAGAATTTTCCCTCTGGGTTTCATTAAGGATCATAAACTGAATGAATGCAGACCACGACGCGAACAAATTCAGTTATTCGGATTCTCAACCGGAGGCAGTCCTCTTCCAAACCAGATCAAACATCATCTAGATCGCAGTCCGACCTTCCCACTGTCTGCGATCAGCAATTTCCAGCCTTCTGCGGGGGTGTCGAGCAGGTCCAGATGACCGGCGAGATAATATAACCGCGCCGCATCCGGTCCTGTCGCTGTGCAGAATCGATCTTGCAGATAGAACGGCGGCGTGGCCTGATAATAGAGCCGAGCCCTGACAGAGGCCGGCGTCCCGTCGATCTCGTCCTGCGCGACGACATATTCCAGCGAATCTCCGCCTCCCGTCCGGTAGTCGGGGTCATCATCGATAGCCGTCGATCCGGCATCCTCAGCCAGGTCATCCCCCGCGCCCAGTGCACGTGCGATCTCCTTGCGTTTCTCCAGCGGCAAATAACCCTCCGGCAAGAGACGGTTATCCTTCACTTCGGCACAGATCGACAGGAAGCTCGTCGTCAATTCACCTTCCGGCCGGGCATCATGCCCGCATGACACCTGATCTTTATCGGGCGGCGTCGAAACCAGTTCCTGATAGATCTGCACCTGATCCTGTGCCGTCACCGTCTGGAAATGTGGCTGATGCGCCCGGCTCGCTCGGTCGGCCGGAACCTTGCAACTCGGACCCCACCAGACCTCACCGGCGACGGGCTCGCCTTTTTGGTCGATCAGCCGCCCCACCCCGTCGGTGCGTCCTGATGCCCACAAAACCTGGCCATTGGCATCGAGCACCTCAAACGTGACGAAGCTCCGCCGGAAACCGACTCCGGATGGAAATTTGTGGCCAACCTTGTTCGCGATGGCCACAGAAGCGCGCAGTTGCGCACCATCAATCTTCACATCGTCAACGGCAATGGTTGCCGTGAAGTTTGCTGCATTATCATAGACTTGGTTTTCTGTCTGCACGACAGGCTGCACACCTTTGCTCACCAACATCGGATCCTGTGTCCGCAACCCCAAAATATCGGGGAACTGGCGCGCCATGCGGACCAGGAACATGTTCAGGCCGACAAACACATGAGGCGAGTAATTGTCGCGTTCCACAAGGTCGATCTGGCCTGGCGCGGCGGTGAAGTCCGCCGCCGGGAAACCGGTATGTTCCTGAATGCTGGCGATCTTGCTTTTCGCGGGATTGCCCGACGGCATGTGACAGTCGTTGCACTCTCCGGCCTGTTGACCAGCGCCCCCGGGAAGCTCTCCACCATAGAGCGTCTTGCCCGAACGGTGAGCACTGAAGGCCCATTCGGCATAGGTCGTCTGTTCATAGATGCGTGCAACGGTTGCGCCGCGATGGAGGACGGGCAGATGGACAGTGTGACAACTGCCGCACACTTCCGAAGAGGTGATCGACATATCGACATGCGGCGTAATCCCGATCGCCGCCTGCATCGGAAGGGTCATTGGTGCCTCAACAGGCCCGATAATCTTGTCACCATCATTGACCAGAAACGAACCCGTGAAGGTGCTGGCGAACCCCGTCATGCCCGGATTGAGCGCATTCTGGCGCTCTACAGCGCAGGCGTTTCGCGCGCTCTGGCCATACTCTTGCGTAGCCGTCGTGCCCATTGCCATCTGGTGGCAAGCCATACAAGAGATTCCGTCCCGCGCCAAGGCACCATATCCGGCTTTATCAACATGCGGATTGTTGTCCGGCCACGGCACGGCATTCACATCCTTGCGCGCAAATATGCCGCATTCGCCGGTCTCGGCGTGATTGTCCAACTGCGCCTGTCGCTGCCCCAGCACACCGTGGCAACCCAGGCAGGTCGTTTCGACCATGGCCGGGTCTTCGGGATGGAAGGTCTGGGTCTCGCTTGCCAGCTGGGCAAAGAAAATCGGATCACGCCCCGCCAGCCCCATCGGCGAAGTGCGCCATGTGGCATAGGGCGACATGTTAATCAGCTTGTCGCTGTGCGGGTCTGGTACGGTCATGTCGAAATGCAGCCCCGTGCTGCCCGCGTCATGACACCCCAGACACTGGTCTGATGTCAGAAATGGCGCATGGTCCGCGGGCGCGTTCGCCGGCATCCAGAAATTGTCATAGGTTTCCGACGGCATTGAGACAACCGTCTCCCGGGTCGGGACGAGATCGCGCCACGGGAAGGCTTCACGGAACCCCTCCAACCAGTCCTGCAGCGGCACGTTCCCTTTGGGCTGCGGCGGCGGGGTTTTGGCAAGCGCCACATGATGTGCGAGAAGCTGGGTAAACAGGGCCTCATTCTGGCTCAGATAGGCCAGAGGTTCGCCCGGCTCGCCCTGAATGTTGCGAGCCGAGGAGAATGTCAGATTATCTCGAGCCGAAGCGTGGCAATTCACACAGTACTGCCCGAACCCCATCAGAGGATAACCGTTGCTGGCCTGATTGGCGGGATAATCAGGCTTCCAGCCACCCCAGCCGAACCAGCCCCAGAACCAGCCGTCAAAGGACGCCGTACTGTCGCGAACCATCACCGCCGCCCCGCTTGTCGGCAGCAATTCGAGCGGATTCAAGGCATCACACCGCGCCGCGGGTGCCGGATACATTTCCTTGATGATCATCGCGCCATCGGGAACCGGAGACGCATCGGGACCGAGCCCCTCATCTTCGGCCGACCGGTTTTCGCGAATCCACTCGATCGCTTCAGGTGAGTACCAGATCACGACTGGCGCATGGACCCCATGACCAGTGCCGATCCACGCCCCGTCCACGAGCGTGGAGGTGAACGGACCCGTATCGCGCAGGCGCTTGTCCCGCACCCAGCCGGATTCGGTGTCCCGATGGCAGAAATTTCGAAGATAGTCGCCGAGCTTGGCCTCGTATTCGGCCAGCGGCAAGGCGCCCGGCGCGCGCACAACATCGTGAAGAAGCGTGCAAATGGCAGGGTCTTTGGGAACCAGCGGCCCGGACTGGTGTGCCGGGCAGGCCTCTTCTGCATGCACCACTCCGGATGCCGCAAGAAGCGCACCAAGAACAACAGCGCTCCGAAAAACCCCGCGCTTCGCTAAATACCCTATCATCGCAAGTCCTCGCCTATCTCGGTAAGATTACCCCAATTTATGAGACTTCGAAATTTTTTCCCGGCGTTTGCGCATGATCAGCCAGAGCCCGGACAGAACGATGGCCACGCCGACGATATGGCGGATGCTCAAAGAGTTTTCCCCAGCCAGCGTCGCCAGCAGAACTCCGAGCGGCGGCACAAAAAACGCATAGAGCGAGGTGAAAGCCGCACCAGCTCTGGCAATCAGCAGGTAGTAGAGGAGATAAGACAGCCCGGTCCCAACTAGCCCCGAAAACGCCACGCCCAGAAGTCCGGCACTAGGCGGTAAAGTCTCCGGAACACCTTCGAACACGAGAGCTGCAACACTCAGCCCAAGGCCGGCCAGTGTGACAATCCAGAACGTCAGTACATATTGATCCAGATCGGCGGCACGGCGGGCGGCAAAAAGTCCGTTGAAAACAAAGACCAAGCCTCCGGCCAGCATGATCGCGATTCCGGTGAGTTCTGACTTGCTGTGCAGGAGCTGACCAGGGTCGGCAAACACCACAATGCCCGCAACGGCGATCCCCACCCCAACAAAATTCACCCAACTCGCTCGTATTGTCCGCAGAACACAGGCTGAAACAAGAAAAGTGATGATCGGCACCACCGTTCCGATTACCGTAGTCAGGTCGGGCGTGATCGAGTTCTCTGCCGCGACAACACTGAGTTGGGGCAGCCCCAACGCTGTCACCGCCATGATCAGGGGCAGGACGGGATTAGCCCGCAGCGTCGGCAGCAGCGGCCGGCGCATCCCAATACGGACACCAATAAAAAGGAATATCGCGGCCAACCCCGTGATCGCTGCTGACGCGGTGATCGGCTTCAATCCCTTGTCAATAAACGCGATCCCGATATAGTTCGAAGCCCACGCTAGGGAGAGCAGCAGCAGTATCATGATATTGGTTTTCATTTGAGTCCGCTTCCTAATGGGCCAGCACCTTGGTTCGACTGATGTCGCTGGCATCGTGGCGGTTGTGTACTTGAAGTTCTCGGAATCCCGAAGTCTTGTTAACACGACGGACACGCTGGACAACTGGGCGACCCCCAGAGGGCGGGCGTTTTCCGTAGAAATTCAATCGGCGCAGAATACGGTGCTGTCAGTCCAATGCGAACCGGTCTCCGAAATTTCTGGCGACCTCGCTTTCACGCCGCCAGTTGACGGTATTCGGTCAACGCCGCGGCGCGGTTCTGCTTGAAGGTTTCGCGCGGGGTGGGATGACGGTCGAGATTGAAATGATTGTTGATCGAAGCGTGTATTGAGCCGAACTTTTGCAGGGCCTTTACGTCCCTGAATTTCAACATCGCCCATTCCCGTCTTCGAAACGGCTGATGTGAGTTTTCCGCACGGTTATTCAGCCACCGACCGCATTCCTGATCAACGGCATTACCGATCACATTCATCGTGACCTTGCCCCCTGAATTACCGCCCCTGTGAAGTTAGAGTCTGTTTCTCAGAGATCGGCATGGTGGATGGCTAACCCAGGTCTTCGCCGCGAGGCATATCTGCTTTATCCTCCTGTGGATGACATCAAGAAGTCAGAAAATTTGGAACCTTGCTCAAGCAGCAGCTTGGATCGTGTATCGCGAAAATAAGCTGGTTGAACGTCTGAGTGCATCTGAATCAGGTGCGTTTGGCGCCATCGGCATGTACCCAACGATGTGGCCCAAGGACCGTAAAGCTGTTGGCAAGCTCGAGGAGTTACACGACGCTCTTACCTCGGGTCGCCTGACCGCACGCGGCTACCGGAAGAGTGGTCAGCGCGTTCTGATAGATATTCCCAAGCGGGAATGGGCCGACCTGCATCTCGCTCCACCATATGCCTACAACGCTGCACAATTAACCCAGAAGATCGAACCATGGTGTTCGATCCAGGTTGATGCGGCGGACATGAAACGCCTGTGGCGAAGTGAGTTCGAGGTCAAGGCAAAGTCTGAATACGACCACAACCGCATCCGCGACCTATACGCGGAGGCGAAGACCGCCAACCCGGACATGACCCAGAATGCGCTGGTCGAAGAAGTTCAGTTGGCATACGCCGATCAGAAAAACAGCAAAGAGCCCAGCCGTAGCACCGTACAACGCGTCATAAAGTAGTAACCTCGTTCATACCGCCCTCGTTTCATGAACCAATGATGGGCTGATGGGCCAGTTCGGTTCGTGTTCGATACCGTCCTCAAGCAATTCGAGGACGGCTCCAGGTGCGCTCTCAAAAGAACCAAGACAGCAGACCAGAGATCGCGGCGCTCCGCTCTCTTGTGCGCCTGCTCGCACGCCAGGCCGCTGCTGAACAGGTAGCAGCGGGGCAACAGCCTTCCTCGTCTCTCACCCCGACAACTGACGAGGACAGACGTGATGGCTGAGCCGAGAAACGTCCCCCAAACATTGATGACTATCGACGACGTGGCGGCTCTCTGCAGTGTCTCCAGCAAGACTGTCCGGCGCTGGATTAAGACCCGAGAACTGACCGCGGCGAAGCTCGGATCTCAGTGGCGGATACGCCCGCGCGACGTTGATCTGTTCATCCATGAACGCATGGAACGGTGACCAGGCCTGTCCAGTGTTTTCCAACATATTCATGCACTTACGCCCCTGTCGGGAGAACGGCGTGCGGTAATTGGTCACCGTTTTTTGTGCTACGTAATCCCGAATGGGGAGAGATTTGCTCCCGTGTCTTCCCGTGTCCACAACTGACCAAGAAGGATCTATCCCAAATGGCAAAACTAGAGAACCCGAACCCCACCTTCGCCGATGTGATTTCGGCCATTGAGAAGGCACCGGATTTGGAGCCACGGCAGCGCCGTGACCTGATATCCGCATTACGCACCATGGCGCGGTTTATTGACCGCGACCCAGAACAGGTGCCCGCCAGTACGGAATGGCTGAGACAACGACTGCGACAGTTACACCCTCGCCAACTCCACGTCAGCGACAAACGATTTCAGAACGTGAAGAGCGCTGTGATGTCCGCGCTACGGATGACGGTTTCAAACAACAAACGCCATGGCGCATTTCCGGAGATGAACTCAGCCTTTCAGGCGCTCTACGACGCGATACCGGATCGGATGATGGGCTACAAGCTCTCCCGGTTTTTCCGCTACTGCAGTGCGCACGAGATATCACCCATGGATGTCGATGACGCGGTGATCCCTGTTTTCGATGCAGCCTTGGTCGCAGAGACCCTTCACACAGATCCAAGCAAGGTCGTCCGAGAGGCGGTCTTGACCTGGAACAAGATGATCGATCTCGTGCCGGCATGGCCACGCCGGCGACTCACCCGGGTCCGCAAGCGGATACCCTGGACGTATCCTCTGGAGGGCTTCCCGGGTGCGTTCGTTGAGGATGTAGATCGCTGGTGCGCCAGGCTCGGCCATGAAGACCTATTCGATGAAGACGCGCCGACCAAGCCCTGTCGGCAGTCCACCATCAAGCACCGACGGTTCCAGATCCGGATGATGGCATCAGCCCTGGTCCGAAGTGGCGTCGAGATCTCGTCGATCACCTCTTTGGCCGACCTAGTTCAGGTTCAGAACTTCAAGCGAGGGCTCATCTTCATGCTGGGCCGGCAAGATGAGAAAATCACAGAGGCGATCTTCACC
>JAQBUI010000132.1 GCA_027624035.1 Pseudomonadota bacterium | reverse complement strand
CGGGCTGATCCAGGGTCACCCGCTGCAGGATCGATACCGTATCCCAGCGGGTCTGTCGCAGGACCGGATGGGTATCGTCAGCGACTACAATGCTGCGCACCGTCTGATCGAACCGGTCCATGGATATGGGGGACTCCAGCAGTGGTAACCGCCCGGTCCGTACGGTCTCAGGCCCGACCGTCATGAACACCGCGCCGCCGGCACGAAGGTATCGCTCGGCCGTGCTGACGACGGTGGGCGACAGCCCCCCGGGGTCAATCATCGCCAATACGGGCGTGACTTCATTCAACGTCAGCTGGCTGCTGATCCGAACCGGTGCGAACCGCTGGCTGGAAGAGGTGACTGCGGTGGTGAAATATCGAACCGGGTCGACCGTCGTTTTGCCTGCCTTACCGGCGGGGCTTGTGTCGGGGGCCGGGGCGGACAAGACGGGCAGGGATGCGGTGGTGACCGATGGGCTCGCAACAAAATACACATTGTCGCGGCTGATGCTGTCCGCCTGCGTCGCATCGATTGCGGTCAGTCGAACGGTCCAGGTCTCACTACCGGGCGCCGCGTTGAAGGAGACCTGGCTGGCGCCATTGTCGCCCACCTCCGTGGTGGTCGTGAGAACCTGCCCCTTTTCAGACTGGGCGGTCACCTCCAATACCGCACTGGGGGTTTGATATCCCCGAACCGTGACCACCAGTCGATCAGTCCCGGCATCATCCGATGCCGGGTTCAGCCTGGAAGGGTCTGCCATGGAGAGCCGGCCATTGGAGAGTCCGGGCGCCGCCTGACTGCGTTCCAGCAGTACCTGGGCGATGCCCCAGTTCGCCTCACGGCCGCCGACCGGGTGCAGTTCCATGGGCCAGCGGGTCCGGGCAAGCAGCGCATTGAAGGTGTCCGGCAGCGCATTGGCCTGAAAGTCCGAAATCAGATGGACGCTGACGGGAGTTTTTAGGTTCATACCAGAGACAAGCTGATCGACCCGTGCGGCCAGGCCATCAAAGACCAGGCGGGCCTGACCAGGCTTCGTCCGGGACAAGGCCCCGTCGATGGCCCCAGGGTCTGAAGTCAGTGGGAGATCGAGAGTGACCTCGTCACTTGCCGTGATGATGGCCACCTGTGTTCCGTGAGGGTGCCGATTCACAATCCCGCGAGCCTCGACAATGGCGTCAGTGAAGACGTGGCCGCGGTCCATTGACAGCGAGGTATCGATCACGAGCACCAGTGCACTGTCAGCAGAGACAGCATCGCCCTCGGCTTCGGTTGTAAAAGACGGCCGGGCAAAGGCGAGCACCACCGCCGCCAGCAACGCCATCCGAAGGGCCATCAGCATGAGGTGCTGGAGGCGTTTTTGCATTTGCACGGGCGCCTCGGAGGCACGCATCAGGTACAGGGAACTGACTACCCTGCGAACCCGGGTATGGACTCGAAGGCGATGCAGCCACCAGGGCGCAAGCAGCGTCACAAGGCCCAGCAAGAATGCAGCAGACAGAAACAAGCCTACATCTCCCTGGCGCGATAGCGAAGGTAGTCCGCCAGAATCCGGTCCAGCGGCTGATCGGTAAATACGTTCAGGTAGTGGCCACGGACATCGACCGTCGCCCGTGCCAGGGCCTCACAGTGTTCCGTGAGCCGTCGGCTGTATCCCCCGGAATCGGCGCTCACCACCATCACTTCACCCGTCTCTGCGTCCTCGACAGTAGCGACTTCGGAGGCAAGGGTCCGTTCAGCCGCGTCCAGCACATGGACCAGCAGCAGGTCATGGCCCCTTGCGGACAGGCCCCTGGCGATCCCGGAAAACGCGTCGGGATCAGTATAAAAATCGGAGATCACCACCAGCAGGCTGCGTCGTGCCAGATGTGCCTGAACGTAATCAAGGGCGAGCTTCCAGTTGGTGCCACCCTGATACCCGATGTCATCCAGCAGATGGTACAGCCGGGCCACATGGTTGGCCCGGGTCGAGGGCGGCCGCCAGAGCTGCACCTTGTCGTTGAATTGTAAGAGTCCAACAGAGTCATGCTGGCGCGCTGCAAGGTAAATGATGGCAGCAGCGGCAAAACGTGCGTAGTCGCCCTTGGTCAGATGCTCGCTGGTCGCTGGCAGCGCCGCCATCGACGCGCTCTGGTCAAACAGTATCGTTACGTTGTGATTGGTGTCACCGCGGAATCGTTTGACGTAGGTTCGGTCAGACCGGGCGAAGACGTTCCAGTCAACATGGCGCAGGTCATCGCCTGGCTCGTAGGCCCGGTATTCGGCGAACTCCTGGCTGAAACCGAACGCAGGCGATCGATGCATCCCCATCAGGGTTCCCTCTGCGACCGTGCGCGCCACCAGGGCGAGATTGCTGAGCCCCTCCAGGATCTTTGGGTCGATGAATCGCGGTCGCCCGCCAGCCCTGTTGCCGGATTCAGCCATGGCTACTCGCGAACACTGCCGATGATGTCGTCGATCACGGCATCGGTGGTGACGTTCTCCGACTCCGCCAGGTAGCTGGTCTGCAGCCGATGCCGCAGGACCGGTTTTGCCAGCGCCCGGATGTCATCTCCGGTCACATGATAGCGGCCGCGGATCAGCGCCCGGGCTCTGCCCCCCATGGCGAGATGGGTCGCGGCCCGGACGGAGGCACCGTAGCTGATGAACCGGTTTACCATGGCAGGTGCGCCGTCACCGGGCCGGCTGGCTCGTACGAGATTCACCGCGTACCGGTTCATGGCGTCGGATACCGGCACCTGTCGAACCAGTTGCTGGTACGCGGCAATCCGGTGCCCGTCAAGGCAGGGCGTAAGCCGAGGCAGCCCGGCACCAAGGCTGTTGCGTTCGACCACCGTCAACTCCTCGTCGGCACTCAGGTAGTCAAGGATCACGTTGAACATGAACCGGTCCAACTGGGCCTCGGGCAGGGGATAGGTTCCCTCCAGTTCAATCGGGTTCTGGGTGGCCAGCACCATGAAGGGCGCAGGTAACTCATGGGTCGTCCCGCGCACCGTCACCTTACCCTCTGCCATCGCCTCCAGCAGGGCACTCTGGGTCTTGGGCGGGGTTCGATTGACTTCATCTGCCAGCAGGATATTGGTGAAAACCGGGCCCCCCACAAAGCGCCAGGCCCGTTCACCGGTGGCGGGGTCCTGATCGATGATATCGGTACCCGTGACGTCCGATGGCATCAGGTCCGGTGTGAATTGAATCCGGCTGGTGGCGAGGCCCAGTGCTGCGGCGAGAGACTGCACCATCAATGTTTTGGCAGTTCCGGGCAGCCCTGTAATCAGGCAGTGGCCGCCAGTCAGCAATGTAATGAGCAGCAGTTCACGGGCGTCACCCTGGCCAACGATCACGCTGCCAACGGCTTCGGTAACGCGGGCGAGGCCGTCGTGCAGTTCCGTTACCAGCGCCCGGGTGGCGGCTGTGTTGTCGCTGTCTGGTTGATTGCCGTCATCCTGGTTGAAATCTGTCATGGTTCATCTCGATCATTGGGCAAGAGTTGGGTGAGCAGTGCCAGCGCCGGGCGAAAGCGGGGCGCGATCTCCAGCGCCAGTAATACCTGGTGCAGTGCTTCGCCCCTTCGATTCAGCCGATACAGTGATTGTGCCACTTTGAAGTGGGCGCCCGCAGCATCGAACGGTTGCAGGGCCAGTACCGCCTGATATTCCTGCAGCGCGTCCTGGTATGCCCCCTGATTTGAGAGCAGGTCGCCCAGCTGCCGGTGGCGGGCTTGCGCCATTGGTTCCGCCAGGGCCTGCACCCGGGCGATCTCCAGCAGTATGTCATGGTCGTCATCTTCCCGCGCATATTCCGCCAGCAGGTCGAGGCCCGCAAGGTTCCGACCACCCCGTCGCCAGAATGCCAGTAGTGCCTGTTTTGCCAGGGCGTCCTGCCCGGCTTCATGGGCTGCCATGCCAAGGGCGAGGTACGGCGAATTCGGCCCCACGTATTCCGGATAGCGCTCGGTCGCCTGGCCTGCCGCCAGAATGGCGATGGACCATTGCCTGGCCTTCATGGCCTCGGTGATCGTGGCAAGCTCGGACCGGAACGCCTTCAGTTCCAGTACGATGCTGCCAAACCGGGTTTCCAGGTAGTCGGCAAATTGCCGATCGAGTTCGGCCGGGCTGATGCCGAGGGCAGTTTCAATCGCCTCGCTGGTGTCAGCGCCATCCCGATAGGCGTGCAATATCCTGACCAGCCCGCCATCGAAGTATTCATCGATAAACTGGCATACCAGGCCGGACTGCACATAGGACACCTCGATCTGGTTTTCATAGGCCGGCCGCATGAAGCCGTTGTCAAGTTCGGCAATAGGTAGCAACAGCCCCTCCGCGTACGCCTGCAGGAAGCCGAGGCTGACGGACTCCCTGGCGGCGGGCCCGTGTACCCATTCTTCGAACACGCTCACGCCCTCGGAGAACCAGCGCGTGACCAGATTGCCCGTCATGGTGAGGGTGTAGATGTGGGCCAGTTCGTGCCACAAGGCGTTGCTCCAGTCGAACTGGTCCGGGTCCTGGGCGGTCGGGCCGTTCATTACCACCACGTTACCGAAGGCGGCGCCAAGAATGCCGATGCCTGGCAGGCCCTCGGTCCGAACGGCGAAATCCGAGTGATGGGGATAGAGCTCCACGACCATGGGCTCGGTCAGTTCAAACCGGTAGCGCGATGTCATCTCGCGCCGGGCCTGGCTGATGAGGTCCAGTACATAGGGCGTCACCACTTCCGCCTCGTCCGGGCTGACTCTTACGATTTCGTCGTCCGTGGCGTGAACGGTGTATTCGTCCAGGTCATCGAGCAGTCGCAGCGTGTTCACCACCCTCGCGTCGTATGGATGTCCGGCATAGGCGATTTCAAGATGATTTCTGGCCTCATCGAGCCGGTTGACCCGCAGCAGATTGACGCCGAGGGTCGCATGGGCGGCATAGTTGTCCGGGTCGATGGCGACGGCCTGTTCCAGCAGCGCCACTGCTTCGGAATAGCGCCGCGTAATGATGTAAAAATAAGCCGGAACCGCATAGATATCCCCGAAGGCTGGCGCCATGGCGAGGGCCCTGCTGGTCCACTCATCAGGCGAGAGTCCGTCAATACCGGCAACGGCAGCGAGCAGGGCCAGGGCCTGCAGTCGGGACTCAAGATCGCCTTCGGTGGCCAGGACCTCCTGCAGTAGAGCCTGCGCGCTCGCGGTGTCATCGGCTTCAAGGTGCAGGCGAGCGAGCAGCATGTTGGCTCGCGGGTGGCGCGGGTCGACTGCCAGGGCTCTCAGGATGGCCTGCTCTGCCCCCCTCATAAACCCGTTGGTGGCGATCTCGGCCAGGCCGACCAGCGCATCGATATCATCGGCTTTAATTGCATGGGCTTCGGTGAACAGTGCCTCGGCGTCTGCTGTCTGGCCCGTCTCAAGATACAGCCAGCCCCAGCGGGAGCGGACCGCAGCATCATCGGGCCGGGCCCGGGCGGCGATTTGAAATGCCTGGTTGGCGCGCTGCAGATCGCCCAGGCCCCAGAGGGCTTCGGCGCTGGTGAGGCTGTCTGTGGTCTGGGCAAGGAGCTTGCGGTAACACTCCGAGGCACCACTGCTGGTGTGCTGCAAGTCGCGACAGCCGGCTAACGTCACGGCTTGCTCGGCCCCGGCGCTGATGCTGAGGTTGATGCTCAACAGGACCCCGAATCCAAGGGCTGCCAGCATCGATTCACGTTTCACAGAGTGTGATCTCATGGCAAATCCTGTTCGCCAATGCGTGGCAGTTCAATCTCCACCTCAACGGGGGCGGGTGTTCTCAATTCCGGAAGCAGGCCAGTGCCCAGCCGGCTGGTCGATACCTGTACCACCCGGGTGACCTCCTCAGCAGCGAATGGGCGGCGCTGCTGTTCGGCCTCGGCCATCTGTAGCAGCAACAGCTTGAGTTCTGTGAAATAGGTCTCGGAGTCCATGTCGTGTTTGCGGCCCGTCAATGTGACAATCGCTCGTTCCAGAAGATCGAGGCGGGAGTTCAGTGCGGCGTCCGAAACCGTCGCCTGATCTGGCGTGACCCGCGCCAGCATCAGGTTAGAGGCTGGCCCGGAGCGTTTCGCATGTTCCGTGAGCAGTTGGCCCTGCTGGTCAAATTCCTCTTTGAGGTGCGTCTCGGTGTAATTGTATGCTTCTTCCATGGTCACGCTGCCGTCTTTGTCGATGTCCGCCGCATCGCTGGAAAGCGCTGCAGCGAAGAACTGATGAAAGCGGGTCGCATTCTTCTCGCCGCCACTTCTTGTGGCCGTCAGGATCGTTCGAGAGGGGTGTGCGAGCGGGCCGTGGGCCGCGCCGCTGGCACTCGACGCGATCACCACAACTTGTGCACTGGAGTCGATGGCGTTCAGCCACCCGGCCAGACTGTCGGCATTGAAGTCTGCCCCGGGTACGTTAAAGCGAAACTGTTCGCCGTCAAAACTGCCGTGGCCGATGAAGGCAATGAGGACAATATCGTCCGCGTTGGTGGTGCGTGCCCAGTCTTCGAGGGTGCGTCGGACATTGTCTGCCCTAGCGTCGTCCCGGGTCAGCAGAGCGACCTCGGCGTCCGTGCTGCCAAGGCCGGCCGCGACATCGGACGCGGCAGCCTCGAAGGCGGACTCATAGGCTGGCTCACCGCCAAGACCGGCGATCACCAGTGCGCGAACTGCACCGTTGGCGTGGGGAAACGTCATCAGAACCAGGCTGAGTAACAGGGGCCGGTACATCAGATCTGCCCCCAGTATCTGCGCAGCCACCATTCAGACAATTTGATTGCGAGCAGCATCAGCAACAACACGGGCATATCCCACAACGGTAGATATTCGATCGTCCTGATCCCCTGGCTGGAATAGCGAAGATGCTCGCCAATGTCCCGGACCTCGGCGGGTGACCAGTAACGCCCCCCGGTGGTCTCCGCGAGGCGTCTTAGCAGCGCTTCATTCTGGCCCGGGTGGGTGAACTCGATGTCGTCGGACCCGACCTGCACGAAGCGGGTGCGGGAATCGACCGTGCCATCTGCCACGATGTCCAGGTCCACGCGATAGATACCGGACACGCCCGTTGCATGCTGGCCGAGGTAGCTGCCAGCGGGCGCTTCGGGTGCGAGTTTGACACTGGCCTCGCTGCCATCGGGGCCTGTGATACGGGCGCGCAGGTGTGCCTGTCCCGGGGCGACATCGCTGGCAGTGGCCCGGATGGCCAGCTCTCCGGATGGATTCACGTCAACGTTAAGATCTCTTGGCCGCCGCGCCGATTCCGCGAGCTGGCGAAGCAGTTGCCGCCAGAAAGAACGATGCCGGGCATCATCAGGCGGGGTTCGCATCTGCCAGCGCCAGGTGGTGGAGGTAGCGAGGATCGCGGTCGTACCGAGGCCATAGGGCTGGGTGATCAGCAGCGGATGGCGGCCGCTGCTATTGACCACCTCGAGCAGTGTCGTGGCCGCCGGCTTCAGCGCGCCGAGGTACTGGAGGTCGCCGAGAGACGGCAGGGTCCCCCAGTCCTGATCCACGTTACCGGTCAGTCGGGTTAACTCGGAGCGCAGCCCCGCGGCGGTCGCTTCTATTATGGCGGGCGAGGTCAGTACGGAATAGGTAGTGCCCATGCTGCGCGAGATCGCAACCGGTAGGGCATCGGCCAGCGGCTGGACATCCCAGCCGCCATCAGCGAGGGCCTGCCGGCCTGCGAGTACCAGCACGCTGCCGCCGCGAACGGCCACGAAGTCCTCCAGCCACTCGTGTTGTTTGGGGGTCAGTTCAGTGGCGGGGAGGCTACCGAGAATGATGACGTCGAACAGATACGCTGACGCCGGGTCTTCCGGCAGGCCGTCGGC
>JAQBUI010000034.1 GCA_027624035.1 Pseudomonadota bacterium | reverse complement strand
ACATCTCGATGAGGCCGATATAGACGGCACCTGCCAGACCACTGCCGGATATCTGCAGATCAGAGAAGACCCAGCAGATGATCGCGACCACCGGTGTCGCCACCAGAAAATTGAGACAAAGCCCCACCGCTGGCTCCCGGGCATCCTGGATGTTGATGATCCAGTAGCTTGCCCAGATGCCGGTGGACAGCAAGGCCAGCCCGATACCAGCCCAGTTGGCTCCTGAGAACCGACTCACATCCCCCTGGGTAGCAATGATGAATACACCCGCGTAGCAGGCGGCCGCCGCCAGCAGGTCATGTCGGGTGATCGCCTGTTTAAGGATCACCATGGACAGAAAGGTCAGCACAATGGCCCAGGTATAGTTGATGGGCTGGACCACCTGGGCTGGGAGCTGATCGTACGCTGCAAACAGCACCACATAATACAGTACCGGATTCATCAGACCGGCAATGACCGTGATGCGCCAGTGGCGGCGAAATGCCGGCATGACTTCAGTCAGCCTGCCGCTCACGCCAAGAACGATCAGCAGCACCACGGCCGACGTCGCACAGGCATAGAACAACATCTGAAGCGGATCGATCTGCCGCAACGTCAGCTTGAACGCCGTCGCGACCGTAGACCACATGGCCACCGCCGTCAGGGCATAGCAATAGGCGCGAACCTGGTCTGACATGGGGTACCGGGCCGGAAGGTTTGGCGGATGTTAACACTGATGTCGGTCCGCGATTCGACCGGTATTGAACCGCCTCGCGGCAGGTATTCGGCCACCATCCGCGCCGGATTAGGGTAAACTAGCCCGCGGCCAGGACCTGCCCGGGTGGTGAAACTGGTAGACACGCGAGACTTAAAATCTCGTCATCGCAAGGTGGTGCGGGTTCGACCCCCGCCCCGGGCACCATCGAACTTCCTGCTTGCGCCTTGCCGCCTTAATTGCCAAAGACAATTGCCAACGACAATTGCCAACGACAACCTGCGGCAGCCTGACCGCGACCTCTGATGGCGACCACAACACCTCGTGACAAGGTCCGGGATGAAAATCCCGCCGGATTGTGAAATCCTACAGACCGAACTCTTCTTGGAAAGCCCCAAATGATCGTCGATCAAATCTGGACCGGCAATGCCTACCGAAACTTCAACTATCTGATCGTTTGTCCGGAGACCGGCGAAGCGGTGGCGGTTGATCCTCTCGATCACGAAAAGTGCCTGAACCGGGCCAGGGCGCAGGGCTGGGAGATCACCCAGGTGCTCAATACCCACGAACATGGCGATCACACCGGCGGCAACAAGCGAGTCATAGAGGCTACCGGGGCGAAGCTGCTTGCCCATCGGAATGCGAAGAACGCTATTGCCGGTATGGACGTCGGGCTTTCTGCCAATGATGTGGTCAAGGTCGGCAAGACGGTCGAGCTGCTGGCGTTGGATACCCCCGGACATACCATGAGCCATGTGTGCCTGCTGTCGAAGACCGATCAACCCGCCCTGATCTGCGGTGACACCCTATTCAATGCCGGCGCCGGCAACTGTCACAACGGCGGTCATCCCAACGAGCTGTATGAGACGTTTGCGGGCCAGCTCGAGTCACTGCCGGAGAACACGCTGATTTATCCAGGACACGATTACATGGTCAACAATCTGGCCTTTACGCTGGACCGGGAGCCGGATAATGATCGTGCCCGTGCCCTGCTCAGTGAGATCGAAAATCAGGACCCGAATGACCCGCTGGTCTCCACCCTGGGCATGGAAAAGGAGATCAATACTTTCTTCCGCCTGCGCAGCCCGACCGTGATCGCGAGGCTGCGGGAGGCCTTTCCCGACCTGCCTGCCAGCCCGTCTCCCCGGGACGTCTTTGTTAAACTGCGAGAGCTCCGCAACGACTGGTAACGCCCGGAAACTGGCACAACAGCCGGGGTCAGCCAGGCAGCATTCCTGCCTGAAACACCCATCGCCATTCGTCAGGGCGTTGGTCGGACCACCATTAGACATCCGGCCCGGACCGGTACATACTCTCTTATGGCACGTACAGTGCCACTTCCACAGTCATGGCGCCAGGGGAGTCCTGTGGTGGATGATACTGACGGCCGCCGAATGCGCAGCCGGGACAGCAAGAGAAAAATCGTGAACGCGATGCTGGAACTCGTACGTGAGGGTCGAATCGCACCCACTGCTGACGAGGTCGCCCAGCGTGCCAATGTAGGCCTGCGCACAGTTTTCCGCCGCTTCAAGGATATGGAGAGCCTGTATGCAGAGATGTCGGTCGCCATCAGTGAAAAAGTCTCGCCCATCATCGACGAAGCGCTGGAGAATCTGGACTGGGGCGGCAATCTGCAACAACTGGTGGAACGGCGCGTCAAGGTCTACGAGATCGTGATGCCCTACCGGGTCGCCGCCGATGTGCTGCGGTTCCAGTCCACCACCCTCTTGACCCATCACCGGCAGATCGTTCGGGATGAAAGAGAGCGCCTGCTGGAAGTCCTCCCCGGTGAAATCCTGAAGGACCGTCCTCTCATTGAAGCCCTGGAAGCTGTGCTCAGCTTCGATATGTGGAATCAGCTTAGAAACGACCAGCGCCTGGGCGCGGACGAGGCGGCCGATGTGGTCAAGCGGATCGTATCCAGTCTGATTCCGCAGACTGCAAGCAGGCCAGCCAGCCACTTGCCCTGCGCCTGACTATTGTGGAGACCACCCTTGAGTGGGTGACGGGGCTCTCAGGTTGACGATATCGTCAAAACGGGCCTTCACGCCCTGCATATTCTCCGGATGGGTGAGCAAATAGAACCTGGACTCCAGGATGGCATCGGAGACCAGTTCACCCACCTGGCGAGGTGGCATCCCTTCGGCCTTGAAGTAGGCATCCATTCGTTTGATCATCTCCGCGCGGGTCCTTTCTACCGGCTCGGAGCTGGCGCTGAGGTCGCTCGGCCGGTTCCGCTCTGAGGTAAGGATGTTGGTTGCGATCATACCCGGGCACAGCAGCGTAACGCCCACGTCTGCACCACGGTTTTTCAGATCGTGATAGAGCCCCTCTGAGAGTCGTGCCACAGCGTGCTTGGAGACGCTGTAGATGGAGCCGCCGCCAGTCGTCAGCCCCATAATGGATGATGTATTGACGATGTGGCCGGGTTCCTTGTGCTCCAGCATGTGCGGGACGAAGGTACGGATGCCGTTCACCACGCCCTGCAGGTTCACCCCAAGCACCCAGTCCCAGTCCTGTGAGGTGGTCTCCCAGATCCCACCACCCATACCGCCACCGGCCACACCCGCGTTGTTGCAGAGCACATGCACCTTGCCGTAGGTGTCGGTGGCCTTTGCCAGCAGGTGTTCAAGGCCATCGTAATAGCGCACGTCTGTCTGGCAGGGCGTGACATCGAAGTTCGCGTTTGCGAGGCGCTCGGCCTCGGCGTTCAACACGTCTTCCTCCACATCGGCCATGACGACCCGCATGCCACGATTGGCGAAGGCCTCCGCCATGCCCAGCCCTATCCCACTGGCCGCTCCGGTAATGACTGCAACTTTTCGCTCTAACGTCTCCAAACTGTTACCCCGGTGTCTGTTGGTCTCGCCAGCATCATAGCCGACCTCTTTGACGTTTGCGCCACTGACCAGCTGGTGGGCAGGAGTGCATTTACAGGCGAGATCAGTAACATCAGCAAGGCATTCACAGACATCAACGGGCAACGATGGCCGATCATCTTGAATATCACGTCAGCACGTCTTCAGGTAATCGGTTCGATCTCTCATTCCCATTGCATCCGGACACCATGTCAAAAACGCAGGTCGCTCGCCTGCTGACGGCGATACTCGGCGCGGTCGATACGGAGATCAACACCGCCGGTGGCGTCGGAAATGGTGATGTATTGCAGGCCGTCGCGATGGCGCTGGCGGTCCGGGCACGGATTCTGGGTGTGCCATCCGAGCAGATCGATAACCTCGCGAGGGAACTGGTCAATGCCGCCCTGGGGGCAAGTGTGACGCACACCGGTTCGGCGGCACCGGAGCATTGACGGTTTCGGCCATCGCTGCAGACATGGGTCACGGCTGAACCATGCGGGGACCATTCCTGTGAAGCGCTTAAGGGCTCGGTTCCACAGGCGCTGCATTCACGGATATCACACAAGACAGGTTGATCGTTGCATCCTCTCGTCCGAATCGGGCTACTGTGGAAACGTGATACTGGTGACCTGGACCTTGTAGAAGGGAAAATAGTGGTCAGTACCAAAGTGATTGCCACCCTCAACCCGGGTCGGCAGATGATAGCCGGAGAATCGTTTAAATTCCGCCAGCCGGCCGCCAAAGGGCTGCCAGCGGAACACTTTTTCCGGGTTGACGTTACTCCAGCGCTGGATGACGACCTGGGTTGGCCGGCCGTCGCTGGCGACAGTGACATCAACGGACTGTTGCAGGTCTCCCAGCGTCACCGTGGCACGGGCCGTATTGGCATCCACCTCCTCCCAGCGAACGCCGGGGCCAGGAAGCAGCCCGGCAGGCACCCAGAACACCCCTTCTGCCACCACACGGCCGAAGGCTGAGACCCGATGATCCTGATTGGCGCCAACCCGAACCACGGGAATCAGATGGATCATCCAGAACCGGGTCCATGACAACGCCGCAGTAAAGCCATCGGAGCCGCTCAGCATCCCCGCCTTGAGTTTCCAGACCAGTCCGTAGGGCATGGCCAGCACCTGCCCTGCTGACATCGACTGATATCGGGGTGATTGCTTCGTTCCCAGCGCCAGTTCGCCCGTCATTTCGATCACAGAAGCGGTGCGAAGCGGCGTGCCCGGCGCGATCGTGAATTCGAAATAGCGTCGCGCCGACGGGGGCAGATGGCGGACCAGATCCGATGAATAGACCCGGGTCTCGTCCGCTCTTGAACTGTCCAGCAGCGAGGACCACGCCCGGGCATCCCGGCGAAGGTCCAAGACGCGCCACCCGATGAGCGCCGCCAGAACGCAAGGCACACTCACGGCAATGATCAACCATGGACTCATCCGACCAGCGATTCCGTCACGTCCCTGTTGCTGTGGTAACCCGCCTCCGTGGCCCATTCGGGTGTGACGATACCGGCCCGCGCCATCTCCCGCATTTCCTGATTCAACAGTTCCTTCTGGGTATCGACCGCGTCCCTGTCTCGAAATGGCGCCGGTGCCAGGGCTTGCATCGGTCGTGTGGGACGATAGTCAAAGTGGTCTGACCCGAGGGCCCTCAATACCGTCAGTTCGACCAGTGAATAGTCGCGCTCCGGCCGGTTGAACTGCATGGGCTCTGACAATACCAGTGCATGGTTGGCAATAAACCTGGGACGCCCTGAGGGATTCGCGCAGGGCCGATGCAGCATGTAGGGATGCAACAGCACCATGTCCCCGGCGTTCCCCGTGAGTTCAACAAACTCCGAACATTGTTCGATCAGGCCAGGGATGAGATAGCCTGCTCCCTGTACGGAATCTGCATGCAGCCCCTCTGGATGTCCGGCCAGCAACCTTGCCACCGGTGCGATGGAATCCGTGGCGATCACAGTGCCGCCGCTTTTTGGCAGAATGTCCGTGAAGATCGGAACCGTCAGCAGTCCCTGCTCCGGAGAACCCAGAAAATGACGGAAGTGCCAGCCATCCTTGTGCCAGCCATGCTGCCGCGGCACCGGTGGTTTCCAGCGAGGGTCCGGCCCCAGATTCGCGATGGCCTCATCGCCCCATGACATGGACGCTCCGTTGTCTGGCAGCCGATGGGGTCCTCCCACCAGGTCGATCTGGGTCTGCCAGGCTCGCGGCGCCACGTCTTTCAGACGATAGCGGCGGCCGCTGCCAGCCGTTCTGATATAACCATTGATGGGCAAATCGGGTCTGGGCTGGTCAATCCAGGTGCCAGGGTCATCCCGCATGATCTGATGTTTTGAGTACAGATCCTGCCAGGCATGATCGCAGATGCTGGCGGCGATTTGCCCCGGGAAGGCAGCGGATATCGCAACGAAACCATGGTCCACGAAGTGCCGGGCCTCATCAACCGTCAGTTCCCGGCACGCCGCCGCGGCCCGGCTGAAATTTTCGTTGAAGGTTGCACTGGTCATCGTATGCCCTTCCAATCAAGGTCAATCGGTCCCGATATCACCAGTTTCAGTGATCGTGACCGAGTGGTCGTGTCTTCAATCCAGACTCGCTGGCTTCCCACCACCGTGCGAGGGAGGCACGTCTGTTCGCGTCTGCCCTGCCAGACGTTGCCTGCCTCCGAGGTCATGAATCCCATCCATGGTCTACTCCCGTCCCTCTGCAGTTGCCGTCACAAAGCCGCCTGCCAGCAACCAGTCATGGAACCGCTCGATCCAGTCATCTACCGGCAGGTTATTCCTGCGCAGGCAGAATCCATGCCCCCCCTTTTCATAGATATGAAGTTCCACCGCAACGCCCGCCTCCCGCCATTGCTGATAGAGCCGGATGCTGTTGCCGGATGCCATGGCATCGTCCGCGGTGCACAGCAGCAGCAACGGGGGCGCGTCGGACGGGATCGGAACATCGTCTGGGCCCGCTGTATAAATGCCCGCCACAAAAGCGGGTCGGCTCGTCTCGTCATGCTGTAAGGCAACATTCAGCGCGACGTTACCACCGGCGGAGTAACCCATCATGCCGACTCGCAGAGGGTCGATGCCCCATTGCGTGGCGTGTTGGCGCACCAGCCGCAGCGCCTGCTGACCATCACTCAGAATCAGTGGCTTCAACTCCTGCATCCGGGCGGCACGCTGTTGCGGGTCGACCTTGTTGTGATGCATTTCACTGTTGTAATCGTCGCCGGTGTGAATCAGCCGGTACTTGAGCACAAAGGCTGCGATGCCGCGCTCATTCAGCCAGTTGGCGACGTCGGTGCCCTCCTGCTGGAATGCCAGAAAGTGCCAGCCACCTCCCGGGGCAAGAATGACACCGGCCCCGCTGGCCTTCGCTGGCTCCGGCAGATGAACCGTCAAGGTCGGTTTGCTCACATTGCGCAGTACCGGCACGCTCGACCAGAAGATGTCGCCCCAGGATTCGTCGTGAGTCCAGTGTTCCGACCCGGGGGGTGAGCCTTCATACAACGGGACTTCAAAGGATTGCTGGGCCATAGAACGGCACTCGTGGCGATGGGCTTGAGGCATCAGTATAAGTCGAGACGATGCTGTTGTGACAAGTCGGTCCACCGGGAACCGCGAACCTCGTTTGGTGTACTGAAAGGGAGCCCAAGCCGGGTGCCAGCAACCAATGTCGCGACTCGATCATGATCCGACAGGCCGGCCAGGCCATTGACCGTTTCACTCGTCCAGTGACAAGCCCAACGAGCAACGTTCACCATAGCGGTTACGAAGGATGTACAGGCGCGAATAGTTGCGCTCGATGGCGCCGATCATCTCACCGTAGACCACGCGCCATTGCTCGTCGAAATAATCCGGGCCATCCTCTTCGCCGGGCGCTTCGGCAGCCAGCGCCGCCTTTGCGTTCGCCATCCGTTGGTACATCCGTTGCTGATAGATCTCAATCAGTGCTGAGCGATCACTCCCTCGTGCGCGGTCCTGACTCATCAGCGCCCCTGCCATCACCCGGTAGAACACGCCGCAGAGAATCTCTTCGTCAGGGTTGAGGGCTTCGGGCTGCGCCTGACAGGGCAACACACAGATACAGGCGACGATCAGCAGCAGGACATTTGTTGGATTCATCCGTCCAAGGTACCCGATCTGTCGGATAATGCCAGCGATTGCCTGCAGTGGCCGGACAGTCGGCCGGAATCATGCTAATTTTCATGATAGCTTTGCCGACTTCAGGGAGTACCGGGACCAGTGAAACCCAGACCAGTCAGGCGCGTGACCAGAGGTCTACTGGTGATGGCGCTGGCAGCGCTCGCCGGGCCCCTGCCTGCAGCCGAAGACGCCCCGGCAGAGAAATTCGAGCGCGGTGGCTTCTCCAAACAGTCCCATTCCGTGGATGGCGCATCCTCGTCGTCGGTCGAATTTGGTGAAAGCCGTGAGGGCAAGTTGCAGAACCTTCAGATCGAGGGCACACCCGGCCTGCGTACGGTCCCGGCCGCAATGCCGGCCAGTGTCTGTCAATCCCGGATAGCCATTTCCTACGTGCAGCTTGGCGAGTGGGTGGATATTGAGAGCTCGGTCGAGGGTGTGACCTGTGCCCCGAGCCATGGGCAATTCAATCTGCGAATCAGAACCCGGGATAGGAGCAACAGGATCATCGATCAGGACATCACGGAACACTGGCAGAACACGTCAACGGACACCATCACCGTCGCCGATTTGTATGAGATCGGGGCCGATCAGGACCTGGTCCGGGTGAGCGTTCATACATCGCCGGAGACCGCGTGCCTGTGTGGCGGCGAAGCCGGCCGAAGCCCTGGTGCGATGGTTCCCGGACTTGAGTGACCGCTGGCTCTGGTCCGTAATCGGTGTTGTTCTGGTCCTGTCCATGGGCCTGCTGCTGTATCGCCATCATTACCTGACGCCTGTCGTGGCGCCGGTTCAGGAACCCGCGAAGGCGGCGCCCAATCGGGACCGAACCGCACTGCGCGCGACGGCTTCCGAGTGTCGTCGGGTGGGTAAGCGAACCCAGATTCTGGGGCACGTGGAGAATCGTGGCACACTGTCGTTGTCTCGGATTACCCTGCAGGTGATCTGGAAGGACCAGGACCGCGACGTCATGGACACCAGTCTGGTTCACGTGGCCACCATTGATGACCCCATTCATCCTGGAGAACGGCGTGATTTCAACTTCGCGACCGAGTTGCGCGGTGTTGCGGCCTGCAATGTGAGGACGCTGGACTGGTGGGTGTCAGACCCGCCATCAACTGCAAACGAAACCACCCTGAGTGAGCCCACCAGTCAGCCGTGATCAGATCGCCGGGGCCGGCCTGTTGTCTGTCTACCCCTGGAAGCAGGTAGACCAGCTCTCTGCCTATTACGAGGGAACATTCGGAATGATTGCCGGTTCCTGATATTTCTGCTGGGCAAAGCAACCGGGAAGATCAGCAGCAACGAGGCCAGCAAGGTGCCGGACCCTGGACCCTGAACGCCCGGATGCCTTATCAAGCGGCTGAGTCACCCCTGGGCAGCCATGCCAGCTCTGGATCACCGGCGTGGTCCGGGGTTATATTCGTTAAACAGAACCTATTGCTGCAGCTGGGCGTTCGTTTCCAGCGTTGGTTTCAGCATTGTTGGTTTACAGGATCATGTCTCCATGAACAGTCACATTGCAATGGTGGGCCGTATATGACGGACGGTTCGAGGACAGAGCGTGACAGTATGGGTTCCATCGAGGTTCCCCGTGATGCTCTCTATGGGGCCCAGACCCAGCGGGCGATGAATCACTTCGACTTGAACCGTATACCGATGCCTGCCCCCTTTATCAGGGCCCTGGGGCTGATCAAATGTGCCTGCGCGCGAACCAACGGTGACCTTGGCAGCCTTGATGCAGGAATCGCCAATGCGATCAGCCAGGCAGCCCTCGAGGTATCACAAGGGGTACACGAGCGGGAGTTCCCGGTGAGCGTATTCCAGACTGGCTCCGGGACCAGTACCAACATGAATGCCAATGAGGTGATCGCATCTCTGGCCTCGAACATTGCCGGATCGAGTGTCCATCCTAATGATCACGTCAACATGTCCCAGAGCTCCAATGACGTCATCCCTTCGGCAATCAAGGTCAGTGCCTGCCTTGAGATTGATCGTGAGCTGCTGCCCGAACTGTCCGGACTGTCGCGTGCCCTTGCCGGGCGGTCCCGGAATCTGGCAAAAGAGGTCAAGACCGGCAGAACCCATCTGATGGATGCAGTGCCCCTGACTCTGGGTCAGGAGCTTTCGGCCTGGCAGGCACAGATCGATTTCAACCTCGCCCGGGTACGAGAAGGGCTGACACGGTTGGCTGAGTTGCCGCTTGGCAGTACCGCAATCGGCACGGGGCTGAACGCGCCGGAGGGTTTTGGCGCTTCAGCGGTTGGCCATCTGGGCCAATTGACGGGTTTTTCGTTTCGACCACTGGCGAATCTGTTCGAGGGCATTGCGTCCCAGGATTCTGCAGTTGAAATGAGCGGCCATCTGAATACGATCGCGGTCAGCCTGATGAAGATTGCCAATGATCTTCGCTGGATGAACAGTGGGCCACTCGCCGGGCTGGGAGAGATTCAACTTCAGCCTCTTCAGCCAGGGTCCAGCATCATGCCGGGAAAGATCAATCCGGTGCTGCCCGAGGCCATTGCGATGGCGTGTGCGCAAGTGATGGGTCACCATGTTGCGATTACCATCGCTGGACAGTCGGGCAATTTTCAGCTCAACGTGATGCTGCCGCTGATCGCCTATAATCTGCTGGAAAGCATCGGCCTGATGGCGGGCAGTGCCAGACAACTGGCAAGTGTCATCACCCGCTTCACAGTCAATTCCGAACGGCTACAGTATGCGCTCCAGCGCAATCCGATACTGGTGACGGCGTTGAACCGCGAGATTGGCTATGAGAAGGGTGCGAAAATCGTACGCAAAGCCTATGACGAGGGCCGCGACATTCTGGACGTGGCGGAAGAAGAAACGGGGCTCGACCGGGACGTTCTGGTCGGCCTCATGGACCCCTTGACGCTGACCGGCACATCGCCGGGTGACAAGCGCTAAACAGACCATGGAGGCTGGCAATGGCTAATGAAACGCAGATACTGAAAGTCGGTGACAAGCAATACCGAATCCATTCACTGCACGGCCTGGCCCAGGCAGATACCCTGCCCTTTAGTCTTAAGGTACTGCTGGAGAATCTGCTGCGTACCCACGATGGTGTTAACACCACTGACGACGATATCACTGCGCTGTTGAACTGGGGATCAGTCGACACTACAGAGGCCGAGATCGGGTTCACACCAGCGAGGGTTGTGATGCAGGATTTTACCGGTGTGCCGGCGATTGTGGACCTCGCTTCGATGCGGGATGCAGTCGCTGCCCTCGGGGGCGACCCGGACAGGATCAATCCGTTGTCTCCGGCGGAACTCGTGATTGATCACTCGGTGCAGGTTGATGCATATGGCACACCCGACGCACTTGATCTCAATGCGAAACTGGAATTTCAGAGAAACCAGGAACGCTACGGGTTTCTACGCTGGGGCCAGAGCGCCTTTTCAAACCTCAAGGTCGTGCCTCCGGCGACCGGCATCGTACATCAGGTCAACCTTGAGTATCTCGCCCGGGTAGTCTTTACCGAGCAGTCGGACGATATCCCCCTCGCCTACCCCGATTCCGTGGTAGGAACAGACTCTCACACCACCATGATCAATGGCCTGGGGGTGCTCGGCTGGGGCGTGGGGGGTATTGAGGCGGAGGCAGCCATGCTCGGCCAGCCGATCAGCATGCTGATACCGGAAGTGGTGGGGTTCGAGCTCAAGGGAAGACTCGCCGAGGGTGCTACCGCCACGGATCTTGTCCTCACTGTCACGGAAATGCTGAGGGCCCGGGGTGTAGTGGGCAAGTTTGTGGAGTTTTTTGGCGACGGGCTGCAGCATCTGCCGCTGGCAGACCGGGCGACGATTTCCAACATGGCACCGGAATACGGCGCGACCTGTGGCATATTCCCGATTGATGAAGAGACCCTTAAGTATCTGCGCCTGACCAACCGTAGTGAAGAACTCGTTGATCTGGTGGAGGCCTATGCCCGCCATCAGGGGATGTGGCATGACCCTGATCGGGTACTACGCTTCAGTGATACTGCCGAACTGGACCTGGCTGACGTGGTGCCCAGCATTGCCGGCCCCCGACGCCCGCAGGACCGAATTCGACTGGATGTCGCCGGGCGGCAGATTCGTACCCAACTCGATGCCATGGTCGCCGACCGTGCCGCGGCAGCACCGACCGATGCGGAGCTTGAAGCCGCCAACTCTGTGGCTGAAAAGTCCGGCGCCGAGCTCGACCTGGACGGCGAAACTTTCGAGCTCAAAAATGGTGCCTGCGTTATTGCTGCGATCACCAGTTGCACCAATACATCCAACCCCAGCGTCATGATTGCGGCAGGGCTGCTGGCGCGAAACGCGCTTGCCAGGGGGCTGAAGGTCAAGCCGTGGGTCAAGACGTCCTTCGCACCGGGCTCAAAGGTCGTTACAGACTACCTGCTTGGAGCCGGGCTGACCCACGACCTGGATCAACTGGGATTCAACGTAGTGGGATATGGATGTACCACCTGCATTGGTAACAGTGGTCCCCTGCCTGCAGCCGTGAGTGAGGCCATCGCAAAGCAACGCCTCGTGGTGAGTTCGGTGCTGTCGGGAAACCGCAATTTCGAGGGCCGTATTCATCAGGAGGTGCGGATGAACTTTCTCGCATCACCACCGCTCGTGGTCGCCTATGCACTCGCTGGCCGGGTCGACTTTGACCCATACAACGAGCCCCTGGGTCATGGCGACGATGGTAAACCCGTGTTCCTGAAGGATGTCTGGCCCAGCGAGCAGGCGATCCATGATTTGATCGTGACGACTGTCAATCGGGACCTTTTCGAAAAGAACTATGCGGACGTGTTCAGCGGCGACCAGCGATGGCGAGACACAAGCATTCCGCAAGGCTCCATCTATGAATGGGATGATGACTCCACCTACATCAGAAGGGCGCCCTTTTTCGATGGCATGACCGCATCACCGGGAACGGTCACCTCTATCGAAGGTGCACGTTGTCTGGCGTTGCTGGGTGACTCGATCACGACGGATCACATCTCACCGGCGGGGGCCATTATCCCCGACTCTCCGGCTGGTCAATATCTTCTGGACCACGGTGTCAGTGTGGGTGAGTTCAATTCCTACGGATCAAGAAGGGGCAGCCATGAGGTGATGGTGCGAGGCACCTTTGCCAACACCCGCCTCAAGAATCTGCTCGCCCCGGGAACCGAGGGCGGCTGGACAACCCATTACCCCGGCAAAGAGGTGATGACCATCTACGCAGCATCGCAACAATACGCGAGCGAAGGGACGCCTCTGGTGGTCCTTGCCGGCAAAGAGTACGGCACCGGGTCTTCCAGGGACTGGGCGGCCAAGGGCACGCTACTGCTCGGGGTGAGGGCTGTGATTGCTGCAAGCTATGAGCGAATCCACCGGTCAAACCTTGTTGGCATGGGTGTGCTGCCGCTGCAGTTCAGGGAAGGTGAAGATGCCACCAGCCTCGGGCTGACCGGCGCGGAGGTGTTTGGTATTTCAGAAGTCCGCAACGGACAACGCCAGCTCACGGTGACCGCGAGCGGAGATCGCGAAACCGTATTCGAGGTGGACATCCGCATTGACACCCCCAAGGAGTGGGACTACTACCTCCACGGCGGGATTTTGCCTTACGTCGTCCGATCGATGCTGGAGGATTGATCCCGCTTCCGGCCGGACCTGGACTCCCGTCACTGCTCGATGTCAGTCTGGGTCCACGATCAGCCGCGCGGGAACGGGCCGGTCAGTCGGCACCAAACGAATGCCGATAGCCTAAGACCATGGAGACGCCCTTGTGCGCCAGCCTTTGAGTCGTGTAGTTCGTAGCGCTCTGAGGCAGAGTGTAGTGGGCAGCCAGCGTCCATTTGCGCCACTGCGCGGTACCACCAAACTGGACGTAAGTAAATCCGCTTACTGATTCGCCTGGCAGATGGTGCTTGCCGGCGGAGACGCCAATCGAGACCGGGCCCAGATGACGTCGAAGGGTTCCCTCTATAAGCAGTGAAGTGCCCGGAGTATCCAGAAAGCCATCGGCAGCCCCCAGGGTGAGCGTGAGCATGTCACTGTAGTGGTAGCTCATCAGCATCTGGGTCCAGTCATAGTGATCATAGGCAGGGTCGTGATAGTCGTAATGCCACAGGGATGTCTCGATCCTGTGGTTGAAAGACACCCCGGCGCGATAGGCCAGAAAGTAGTCGGTCTCGAGGCTTGCATCACGGTACCAGGGAACCTCATATTCTCCTATCCAGGCGCCTGCTACCCAGTGCTCGCCGTGCTCGTACTGGATGTTGGCTGCCACGGAAGTGCCGCCCCGGTCCTGTCGAATGCCCTGATACTGGTAATCACTGCCCAAAGATACGCCAATGCCTAATCGGCCCTCCAGCCCGGCGCTACTGGCGGTCGAAGCGGCAAGGGCCAGCACCATGACTGCGATAGATCGGCTCATCGCAGTGCCGCCGGGCCCGGACTATCAACGTTCCGTTGCAACGCGAATTTCATGTTGCACTCGGCATCGGTGTGACTGGCTGTACAGTTCTGCTGGATGTTGGACAGGCTGCGATGGACGGCCTCACTGCTTAATCCAGGGCTCTGTTCCAGCAAAAGGGAGGCCAGTGCGGTCACGAGCGCGGCAGACATGGAGCTGCCATGATAGAACTGGTAGCTACCACCTGTTCGCGTAGTGAGGTGTTCATCCTCGACCGAAATCAGGTCGGGGCGCCAGGTATTCACGCTATCGAGGGGGCCCGCTGCGATCACTCCCGGCATGCTCGCCGGAAATCGAGCATTCTCGTCGGCTGTATTGTCAGATGCGATTACCACGGTGCCGGCCCGCTGCAGCGCCAGGATCAGCCTCCTCAGAAGTTTGTCTTCAGGCCCGGCGAGGGACAGGTTTACGATGTCGGCGCCATCGTGGGTGGCCGCCGCAATGGCCTTGGCCAGTGAGAACGTATTGCACAGTGATTGTCTGGACTCGTCACGATAGCGGCAGGCCGCATAGCTTCGCAGGGCCGCGTCGGGGGCATACCCCACTACGCCGATGCCGTTGTTGGCAACCGCGCCAATGATCCCTGCTATGGCCGTGCCGTGTACAAAATCCTCGGCTTTGCGTCGTCCGTCGAAGAACACCGCCTGGCTTTTGATCCGGGACTTCAGGTCCGGGTGTCGGAGGTCTACGGGCGTGTCGATGATCGCAATCCGAACATCCTTGCCGGTAGACCAGGCATGCAGGCGATTCAGCGACTCGATCTGGTTCCCCAGTTGAGCGCCCAGTCGTGCATCGTTATACGGTGGTGTTGTCCGCATGGCAGCAAATTGATTGATTTTTTGGACGCTCAACACGTCATCGTCCTCACCAATCCTGTCCATCAAAGATTCATCGCTGAACCGGACGACGATACAAAACTCTCCGATACTTGGAAGCGGCCAGGTGTCGGTGACCCTGAACCCGAACTCCCGGCGCAAACGATTGGTGACCCTTCTTGCCAGGGGCGGGACCTCCCACCGGCGGGCGAGATAGACCTTCGTCGACCCCGGTGCACGAGGTGCTGTCACATCATCTGGCAGCGGGATGGTAATGATGTATTCGTCCGGACCTTCCGGACCATGGGACGGATGGTGGGTACACGATTGCAAGGCCAGACACGCCAGGACTATCAATATCGACAATTTCAAACGAGACAGGAAATGCATTACGGACTCATCTCATGTTCTGCGAAGATGACGTCCGGGTGGTTCTGCAGGCGTGCGATCACAATTTCCACACGCTGGCCAGCCCCTAGTGCGACCCGATACACTCCCTGCCGGGTAGGCCCGCTCAGCACCTTGTTGTCATTGGCCAACAAGACCTCCCTGATAGATTTTTCTGAAGCATCGGAAGAGAACACGATCTGAACGACCTCGCCTTGCATGTCGGTTGGTGTGGTACCCAGGGTCCGGTAGAGATCGGTCCGGGGCCACATCACGCTGATTCCGATCCCGAGCATGAGCAGCATCACAACCACCGTCACGGTGCGGCCCGGGCGCCATCGTGCACGTGTACGTGTTCCCTGTAGATGCAGCGTCGCCACGAAATCAGCAGAGGCCCGACGTGTCGCACTCCTGATCTCGTCCTGTCCTGCCTGGGGACTGAACATTCGTGCCATTCTGACCATCTTCCGCGCATCATCCTGGCACTCTTCACAGCGGCCGAGGTGTTCTGTCAGCCGGGCCTGCTCATGTTCGTCCAGGGTCCCATTAAGGAACCATGGCAGCAGACTTTTGACTTCACTGTGCTCATTCATTCGAGTCATCCACGGGCAGGCCCTCCAGATTGTCCTGCATTGTGCGGCGCGCGGCGAACATTCGCGACTTCACGGTATTGACGGGGATATCCAGGATCTCCGAGATTTCAGGATATGAGTACCCAAACCCGAACGCCAGTTCCGCGACCGCCCGTTGAGGCAGGGTCAGTCCGGAAATGAGCCTGGTAAGGTCCCTGTTGACGATCAGTTCACTGATGCTGCCGCTGTCCTGTTCGCTGACAGCAGGTTGCAGGCGTACCAGGCCAAGATACTGCTTGTATCGGCGATCCTTTCGAACCGCATCGACCGCTTTGTGGTAGGCAATGCCCAGTATCCAGGTAGAGACGTTCGACTCCTGCCGGAACCCGGCCGCCTGTTGCCACACCGTAAGCATCACGTCATTGGTGAGTTCAGAGATCATGTCCACGTTACCGGTGACCCGATACAGAAACCGCCAGAGCCTTGGGACATACAGCTCATAGAGGTCTCGCATCGCCCGTCGGTCACCGTCTCCGATGGCTTCAAGCAACTCCACTTCGGCGGAACTCATGTGCCTTGCGGTCACCTGGTATCAACATTCAAAAGTAAGTCGTCTGTCGGGGGAAGAAGGTTCGCCGACGAAAAAAAAGAATATTGACCGAACCGATCACTCACCGTGCTCGACAGACTGGGTGATTCCAAAAGCGTCTCGAAAGGTGAGGGAAAATGTTGAAAACCGAAGTGGTGACCATGTCGCAATCAGCCCAGATTATCGCAAGGCACATTCTGATTCTGATAGTTTGCACCGTTCTGACGGCGTGTAGCGATAGCAACGACCCCCCTGCTGCCCCACAACCACAACCCGCACCTGATCCTGACCCCACGTTTACGTACACGTTGACCGGAACCGCGATCAAGGGAGTCATCTCATCAGCAGAGGTCTCCCTTTATGATGCCTCCGGGACCGCACTGGGGCAAAGTGGAGTCACGGATCAATCCGGGCGCTTCGAGCTTGCCTTCACCGTGGACACAGAACTGACCCCGCCCCTTCTACTGGTGGTTTCCGGCGAAGGGGCGTCCGGCATCTGCGACGTCGATCCAATCTGCGAGATTGGCCTCGCCAGCAACGGTGACCGGCAGACCGTCGGGTTCGGTCAGAGCTATCCCCTACCAGACGAATTCACGCTCCGCGCTGTGCTCGAATCGCTGGCTGACAACGGTGATGACACCTTTACGGGTTCCGTGTATGTATCGCCACTATCTGAATTCGTGACCGAAACAGCACTGGCACTCGGAGATGGCAGCACGTTGACCGACGCCAACCTTGCTACAGCTAACGAACGGGTTGGCCAACTCATCACAGGCACGTTTCCGGACATTGCGCTGCCGGATGGTACCGTCATCTCATCAATACCCCTTATTGACCTGACCAGTATCGACACGTCCAGCGCCGAGGCGCTCACCAGCGCCAGCTTCGTTGCGAGTTCACTGTCTGCTGCGGTAGCAGGTCTCGTCGAGGCGGGAAACTCGACCCGAGGCGACATCTCACAGATGGTGGTCCTGCTTGCTCAGCAGATAGCGAACGCGGAAACCGGGGGAGCACTGCTTGACAATACAGACGCTGCCCTGCTCGCAAGGAGCGCCGTTCGGGCGCTCGGCAAGGCTGCCGTCGATTTACAGTCTGCCGTGAACGGTGGACTTTCCATTCCGGACGAGTTAAGTCTCGATGAACTGAACCAGCTACGGGACGGTGGCGATGCTGCCGCACCGGTGCTGATCGACATCTGGACCCTGCTGGAACCTGGCCAGCAGACAGCACCGGTACAGTCCGACGCCACCGGCTGGTCAGACCTTGTCATTCTCCCGGAAACAGGCGATGCCACGGTCACTCTGGAAACGGCAGGGGTCGAAGTCACAGCTGCACACCTCCACCTTGCCTGGGCCGGCAGCAACGGGCCTGTCGCCATCGGACTCGAACAGGACCCAGGCAACGGGAACCGATGGCAGTTTCCCGACAACACTGTGCTTGACGACGAACTCATGCTCGCGATCCTGAACGGAGAAACCTATTTCAATGTACACAGCGCAGCCCATCCAGCAGGTGAGCTCAGGGGCCAGGTGCTGCCCATAGATGTCACCCTGGTGATGGCGACACCCAACGGTCTTGAACAGGTCCCGGAACCCGTTGCCAGTGATGGCTTCGCTCGTGGTGCGATGACTGTCGGCCCGGACGCAGTCGCCCAGGTGCACTTCACAAAGAGCAACATCGAGCTACTCGCAGCCCACATACACGAGGGCAGTGCCGGAACCAATGGCGGAGTGATCATTCCGATGGAAGGTGCCCCGGACGGCGCACACTGGTTCGCAAGCGACATCCCGTTGACTGAGGAAATGCTGACGTCATTGCATGAAGGCCGACTCTATTTCAACCTGCATACCGCTGACCATCCTCCCGGTGAGTTGCGTGGGCAGATCATACCTGAGGGCTACAAGTTACGGGTCTCGCTGATGTACCCTTCCGGCGTCGTAGCTGATTCGCCCGTTGCTGCTTCTTCCCGGGGCGTCAGCGCCGTCACCCTGCGCATGACGGACGGAACGTTTGACATCCACGTCAACACTACCGACATCGACCTCGCGACGGCCGTGCACATTCACGCCGGCCCGGCGGGTGAAAATGGCGCAGTCATCGCCGAACTGTCACAGGACCCGCTCAATGATCGGCACTGGTTTGCCGAAAATGAGAGCTTCACCAGTGAACAACTGATGATGTTTCTGGACCACGAGCTCTATGTGGACGTGCACACCCTCAACTACCCCGACGGCGAAATCAGGGGCCAACTGATCGATGCCGCGCTGGACTCCGATGGCGACGGGGTCGACGACGCCAATGATGCCTTCCCGGACGATCCCAACGAAACACAGGACAGCGACGGCGATGGTGTTGGCGACAATAGCGATGCGTTTCCGCTGGATGCAGCAGAGACGACCGATACCGATGGAGACGGCGTCGGTGACAATGGTGACGCCTTCCCGATGAATGGCGCGGAGACTGCCGATACCGATGGCGACGGCGTTGGTGACAACGGCGATGCCTGCCCAGAAGACCCGGACGGCTCTGTCGATTCAGATGGAGACGGCGTATGCGATGGCAGTACGACGGGTGATCAGGACAGTGACGGCGACGGTGTACCTGATAACGAGGATGCTTTCCCCAATGACTCCAGTGAGTCTGTGGACAGCGATGGTGATGGCGTCGGCGACAACGCCGATGCATTCCCGCAGGACGCTGGTGAGAGCGCAGACACGGATGGCGATGGGGTCGGTGACAATGCTGATGCATTCCCGAACGACGCCAGCGAGAGTGAGGATACCGACGGCGACGGTGTAGGTGACAATGAAGACGCCTTCCCCACCGACCAGAACGAAACGGTCGATACCGATGGTGACGGCGTTGGTGATAATGCCGATAACTGTCCGGACACATCAAACGCCAACCAGGACGATTCCGATGGTGATGGTACAGGTGATGCCTGCGAGGAGTCAGAAGCCGCGACCTTCAGTCAGGTCCAGACGATTTTCAACAACAACTGTGTGGTCTGCCACGGTACCAACGGAGGGCTTACCCTGTCCGTAGGAGACAGCTTCGACGAACTCGTCAATGTGCCGAGCGAGGGGGTCTCCAGCGTGGACCGGGTTGAGCCCGGTAACTCCGAAGAAAGCTATCTGATCTGGAAGCTTGAGGGACGCTCCGGCATCGTCGGAAGTCGTATGCCGCTCGGCGGCTCACCACTGTCGGCCGAGAACATGGACATCATTCGAAGCTGGATCGATGCCGGAGCAAACCCATGATCAGAAAAGCGATCCCGCTGCTGTTCATTCTGGCTGTGACCTCGCCGGTGACGTTTGCCGAACCCTTCCTGGCCGTTGAGACCGGGTATCACTGCAAACAGTGCCATATAAACCCCGCCGGTGGAGGTCTGCGCAACCGCTTTGGCGCCTTGTTCAGCACTTCCCTGCTGCCTGCCAGCGCGGCAGCTGCCGCTCCATCGCCGGGCAGTCTTGGCGAACACCTGACCGTCGGCATCGACGCAAGGGGGTCCGCTTTTCAGCGGGAGAACACGGCCCGTGACGATCATCTGAGTTTTGCAACTGACCGGGTCACCGTCTATCTCGCCGGCAAACTGACCGAAGACGTGACCCTGTATGTGGACCAGCAGTTTGCACCGGGCGGGTCGCTCAATCGTGAATTCTGGGCGCAATATACTTTCGGCAATACCTACCTTCGTGCCGGGAAAATCTTTATTCCATACGGCTGGCGGCTGGAAGACGATTCTGTTGTCGTGCGCCAGATCACCAATGTCAATTTCAACTCTGCCGACAATGGTATCGAGCTGGGACACGTGGGGGACCACCTGTCGGCACAGGTATCTGTCACCAACGGGTCCGGGGGCGGCTTCGAGTCTGATGATGGAAAGATGATCAGCGGTCGTCTGGCCTGGATGACTTCGGCCTGGCGCGTTGGGATTTCCGCCAACGACAACAATACTGATGGTACGGACCGTCGAATGGCTGGCCTCTTCGCTGGGCTTAAAACGGGCCCCGTTTCCTGGTTGTTTGAGTTTGACCGAATACGTGATGACCGGCGTGGTCTGGTGGATGTAGATCAGGAACTGACCCTGCTGGAGGCTAACTGGAAGCTCTCACAGGGGCACTACCTGAAGATAACTGGTGAGCGTCGAACCGCATCGCCGATGACACCCGCCGCCCCAGACAGCGAACGCTATTCTGTTGAATACCAGTGGTTCCCGATGCCGTACACACATCTGCGCCTCGGTTTCCACTCCAATCAGAGTGACGACCCCAACCCGGCCCGAAACGAGGACGAAGCCTTCCTGCAGCTACACGTCTACTTCTGAGGCGGCAATCAGGGGTGGTCGAACTCGCCCCGGCTGCTCCTGTGCTCATACTCGGCCACGATGTCTTCGATCGGTCTGCCGCCAGTGGGTAACACATGCCGTTCATATTGCCGCTCGATGGCTGCAAACTGCGGATGCATGATGTCCAGCCCGGTTTCCTCCGGTCCCGCGCCCTGCTCTGCCCGCCGCCGCACGCGTTGACGCGCTTGCTCAAGCCCGATGGACAGCAGTACGTACTCGAACCCGGACAGCACATCTTCAATGACGGGGAACATCCAGGGGCCAACCACACCATCGATAAAGACGTTGTACTCGGCCTCGGAAAACACCTCACTGGCCCTGATGAAGGCACGAACAATGGTCTCGTTCTGCATGCGCGATTCACGGCGCCAGGGCTCGATGGCATTGGGTATTGCCTCGTAGAACTGATCAGTGAGGATATGAACCCCCAGCGGGCGCGTCGCAGCAAGTTCGCGAGCCAGGGTGGTTTTGCCTGAACCGGGGCAGCCGGAGATGATGGTAATGGTCATCGGTCTGCCCGGCACCCGTTTTCACCACCCGGTGACTCGCCTGTCCTGAAAAGAACTGGAGGCTGGGGTCGGAATTGAACCGGCGTAAACGGTGTTGCAGACCGCTGCATAACCACTCTGCCACCCAGCCTTTGGGAAGCGGGCAAGTCTAAAGCATTCTGACGGCTATTTCACGACTCTCAATGGGCTTTGATGAGGATTGATTGTGATTCAACGAAACATGGATTGCGATGACCAGTGCAGATCAATCAGTGAGTCCATGCCAGTCCAGTGGTAGCATGCGCGTCTTTCCGTCATTGGCGTCTTGTTCGTGTCTGTCCACTATCGCTGGGTCCTGCTATTCGGGGTCTGGTTGCTGTATCTATCATTTGGTCTGGTGGCGACCAGCATGGCGCCGTTGGTGCGGCAGATCGAATCAGACCTTGGAATCAGTCACGCTGCCATGGGCAGCATCATGGGAGCGTGGCAACTCACCTACATCGCCGCCGCAATTCCCTGCGGCATTCTGCTGGACCGAATCGGATCCCGCTGGGCGCTGACACTGGGCGGGATGTTCGTCGCGGCATCGGTACTGGCCCGTGGCCTGGCACCGGACTATGTCACCATGGTGCTGGCCGTGATGTTGTTTGGAATCGGTGGCCCCATCGTGTCCGCAGGGGCTCCCAAGGTCATCAGTCAGTGGTTTGAAGGGTCTTCCCGGGGGCTCGCGATGGGCATCTACATGACCGGGCCATCCATAGGCGGGATCTTCTCGCTCACCCTCACCCATTCAGTTCTGTTGCCGTGGCTCGGGTCATGGCGGGTCCTGCTCCTTGGCGTGGCCGGATTCAGTGCTCTGGTCGCCGTCGCCTGGTGGGTCATTGCATCGGTGCCGGGTTTGGATGTCAGTGAATCAGAACATCGAGCGACCAGCAGTCTGCCTCAGGGCCAGGTCTTGAAGCGACTCATTAGCCAACCGGCTGTGCTGCTGGTGTTGGGGATGAGTGTGGGGGTGTTCCTGTTTAACCATGGGCTGAACAACTGGCTGCCGGAACTGCTCACCCACAATGGCATGACACTCATTGAGGCGGGCTACTGGGCAGCAATTCCTACCGTGGTGGGTATCGCGGGTTCTCTGCTCATTCCACGGCTGGCCATCCCGGGCCGCCGGTTCAGGATTCTAATGGGGCTGGCGGGCCTCGCGGCGGTCGCCAGCATCCTGCTGCAGACCGATTCCTCAGCACTGATTTTCCTTGGTTTGTTCATGCAGGGCATTGCACGTTCGAGCCTGATGACCGTGCTGATTCTGACGCTGGTGGAATTACCCGGCATCGGCAACCGATATGCCGGCGTCGCTTCCGGTCTGTTCTTTTCAGCGGCGGAGATTGGCGGTGTGCTGGGTCCCCTGACGCTGGGCGTGCTTTATGATCTGACTGATACCTTCACGCTGGGGCTCTGGGTGCTGACTCTGATTGCAATCCTCCTGATGGGAGGTGCAAGGAGGTTGTCAAAAATTCAAAAAGTATGATTATATTCAGCTAGTTATAGAGTTAACTTTAAGTAGAATCTTGATCTGAATCACCCTGCACGGACATCCCTGAGGAAAGATCTGGCCAGGCCAGGCGCAGATACTGATACATGGACCAGATCGTCAAAATTGCTGCGCAATAGAGCAGCGCATAGCCCAGAATGACAGTCTCCTTCTCTATGCCCGGACCACTCGCCAATAGGACGATGATGGCGATCATCTGAAAAGTGGTCTTCACCTTTCCCAGAAACGACACGGCCATGCTGCGCCGCTGGCTGTATTTGGCCATCCACTCCCGAAGCGCTGAAACGACAATCTCCCGGCCCACAATGACGATCGCCGGAACCGCGAGTATTGCGGTGGCATGATCCGCCACCAGCAGCAGCAGTGCTACCGCTACAATCAGCTTGTCGGCCACCGGGTCCAGGAACGCGCCGAAGGTGGTCGTCTGGCCCAGCCGACGGGCAAGATAGCCGTCCATCCAGTCCGTGATCGCGGCGAGCGTGAATACCAGCGCAGAGCTGAGGTATCTCCATTCCTGCGGCAGGAAATAGAATACGACGACCAGCACAGGGATCATCAGAATGCGCAGGCTGGTTAGCAGATTCGGTAGACTAAGTGGCATGACGGGTCTGACCAGGGGACCGCGGCATTCTACCCCGTATGAAGCGTGGCATAAATCTGTTCAGCAAGGGTATTGGAGATTCCTTCCACCTTCGCCAGTTCCTCCACACTCGCGCTCTGCACCTGGCCACTGCCACCGAAGTGCCGAAGCAGCGCCCGGCGCCGTTTCGGCCCTACCCCCTCGATGCCTTCCAGAACGGACGTGTTGCGCTTCTTGCCCCGGCGCTGGCGATGAGCGGTGATGGCAAAGCGGTGGCTTTCATCCCGGATATGCTGAATCAGATGCAATGCCGGGTTGTCTGGTGAGAGGTTGAATTCACCCCGGCCAGAGACAAACAGGCTCTCGAGGCCCGCCTTGCGGGTGGGGCCTTTGGCAACCCCTACAAGGGTAATACCGGTCACCTGCAGTTCTTCCAGAATGCGTTCCGCCTCGGACAATTGACCCTTGCCGCCATCCACGATCAGGACATCGGGGATCTGTCCTTCCCCTTTCTTGAGGCGCGTATAGCGCCGGTTCAGCGCCTGAGCCATGGCCGCATAATCATCACCGGGGGCGATGCCGTCAATATTGAAACGACGATAGTCGGACTTCACTGGCCCGGTCTGGTCAAATACAACACAGGACGCGACCGTCGCCTCACCGGAACTGTGGCTGATGTCGAAGCACTCCAGCCGTTCCGGAACCGCATCCAGCCCCAGCGCCTCCTGCAGGGCGTCAAAGCGTTGCCGCACGTTGTCCCGATTGGATAGATGGGTGCCCAGGGACTGTTCGGCATTGGTCACCGCAAGGTCCACCCAGCGACGCCGGGCGGAACGTACGGAATCCATCAAACGTACCCTTTTGCCGCTGAATTCGGTCAACGCTTCCTGAATCAGGTGTCGGTCCTCAATCCGCGCATTGACGATGATGTCTTTCGGGATCTCCCGGTTGCCGCTGCCGGTCAGGTAGAACTGCGGCACAAAGGCGGCCAGGATCTCGCCGGGGTCCTCGTCCAGCCGGGTGCCTGGAAAATAGGTCTTGTTGCCCAGCAGGCGCCCTCCCCGGATGTACATAACGAGCACGCACACCCCGCCGGGCGAGCGAACCGCTGCGATGACGTCGATATCGCCGTCGTTACCCACGACATACTGCTGCTCCTGAATTCGCCGCAAATGCTGGATCTGGTCCCGATGACGAGCCGCCTTTTCGAACTCCAGCGCCTTTGACGCGTCCTCCATCTGGTTGGCGTAGTCCTTCAGCACGTCCCGGCTCTTGCCCTCCAGGAACAGGCTCGCGTGGTGTACATCATCAGCATATTCCTGCGGGCTCACCAGCCCGCAACACGGGCCAGAGCAGCGGTTGATCTGATACTGCAGGCATGGCCGGGAGCGATTGCGGAAGAATGAGTCCTCACACTGACGGACCCGGAACACTTTCTGCAGGATGTTGAGGCTGTCCCGCACGGAGTAGGCACTGGGGAATGGACCGAAGTACTTGCCCTTCTTGTTCTTGGCGCCACGGTGGAACGCCAATCGGGGATATTCATCCTCAGAAGACAGATAGATGAAAGGGTAGGACTTATCATCCCGCAGCACGATATTGTACGGTGGCCGGTGTTCCTTGATCAGAGACTGTTCCAGCAGCAGTGCCTCGGTTTCACTGGCGGTGACGGTCACCTCGACGTAGTCGATATGGCTGACCAGTGCCAGGGTCTTGGTATCGAGCGCGGAGCCACGGAAATAGTTGGAAACGCGGCTTTTGAGGTTCTTCGCCTTGCCGACATAGATCACCTCGTGATCCTGATCATGCATGCGGTAGACGCCGGGTCGGGAAGGCAGTTTTGCCACAAAATCCCTGGCGTCGAAGACCGGTTCAGCCATTGGCGCCACTCCCCGCCTGCAACCCCCCGGCATCAGATCCCGACAATACCAGACCCGCGCACACCGCCGCGCGCCGCACTGCTTGCTGGAACATGACCGGGGTCAGGCGCCCGGTCTGGGTGTTGTAGCGGCTACAGTGGTAGGAATCGACCAGCGCAATGCCCTGCCCCGGTTCATGCTGGGCGCCATGGGCAAACCGACACCCGTTCTGCGGCTTGCCCAATGCCTTGAGCACGGCATTGTGCGCGATACGTCCCAGGGCGAGAACGGTGGCGTCGGGCCGGCCGGCAAGCTGTGCAAGTTCAGCGCGCAAATAGCCCTGACAATTGTCGACCTCCCGGCCGGCTGGTTTGTTGCTCACCGGCAGACATTTGACCGCATTAGTGATCTGAACGCGGCCAGCAATTTCGAGTTCAGTCAGGGTCGAAAAAAGCAGGTCGCCGGAGGCATCCCCGGTAAATGGCTGACCGGTTCGATTGGCACCGTGCAGACCTGGCGCCAGCCCCACGATCAGCAGCGGAGACATCGGGTCACCGATCGCACCGACCGGACGATTCCAGTAGTCCGGGTACTGCACTCGAAGGCGGTTGAATTGATGTTGAAGCCGTCGGCAACGCCGACAGTCGGCAAGGGCTCTAGGCATGAGGACTGACAGGATGAATATACGGCTGGTATTTTACATGCTTCAGGGTTGATTACATGTGGGCGTGAACGCGCATGGAAGTTGACATGATACGTGGTGCCACCAGTACTTTGTTTGCACGACTATTGCGGGGCTGATCCAGAAACGCCCAGGGGATCAGGCCACGGCCTCGGCATCGATGATGCCATGCTTGATGGCGAGTTTGGTGAGGCCAACGTCATTGGCGACGTCCAGTTTGTCAAAAATGCGGTAGCGATAGCTGTTGATGGTCTTGGGGCTCAGGGACAGCCGCTCGGATATTTCCGTGACCTTGTGGCCCATGATCACCATGAGCGTGATCTGCATTTCACGGCTGGAAAGCGCCTCAAACGGCGAGGCCTGGTCATCTGAGAATGGCCGCAGTGCCAGTTGCTGGGCCACGTCATTGCTGATGTAACGCTGCCCTACCATGACCTTGCGGATGGCTCGCACCATTTCCTCCACGTTTGCCTTCTTGGTGATGTAACCGCTGGCGCCTACCGTGAACAGTTTGGACGGGTAGGGTTCATCCTCATAGACCGTGACAGCAATGATCTTGAGCTCCGGGTTGACTCGCAGACAGCGCCGGGTCGCTTCCATCCCGCCGATGCCTGGCATTTGTACGTCCATCAGCACCACGTCCGGCGACAGCTGGCGCACTTTCTCGATGGCCTCCTCACCGCAATCGGCATCGCCGATGATGGAAATGCCATCAATGTCTTCCAGCAGTCGTGAGGTGCCAATCCTCACCAATTGATGGTCGTCCACCACAAGTACTTTAATCACCGGACCGCTCCCAGGTCTTGATGGGTCCAAGTTAAACCCACTGGTCCAGAATGGGAAGACGGCATGTCGCCAGAGCGCGTATCAGCGATTGACCGGACCCGTGTAGGATATCGGCCCGGTTCACCCTGAACGCGTCGGAACGCGGGCATCACAGGCAGACAACTGGCAACCATGGCCAGTGCCGGACGGCGCCCTGACAGGTACTGAAGGGAACCATTCATGGAATTCTCGTCCACACTTTGCCTCTGGCAAGTTTCCCGCCTCGACTGCGACGGGCCTGCGCACGCTCGTCACTTTCATGTGAGTGCTGTTCCATGGCGTGCGGCCGGGGAGTCTTACTTGGCACCCCTACGGCGTGCCGTCCGGGAAACTTTGCATGCACGATTACGGCTGCCCCACCGGCGTGCCCAGTACTGCTAGGCACCGGTAAATGCCTGCAGCCCGGTCTGGGCCCGACCCAGAATCAGCGCATGAACATCATGTGTACCTTCATAGGTGTTGACGGTTTCCAGGTTCATCACGTGTCGAATCACATGGTATTCGTCAGAGATCCCGTTGCCACCGTGCATGTCGCGTGCCATCCGGGCGATGTCCAGAGACTTGCCACAGTTATTGCGCTTCATCAGGGAGATGTTTTCCACCGGGCAGTTGTCCTCGTCCATCAACCGTCCCAATCGCAGGCAACCCTGCAGACCAAGGGTGATCTCGGTCTGCATGTCGGCCAGCTTCTTCTGAATCAACTGGTTAGCCGCCAGGGGCCGACCGAACTGGTGGCGCTCCAGCGTATAGTTGCGAGCCGCGTGCCAGCAGAATTCAGCCGCTCCCATGCTGCCCCAGGCAATCCCGAAACGGGCTTTGTTCAGGCAGCCGAACGGGCCGCGCAGCCCGGAAACATCGGGCAACAGGTTTTCTTCCGGGATCTCGACATCCTCCAGCACGATCTGTCCCGTTACCGAGGCACGCAGGCTGAACTTGCCCTCGATCCTGGGGGTAGAAAAGCCTGGCGTACCCCGTTCCACGATGAATCCGCGAATAGCACCGTCCAGCTTGGCCCACACCACCGCCAGATCAGCGATGGGAGAATTGGTAATCCACATTTTGGCACCGTTCAGGACATATCCGCCGTCAGTCTTCTCAGCCCGGGTGATCATGCTGCCGGGGTCAGAGCCGTGGTCCGGTTCTGTCAGGCCGAAACAACCCACCCATTCGCCGCTGGCGAGTTTCGGCAGGTACTTCATCCGCTGCGCTTCTGTACCGTAGGTGTAGATCGGATGCATCACCAGCGAAGACTGGACGCTCATGGCGCTCCGATAGCCGCTGTCCACCCGTTCGACCTCACGGGCGACTAACCCATAGGAAACATAGTTCACGTTGGAACAGCCGTATTTCTCCGGGAGCGTGGGTCCGAGCAAACCCAGTGCGCCCATCTCATTCATGATCTCCCGGTGGAAGTATTCTTCCCGGTTGGCCTGCAGGACCCGGGTCATCAGCTTCTCCTGGGCATAGTCCCGGGCAGTGTCCCGGATCATGCGCTCATCCTCGGTCAGTTGGTCATCCAGGAAGAAGGGATCGTCCCATTTGAAGTCTGCCATAGTGTCCTCATATCCCGGTTTGGCCGGGTCGTATTGATCGGTCGAATCGACAGTGTCGTGACAGTGGCGTCCGGCACCGGTGCCGGCGCATTATATCGGGTCTTCCAGCCGTGCACAGCCACCCCGAGACTTTCACTAACTTACCTTAGATTGCGTGTTTATCCCTTTGTTTTTAAGGCTCTTTATTCTATGCTATTGAACCCATTGACAGGTCCTCAGTCTCTGTCCGATAGTGCAGTATCCCTGAACGGAGGAGTTTAACCATGGCAGCACGAGCAACCGGGTCCGGTGTCATTTCCTTTGGCATGGTATCGATCCCAGTCAAACTCTATTCAACGGTGGACTCAACCAGGGCCATCCATTTCAACATGCTGCGCAAGGATGGCGCCCGGCTGAAGCAGCAATATGTATCTGCAACCGACGGGGAACTGGTGGAATATGCCGACCGCGTGAAGGGCTATGAGTTTGCCAAGGGTCAGTTTGTGCTGTTCACACCGGAAGAGATCAAGGCCATCGATGCCAAGTCCACCAACGAGATCAATATCACCGAGTTTGTCCCGGCCGAACAGGTCAGTGCACTGTATGTCGAAAAGACCAACTTCCTCGGTCCGGACAAAGGTGCAGCGCGAAGCTATCAGTTGTTGGCAGAGGCCATGCGCAGGACCGGCAAATCTGCGCTGGCCAAATATGCCGCACGGGGCAAGTGCTATCTTGTGATGATTCATCCCCTGGACGAGGGTCTCATCATGGTTCAGCTCCGCCATCAGGAAGAACTGCGCAGCTTTAGTGACGTCGAAGTCCCCGACGCGGAAATCCAGCCAGCCGAACTGGAGCTTGCGATTCAACTGGTTGAACAGGTCGCCAGCGATGAGTTCCATCCGGAGAAGTATGAGGATGAGGTCCGCCACCACATGTTGTCACTGATCGAGCAGAAGGTGAATGGCGAGGAAGTGGTGGTGGTTCAAGAAGAACAGGAAGAAGCCAAGATTATTGATATCATGGAGGCCTTGAAAGCGAGCCTGAAGTCCAACGAGACATCCGGCAAGCCGAAACGGGCCGCGAAGAGGCAGACGTCCAGGCACAAGGCCGGGGCCAAGCCCAAGCCGAAAGCGAAAGCAACCGCCAAGGGAAAGAGCGCGTCCATGAAGTAACCCTCTGGTTTGTTGTCAATGAGATGAAGGGATATTCCACGCGAGACGTCGCGGAACTGCTGGAACTGGAGGAAGCCACGATTCGGGAAATCGCCCGGACGGGCATTCTTGACCCGGAACGCACCCAGGGCAATCGTTACCGTTTCTCTTTTCAGGACATCGTGATCCTGCGCACTGCCAAGGAGTTGCTGGATGCGGGTGTGCGCAAGGCCCGTGTCAACCAATCCCTCATGCAGCTGAAGGCGCGTCTGCCCACCGAGCGGTCGCTGTCCTCCATGCGGATCGCCGGAGACGGTGGTGAGGTGGTCATCCGTCAGGACGATCATGTGTACAGCGCCGAGTCCGGACAGATTCACTTTAATTTCTCCGTGTCAGATCTTGCCGGGACCGTCGCACCTCTCGCCCGCCAGGCCGCCGAACAGGCTGAAGAGAGTGACCAGCTGTCCAGTGATGACTGGTTTGATCTCGGTGTTGATCTGGAGGCCGTCAGCCCGGAGGATGCCCCCGCGGCCTATTTGCGGGCGCTGGACATCGACCCGGAACACAGTGACGCCCATGTGAACATCGGTCGGCTGCTGCAGGAGGCTGGCGAATACCAGGCAGCCGAGGAGCACTATCAACTGGCTCTGCAGGCCGAACCGGACAACATCCTCGCCGCTTTCAATCTGGGAACGCTACTGGAAGACCTGGGACGCATTCAGGACGCCATCGACACGTACAAGCTGGCTTCCTCCTTTGCCGACGCCCACTACAATCTGTCACGACTGTACGAACTGGTTGGCCAGCACGCGGAGGCCCTTAAACACCTCAAGGCGTATCGGAACCTGATCGACAACTGAATCAGACGATGAATCGCCCGTCCTATACACTAGGCTGCCCCAATTCATGAGAACGACGGATCAATGAACGCCGACAAGCGCCAGGAACGACGAATTGCCAACGGGATCCACTTTTTCGTGCACGTACACGAGTGTGCCCAGGACCCGGACCTGGTCGGTGAGTCAATCTCTGCTGAGGCGGTGGATGTGTCAGCCCATGGTCTGCAGTTCCATACCGGAGATGCGCTCTACAGCGGCAGCCTGCTGAACGTCACGATCGGCGTGGGTGACCCGTTCGCCATGTACCTGCTGAGGGGAGAAGTTCGCTGGGCGATGGAGGTCGATGAGGAGCATTTCATTGGCGTTAAGCTGCTGCCAGCCGATGGGACCGATCTGGACAGATGGATCAGCAACTTCGAGGACACGTTTGGGGATGGTTCTGAGAACGAATCGGAACCCGGGGACTGAACCAGCGATCTGTCCACGGCGACAATCGAGTTAAGAATAACCGCATAGGCAGCAGTCAGCTTTTGCTCGTCGACGATCCCCGGACGGTCCCTTGAGGTGTGGATGTGGCGTAAGTCCATCACCTGCATGGAATGGAAATTCAGGATGGGAATCCTGTGGCGCGCGAACGGTTCCCAGTCTCCGGACATCTCGCGCAGGCCCCGGGACACCACAGTGGACCCCAATGATGCCGCCACACCACGAGCGATGCACTGCAGTTCGGAATCGGATCGCGCGTCGATCACCAGATCCCGAATCCCGATCGTATCAACGTTCACCATCGCGCTCACCTGCTGGTCATTTCCGGTCAGGGTCTGCACGTACTCGCGTGCCCCGACCATGCCGCGTTCTTCCTCACCGAAGGCGACCATCGTAAGGGTTGATGTGAGGCGCTCTCTGGCAAAGTATTCCGCCAGCGCCGCCAGAATAACGATGCCGCTCCAGTTGTCTGCCACGCCGGACCCTGGCGCCACCTTGTCATGGTGGGCACCCACGATAATCCGGGGGCGTGAATCACCCCGTTGAGGGCTCCCTTCAATAGAACAGATCAGATTATGACGGGAAGTACCAGGGATCGCCTGCCGGTAGAGTGAATCGCATCCGGCTGTCTCAAGATACCCAAGAGCGATTGATTCGCGTTTGGCGTTGTCACGCGGAGACTCCGCCAGACGACCCAGCGCACTCGGTTCAAGAACGATCGGGATGGTCGTGAAAACAGGTGCACAAACTTCGGTATGAGTGGTAACACAGCCCATGAGGCCACCCAGAGACAGTGCCACAAGCCACAAGGGTCCTCCACATTGCATCCGTGAGCGCATCTGTGAGCGCATCTGTGAGCGCATCAGTGAATGACGGGATTGAACGTTTCCAGCGCGACCCGAATCACCCTGGGGCCAAGCGTGGTGACTCGCCCCTCGTACCGCACTTCGCCATCAGTCGCGTATTCGAAGCGGTATTCCCGCCAGGCGCGCCAGTTGTCGTTGCTGTCACGGCTCATGGACAGCTTGCACAGCGCTGCAGTACTGTCCAGAAACTGAACATCGCACAGCTTGCACTCACGCCGCGCCGCGGCGACCGCAACCTCCTTGGCACGCGCAGCCGCCTGCCAGTACAGGGCACCGAGGCCAATACCGATCAAAATGAGCCATTCAGTCATGAGCTTGTCTTTGCTGTTCTGTTCCTGCGGTGGATCGTTGCGGCGGTTTTAACCCCATCTTAACCTCCCCATCTTAACTCCCATCTTAACAAGGTCCTCAGGATCGCGTATATTGCGCCCCTTCGGAGGGGTGGCAGAGCGGTTGAATGCACCGGTCTTGAAAACCGGCATGCCGAGAGGCATCCAGGGTTCGAATCCCTGCCCCTCCGCCATTTGAACCAGGCCCTGCCCGGAAACAGTCATTACCACTCGGCCGCGATCCATTGGGCCGTGTCATTCCCAGACCCTTCTTGCTAGACACCTGCTCGTCAACCCCTCGGTTCGGCAGGTCAATCTCCGGCTCCACCCTCCGGGAGTCCTCATCAAAGTAGCCTGGATCAAAGTCCAGGAACCTGACAAGCCAGATCTGATCGCCAACCCCCTCGCCCCGGCAGGTCGATCTCCTACGCACAACCAGGACCACCTCCTACTGCACCACCCGGTTGCAAAGAGTATGTTTAATCATCTCAAGCAAGAAGGATGACCAGATGAACGAACAGGTTGATCCAGGAGGTGGAAGCGGGCGCAGGTGGCTGACCATGATCGCCGCAGTTGCGGGACTGGCGGCGCTCGCGCTTCTATTTGTCGCTGCTCAGCAAGAACCCACGCGTCCCGCTGCCGCATCATCTCCCGCAATGCCACCTGCGACCGACAAGATTGACAGCACAGCAACAAAGACCGCAGAACCGACGGTATTGACCGTTATGGTCCCGGCGGCGCCTACCGTGATGGCACATGATGGCAGCGATAGTCCCGTCATCGACGATGGAAACCTGGGCCGTGTGACCAAGAGCTCGTACTACCAACTCGAGTATCCCGAAGAGACCGCAGATCAAATGCGGACGACAGATCCCGTTATGGACATGTTCTTCTCCCGGACCGGGACGTTGACGGCACTGCAACGGGAGCGATACAACGAACTGCACATCGTGCCCTGGAATCCGGTCGTCGAGCATGATTGTTCGGTGCCATCAAGTGAAGAGTTGCCTCCTGGAGCCAGGTCCTGCAAGCCCGTGGCAGAACGACAATTCGATCACCCCTATAGTCTGTTGACCACCCGTCAGCTCAGAGAAATGGGAAACGACCCCGCCGCAATTCTGATGCTTGCGAAGCGTCCGGAAGAAGTCCCTCTTGACAGGGAACAGAGGCTGGCAGAGTACGCCAGAGCAAGCGCAATTGCCGACAAACCTGGTGAACTGTTGCAGTTTGCCTATTGGGCCATGGTTCATCGGCCCGGAAAGGAAGCGGCGTTACGATCCAAACGTACCCGATACGTTCTGGAACGGGTCACTCAACAAATGGGCGACGAAAGAAGTCAGCCGGAAGCAAGGCGCGCTGAATTTGAGGAGGCGTTGGAACTCCATGGAATGAACGCCAAACAGGAGCTAGAGGCCGCAGACATCGAATCGGAGAGGCTGCTGGACCAGATGAACCAAACTCGACTGGAAGTACTGGGCCTGCCAATTACTTTGATAGAAAGGGAGCAAAATCATGACCAGTAAACTCGCTTGTAAACCGTTAGTTGGGGTAACTCTACTCTGCGCATGTCTGCTAGTCCTGGCGACGGAGTATCAGTGTCCAGATTGTACGACCGAATTCAGCTTCGCTGAATTCGGCGCCAAGGAAGCGTGGGCATCAAAGAGCGGCTTTGACCTCTACGGCGGCGTTAACGTGATGGTGAGCGGGCCATCCAAAGAAGCACATGTTCACGTTGCGTACGATCAGGTACCACCGTACATAGCTGGAAATTATCTGGGCGCAATCCTGCCCGATCCTCTGGAACTCAAGATCACGGCAAGCATCTTCCTGGGCGGCGTCCTAATCAGTCAGAATACCGTATGGTTGACCATCGACCACATTACCCACGAGTTACTGCAGGATGGCAGAACGATCACCTATCCTATCGCGAACAAGATCGGCCAGGTCTTCGATTTGATAAACAATATCAACCACATGCAGTATCTGATGAGCAGCATGATGAACCTGAGTGGAGGTTCGGTCCTCTACTGGCAAAACCCTTATATGGGCATTCCTGTGTATCAGGTTGACGGTAGTCAGATCAACTACGGCGTACGGTTTAACTGCACCACCCGTAATCCCCCGGTGCCCTGTTACTGAGCAGCTCGTTCAGCGAACAGGAACACTTCGGCCAGAACTATTGTATTCCAGAGGCGTCTTCACTACGGTAGATACGAGCATGCTGGTCATCACATCATCCGGCTCATGATGTCCAGCAGTACCGCATTTCCGGGGACAGAGCAGGATGAGCAGACAACAGGGGCCACTCGATCTTTCGTTACTTCGCGGCAGCGTGGCCGTGGTGACTGGTGCAGGCAATAACGGGATCGGCTGGGGTATCTGCAAGCACGCTGCCGGGCTGGGGATGCACGTGGTCGCCATGGACCTTCATGAAAACCTGGTACGCAGCGCCGAGTCACGTCTACGGCAGCAATTCCCTGGTGTAGAGTGTCTCGGCATAAGCTGTGATGTGACCAGGCCAGAAACCATGGAAGCGGCACACCGGCAGATCCGCAGCCATTTTCCGGATGCGCCCATCGGTGCTGTGTTCGCCAACGCTGGTGTGATCTTCAACCATACGATTCTGCACAGCACGCTGGACGAATGGTCCACGACGATGAACGTCAACGTACTGGGCGTCGTCAACACCCTTCGGGCTTTTGTCCCGAGCCTTCGAGAGCAGCAATCACCCAGCATCGTCTGCACCACGGCTTCCATCGGTGGTCTGGTCCGGGGCGATGGTGGTGCCGCGGCGTATCAGGCGAGCAAACATGCGGTGGTGGCACTGACCGAGGCCCTTTCTTTTGAACTGGCGGCCCGGTCTCCTCAGGTGCGGGTTCACGTTCTCTGCCCCTGCATCGTTTCGTCAGCCCTGACCCGGTCCAGCCAGATCAATGCCCGCATCCAGCAGGGTGATCTTGATGCCGGAGTAGTCGAACCCGCTGATACGGGCAGCAGCGAATTTGCCCAGACCACCGAGCGGCATGCCCGGCAGGCATTCGATCTGATTGCCGCAGGCAAGTTTTATATGATCACTGACAACGTCCGTCCCTATGTGGACCACGATTTCCCATTCGACGGCATGGCGATTGTTCGGGAACGGTTTGAAAACATGATGGATCTGGAACTCGACAATAGCGATGCAATGCAACCGGCTGACGCTGGACCACCCTCCTCCATTCTGAAGGGACCCATGTTCGCTGAAATGAAACGTCGCCGTAAAGAGCGGAGTCAGACTCAAAAGTAGTTTACCCTGTAATCAATGAACCTCCCTTCGGTCCACAGGAGCAGAATCCGACATGAACGAGCTGGATGATTTAACTGTCTATCGTGATACCAGCGTTGGCTGGTGTGCCAATACGCCGATCAATGAAACGATGGATGCCGATGGCAACCCGTCCATTCAGGAAACAGGTTTCCCGGCGAGCGACCCTACCGCTCCATCGGCGCGGGTCTACGACCATCCGGAGGTGCAGGCATTGCGAACCAGGCTGCAAGCCCACAACGGCATACGGGGCCTTGATGTGTGCGAACCCGACGAAATCGACCGCATCGAACGCATCTTCCGGCGCGACGGCTTCGTGGTGGTCAACCACCTGCTCAACTCCGATGAACTGTCCCGCTGGCGGGATGGCTGTGCCCGGGTCCTCAAGGACATCCTGTCCATCCCGGCGCCGGGTGGCCGAAAGTACCTGACCGAAACCGAGCGCCTGCCCCATCGGTACAGCTACGGCACGTCTTCTGCCTCAAGACACATGCTGCATGATCCCGCATGGGCCAGCATGATCGATCTGCCCACGACGACACCGATTCTGAAACGGTTGTTTGGTGGTGGGGATTACTGTGTCATCGGCGCGGGCGGCGACCTGTGTCTGCCGGGATCGGTCGAATATCAGACACTCCATGGCGACGTCCAGGAAGGATTTGCGATGCCCGAAGCCCGACTCCGTCAGGCGAAGAGACTCGGCATTGATGTGGATCAATCGGCTGATGACCGACAGCGCTTCAAAGTGGCCGCCTACACCCCGCCACTGATCACCATCAATTTCCTGATGAGCGATCTGACCTGGGAGAATGGGCCGATTCGGCAGATTCCCGGGACTCACTGGAGTATGGAACCCCCGCCCTCGCAGCGGGATGAGCCTGCCTGGATGCGGTACTCCACCCTGGTTGGCGGACCCGCCGGGGCCGGTGTGTTTCGAGACAACCGGGCGTGGCATGGGGCCACCCCCAACCTCAGTCGCCAGGTCAGGGCATTGCCTAACGTCGAATACGGGGCGCCCTGGATTGCTGCCAACAAGCAACCAGCAACCATGCCCCATGAAATCTGGGAGGCCCTCAGCCCGCACGCACAGGCGTTGTGTAAGGGAATCAAGTGCGACCCCGGGGTCTGGCCAAGCGGCGCGGGGACGATGCATCCACTACTGTGTGGTCGCAGGGCCGCCAACCAGGCAACACCCGGGATTGCCAAAGCGAAGTAGGCTAAGCGCCGGCCTGACCCTGGAGGGAGTTCACAGGGCGCGCCTCGGTATCCAGGTCGTCCTCACCAGGGACATCCAGCGCCCGGTCGCTCGAGCATGGAATACCCACATGAACTCCTGTGCCTGTATCAGGTGCTGATACCCATCGTACCGACACCCCGATGAGGTCAGCGCGATGCCGGACATTGCGAAGGCCGTTGCCTTTCCCGGAATCGATATGTTCATCAAATCCGACACCATCGTCGACAATCACCAGTTCAATCCCCCCGGCCATCGGCTGCAGGGTCACCCAGATGTCTGTGGCCCGGGCGTGATGCAGTGCATTGGTCAGAATCTCGCGGCATATTCGCGTCAGGTGGTAACAGATGTCTGCGTCGAAAGTTTCTTTCCCCGGGGTCCATTGCTGACTCCAGTGGAATGTGAGGCCCGCACTCTCGGTGCGTAGCTGCATCTCTTCTTCCAGGCCGGCAAAGAAATCGTCTGCCGGCTGCTCGCCGTGGCTCGCCCTGTATATCGCACCACGCAGGCTCTCCAGGGCCTGCCGGGCGAGCAGGATCTCCCTCTCGCCTTTGCTGCCGTGGATGATGCTCAGTAATCTTGAGCCAACGTCATCATGAAGATCCCGATATATCTTGTCTCGTTCTTCGGTTGCGATGCGGGCAAGTTCCATACGACGGTTTTCTGCATAGCTCGCGTCCAGTGCCCGTCGATGCTGCTCGATCTGGGTCTCGAGGCTCTTGTTCAGATGCTCGGTTTCATCCAGGGCCCTCGTGAATCGACTCACCAGATGCACGAACAACACTACCAGCATGAAGGGGATGGCAAACTGCAACAGATTGGACGCGTTGACGTGAGTGGAATCAGGACTCACCATGAAAAAGTACCAGTCATGGGCGACCAGCGCAGCGAGGCCAATGTAGCCAAAACTGAACCAGCTACTCGGCCCCCCAGGATGCCTGACGCAGTCAATACCCAGTAAGACCCCGGTGACGAGCAGGTAGCAGAGATTGACAAGATGAAACGCATAGGCGATGTAGAAGAAATACCCGGGCGGGTAGACGAAGTGAAGCAGCGTTGCGCAGGCTGCAAACACCAACAGTGACCTTTCGAAAACGGGCCATTGTCTGCCGGTCGCACGGGTGACAAAGGTAACCAGGAAATAGGTGCACCACGTACCACCGGTGTGAACAACACCAAGCCAGACGTCCAGGGGCATCGGCACAAAGTCCAGAAAGAGATACAACGTGACCACCGACCAGGCGAGGCACGCGCCGGCAAAGCGCAGGTAGATCTGGTCCTGACGTCTTCGGAACCACAGCATCAGCGTAAACAGCCCCATGAGACCACACAGGGCAAACGCCCACTGGCTTGACTGAACCTGCCAGAAGCGCCGATCCTGGTACAGCGGTAGCAGTTCACTGCGTTTACCGACCAGCACCGAAGACACCATGCCTCCGAATGGCCCCCCCTGCAGTCTGATATGAAATACGTTGCGGGGCTTGAAGGCGGCCTCCTGCAGCGGAATCAAGAGCGGATGGTTCCAGCCGATGGGGGGCACGGGTCCGCCACTCCCGGTCGCACCGATCTGTTCACCATTCATGAAGATACGCACCGAAACGTTGTGTCGCCACAGATACAGCGCCAACTCAGCAGCGTCCTCTGGCCTGTCAAGATGGAACCGAAACCAGGCAACACTGTTCGGTGCCATGACAGGCCGACCACGGGGGACATAGGGTAATTCGACAGCCTGGCCCTGAAAGTCCAGCGGGGGTTCGACTGTGGCGTCGACGGTATAGTCCGCACGGGTGATTTCCACGACTTCTGCAGTTGAGACACCAGCGCAGAACAGCAGCAATATGGAACAAAGCACACGTGACATGGCGCTGATATTAGCAACATTACCCCCTTTTGGGGGTAGAGCCCGACGAGCGAACTTTCTATTGTAAGATCCCATCTACCTCACCTGGTCGCGCAACATGACAGGCGGCACTCCAACGGGCAATCACCTGGACACTGGCTCAAACACCGGTGCGGGCACCGCGCTGGTCGTAGAAGACAACGCCGAGACAAGGGAGTGGCTATGCCATTGTCTTCGAGCCGCGCTACCTGACGGGAGAGTGATTGCCACCGAAAGCCTGCGCAATGCCCTGGCAGCGGTACAGTCCGAGTCCTTCTCGCTGGCACTGGTCGACCTCGGCCTGCCGGATGGCAGCGGGCTCGATGTGATCAGGGCGATCAGACGTTCCGAGAAGGGTCGCTCAACCTACATTGTGGTGGCCACCATCAGCGATGACGATAAATCCGTGTTCACGGCTCTCAAGAGTGGTGCCCAGGGCTACATTCTCAAGGATCAGGATCGGGATCGAATCGTGTCGTACCTGCGTGGCATTCCCCTCGGGAATGTGCCGCTGTCCAACCAGGTGGCTCGTCGACTGGTTGAGCACTTCAATGGCTCGGTCGACGCTCTGGAAGAGGCAGCACTGGCACCACGAGAACAGGACGTGCTCCGGTTCATTGCCAAAGGATTCAGCGTTGCGGACACTGCAGGCATTCTGGGGCTCCAGACCAGCACCGTGAAAGGGTATGTCAAGTCTCTGTATGCCAAGTTGGGCATCAACTCCCGGGCGGAAGCCACATCAGAAGCGATCCGCCTCGGCCTGCTGGACGTGAGCTAACCCCGGATACTACCCCGCAGGCGGAACCGTTACCGGGGCAGTGCGAAGGCGAGAATATAGTCCCCCATGGTGGTATCGGCGTCCCTATGACCACCCGCGGCGATGACCACGTACTGGCGACCGTTTCGGACATAGCTCATGGGGGTCGCCTGGGGCCCTGCGGGCAATCGTTGTCGCCACAGTTCGTTGCCGGTGCGCACGTCAATGGCACGCAGATAATTGTCGAGTGCGGCGCCGATGAAAATCAAACCTCCGGCAGTCACGAGCGGGCCGCCAAGGCTCGGAGTCCCGAAATCCAGGCCCGGTAACGGCAGGCGTATCCCAAAGAGTCGAGGGCCAAGGTCACGAGTGGTGCCGAACGGCGACTGCCAGAGAATCTCACCCGAATTCAGGTCCACCGCGGAGATCTGACCCCAGGGCGGTTTGTTACAGGGCAGGTCCAGCGCCGATGACAGAAACAGTTCGCGACTGACGGCGTAGGGCGTACCACCCTGGGCAGCCAGTTCTTCATCACCCTGGTTGTCGATCACCTGCTGTACGTCCTTTCTTGGAATGAGCCTGATGATGTGGGCCAGATTGCTGGTGTTGACGATCGCAATGTTGAGATCGCGCTCGACCGCGATGCCACCCCAGTTGGCGCCTCCGCCGGTAAACGGCACCGACACGCTGCCACGGAGGCTCGGAGGCGTGAAGATGCCGTCGCTGCGTAATGCTCGAAACCGTTGCCGACAGTCCCGCTTGTCAATGGGCGTCAATCCCCACAGGTCATCTTCCGTCATGCCCCACTGGGTCAGAGGTTCTGGTTTGACCGGGACGGGCTGGGTCGGGGACGTGACTTCACCGGGCACGTCGGTTTGGGGCACGGACCGCTCTTCAATCTCGAACAATGGTTCGCCCGTCAGCCGGTTGAATATGAACAGCAGTCCTGTCTTGGTCGCCTGAACCACTGCGGGTATCTCCTGGCCATCTCGTCTCAGCGTGGTCAGCGTCGGTTGGGCCGGCAGGTCATAGTCGAAAACATCGTGGTGGATGGTCTGGAAATGCCAGACCAGTTCACCGGTACTGGCCCGCAACGCAACCAGCGAATTGGCGTAACGATTGTTGCCAGGTCGCAGGCCACCGTAGAAATCCGGGCTGGGGCTCGATGTGGGCAGGAACACGAGGTCATTGGCGGCATCCACGGACATGGGTGCCCACACGTTGGTATGGCCGGTCCTGCTGGCGCTGCCATTGGCCCACTCCGTGTCGTCCGCGACAATAGGGTCGAAAGTCCAGCGCTCCGCACCGGTACGGGCGTCAAACGCCCGCACGATGCCTCTTGGCGCATCGGAGACCCGGTTATCGCTGATCGATGAACCGACAATCACCAGGTCGTGCACGATCGTCGGCGCTGACGTGATCTGGAACTCGCCCTCCCAGGCCAATGATCGGCTGGGAGTCTGGTGGACCATCCCGTCGGTACCGAATTCCAGGCAGGGTTCGCCACTGGCCCGGTCCAGCGCAATCACCCTGCGATCATTGGTCCCCATAAAGATGCGATCGTTGCAGAACCCGGCGTCACCGTCCGGTTGGCCCGGCCAGTAGCTGACCCCTCTGCAGATGAACTTGTTGGCTGGCTCCGACTGCAGATCGATTCCGGGGTCGTAGCGCCACTGCTGTGCGCCGGTCACCGGGTTGAGACTGATCACTTCATTGAAAGGCGTACAGAATATCAGCTGGTCTTCGATGATGATGGGGGTGACCTCAAAAGCCGAGCGAGCTACGGCTTCCGGCTTGCTGGCCAGGTCTCCTGTCCGATACTGCCATGCCAGTGTCAGATTGCGGACATTACCGGGATTGATCTGATCAGCCACAACGTAGCGTTCGCCCGCCGCGTTGCCACCATAATGGGTCCAGTCCGAGGCGTCGTCATCTGCAAAACAGTTCCCCATCAGGAGCATTGCGAACAGGAAGAGTGACTTGATGGTCGTTCTCCGGATTAAAAGCCCTTAGCGTGCCCGGGTCGGCCACGCCGTTGTCGTGCCGGGAAGTTTTCCGGACGGCACAGCGTGCGGCCAGAACTTCCATGAAAGTCTACTGGGTTGGACGCACGGCCGAGCGGATTTGTTTAGAGCCACGGGAACGGGCTGGAATTTCCTGCGCCAGCCCTATTGGGAACGCTGAGCCGTCGTTTCCACCCCATGCGCGGCGTCGACTGCAAAGTAGAGATGGTAATGGTGCGCACAACCCGGATTGAAATCAGCCGAACACGCCGGGCACCGGGACTGACCCGAGAGATACTCGGCCACGGACAACTCAAAGCCGCAGGCGCCGCAGAGCACGGCTCGGCTATCGTGCTCCTTCAGGGGCCATACCTGTGGTTTATGATTGGCCAGTCCCTGGTGGCATTCAAAGCACGGATACCACTGCCCGCAACAGAAGAACTTGATGGCAATGATGTCCTTCGGACCATGCCAGTGCACGCAGCGTGTCTCAGCGTCAACGCTCAGACCCACCACATCGTGGCCGGATACCCGCCGTTTCATGTTGCAGCGGGCGCCAGCACGGTGAAGGTCTTGCGCAGCAGCCTCGCCTTCTTGTGCCATACCTCAAATACCCACTCACCTGGCACCATCTCCCATGGCCGATCAAACCCATACCCATGGAGCGTCTTTTCACCAATCGTGATGCGGTCTGAATACTGTACGTCCTTGTAGACCTTACCTGAATTACGTACCAGGCCGGGTTCGGGAAAACGAATCACGTAGGTGACATTAATGAGCCCACCTTTGGGCTGGCTGTTGATGATGTATTGAAAACCGAATTCCGTTCCCAGTTTGGCCGGAATCTCGGTGGTAAAGTCTGTAAAGCTGACGTTCGCGACCATGTCCTGGGGGATGGTGCTGGCGCCATAGATCGTATTGCCGACTTTTCGGGACTCGAACACGCCATACCCCACGAGTTCTGCTCCCTGAACAAACAGCTCCTGGCCGTTTGCGGTGAGCACGTTGGCCAACAACACAGCGCCAGCCAACCAAAGGAGCTTCAGGGACCGGATTTGCCCTCTCCCAAAGCCCTTAGCGTGCCCGGGTCGGCCACGCCGTTGTCGTGCCGGGAAGTTTTCCGGACGGCACAGCGTGCGGCCAGAACTTCCATGAAAGCAGTAACCATGGCTCTTCACAAACAACCCCTTCACAGACGCCTCCATTATTATTCCACGATCCGGATCGAAAATTCCTATGATGCGGGAATTATTGCTGACAGAATATGTCCAATTCACCAGGTTCGGCAATCGTTCATTTTCTTTTTGGACCCTGTGCCGTACAATTTTTGAATCCTGAATCAGTTTTGCCAATCGAGGAGATCACATGGCAGATGCACAATTTGTAACAAACCGCGAGTCAGCGGTCGTATCTACCAATAAGGTGCTGCGCAACACCTATATGTTGCTGTCCATGACCCTGCTATTCAGTGCCGCCATGGCGGGTACTGCCATTGCGCTGGATGCACCCCATATGGGATGGATTCCTCTGCTGGTCGCTTTCGGATTGCTGTTCGCGATCGGAAAGTTCCGCAATAGCGCATGGGGTATCCTGCTCGTCTTCGCCTTCACTGGTATCCTGGGCTTTTCGCTCGGGCCCATCGTCAACTACTATCTGCAGACAGCCGGTGGCACCCAGACTGTGATGACTGCCGCCGGCCTGACGGGGATGATCTTCCTGTCTCTGTCCGGCTACACCCTGATGTCACAGAAGGACTTCTCCTATATGGGTGGATTCCTGATGGTTGGACTGTGGGTCGTGGTGGGTTCCATCGTGTTGATGCTGGTGGGTGGCCTGTTCGGTTTCCATGTATCCGGACTGCACCTGGCGATTTCAGCGGCCATCGTGATCCTGATGTCGGGGCTCATCCTGTACGACACATCGAGGATCATTCACGGCGGTGAAACCAACTACGTGATGGCGACCGTGTCCCTTTACCTGTCGATCTACAACCTCTTCACATCGCTGTTGCACCTGCTTGGGGCGTTTAACGACGACTAGTCGTCGCCCGGGTGTAGATACTCTGGTTCGAATGTCCAACATTCGAATGCCTGAAGTTGCGAGATGGCTGAGATGGCAAGATAAGGAGCCCCGGCATGGAGTCCATGCCGGGGCTGTTTCATGTAATACTGGTCGTATTCCGCTTCCCATT
>JAQBUI010000131.1 GCA_027624035.1 Pseudomonadota bacterium | reverse complement strand
CATTCTTGAAAAGGTCGTTCGGGCAAATCGCCGATTAAGTTCCAAACAGAATGACGCACTACACTAGGAGGATGGCGCGGATCAATTTCGTTGGACAACGTAATTGATGCGAGCGCATTTCTGACAGTTGTCTAACGAGATTATCATATTGATGATCATGACTATATTAGGGGGATACATGGGTATTGAACCAGCAGATCCTGGACGTTTGGGCGGTAAGGCCGCCCGGGCGGCCCTGGCAGTGAGCGTATTGTTTGCCTCAACCAGTCTGGTCGCTGCTCCGGCAGACGGCAATGACGGTAAAGAGGGAAAGTGGATCGAGGAGGTCATCGTCACCGCCGAGAAGCGTGATGAGAATATCCTGAAGGTTCCACTGTCAATGTCGGCTTTCTCGGAGAGAATGATTGAGGAACTGGGCATGACCAATGACCAGGACCTGGAGCAACTGGTTCCGGGCCTGCAGTTCGGCTATGACTCCGAGGGCTCGGGCATTTCCATGCGCGGCATTGGCACCCAGAAAGCCGCCCAGTACAACGCGGACCTCGCGGTCGCATTCTATCTGGATGGTGTCTACACCTATGCTGTCGATACCTTCGGCATTTCGCCCAATATGTTCGATATGGAGCGGGTGGAAGTGGCACGGGGCCCACAGGGCACCTTGAATGGCCGTAACTCCATCGCAGGGGCAGTCAATCTGGTCAGCAAGAAGCCTACCGATACCTGGGACGTCAACGTCCTGACCGAGTTCACGGATCAGTTCAGCCAGCGCTACAACGTGGCCCTTGGTGGTCCGCTGAACGATGACTTCAGTTTTCGGATCTCCGGTGGCTATCACGAAGGTGATGGTGCCCAGGAGAATGTCGGTATTGGCGATGACTACGATGCGCCGGACCTGACCACCATCGCACCCTCGCTCCGCTTCAAGCGTGATGGCATCGACATCACCGCACGCTATCAGAATGCCCGTGACAAGGGGTCCAACCGGGCCTTTGTGACGTTTGTCGAAGTGCCTCGTGACACGCCGACCGTTGGGCAGTGGGGTACAACCAATGTCTTCTACCTCTATGACAAGCCGATTCCGTCCGTCGAGAAGTGCCCTCCTGGCCAATACAGTGAATTTGGTGGGATCTGTGGTGACCTTGAGAACAAGGTGCTCAGCAACCGCTCCAGCATTAACGACAGCGAGAGTGACCGCTGGACGGTGAACGCGGATTTCGATGTCAGCGAAACGCTGGTGTTACGCTATACCTACGGCACCAGCAAGACCGACACGTTTGGTTCCCGCGATGGTGACGGTACCGACCGGGTCGGAAGTGCCGAAGACCCGACCGTACCAAAGGACTGTGTGGACCGGCTGGGCCTCGCGGCGTGTGCTGGTGTGACCTTTTCCGATACGGCAACCGCTTACATCAATGCCAACGACGAGAGCTCCCACGAGCTGCAACTGGTATCCAATCTGGACGGGCCGTTCAACTTCATCGTGGGGGTGTATACCTACGAGAATGACACTGCCTGGACTCAGACCAGTGCCGACTATGGTTCGGTCCTGAGCTATACCAACGCCGAAACGGCTGCGACCAGTATCGACCGGGACAATGACGGGACGCCCGACTATTCCTCCTGCCAGGACTTCTACCAGAGTTATGTTCTGGGTGAGCGCGGTCTCGACCCTAATCTGTATCGCGGTTGTGAGCCAGGCGACACTCACCTGTTCGCCGGTGGCTCATCCAGCGGCGCAAAGTCGGATACCACGGCCGTATTTGGCAATCTCGAATACCGGATTAACGACACCTGGCAGGTAGCCGGTGGGCTGCGCTGGACCGAGGACAAGAAAGCCCAGTCGGGCATCAATGGTTTCAGTACCTTGTCAAACCAGCTTGGTGTACCGATTCGGTATACCTCCAGTCTCTCGAATCGCAAGCACAGTTGGGATGCGACCATTGGTCACATCAGTGTCGAATATTCACCGGTTGATGGGCAGATGTATTACGGGCGGATCTCCACAGGCTATCGCGCCGGTGGATTCAACCAGATCTCCGGCGGAACCAGTGCCGAGGACATCGCTAACAACATCGTCCCGGCGAACTTCGATGAAGAGACCCTGACCAACTATGAGATCGGAGTCAAAGGCAAGTACCTGGACGGCCGTGTGGTCGTGATGGCAGCAGCCTACTTCCAGGACTTCGATGACTTCCATTTCAATGCCCAACAGTATGTTTCAGACAGCTTCCTGGGCAAGGTCGAGAATCCGTTCCTTGAGTACACGGATAACGTGCAGGGAACGGAGATCTGGGGGGCAGAACTGGAAGGGACCTACTACATAGGCGATCGCTGGCGGTTGTCCGGTTTCTATAACTATCTGGACTCCAGCATTGGCAATCACCAGTCGTTTTTCTGGGGTGACCGTGATGGCTGTGTTTCCGGGCTTTCCTTCGCCTGCCCTCCGGGGACGGTGCTGCTGGATTATAGCTACATCGATGATGCCACCGGAGAGACGATCAGCACGCAGATCGCGCCACCCCGTGACAACACCGGCAACCGGCTGCCACAGCAGCCCAAGCACAAGGGTGCGCTCACGCTGGCGTATTCCCAGCCCATGTGGGACGGAACCGCGTCCTACCTGACCACCTGGAGCTATACCGGCGCTCGTTTCCCGAGTATCGGCAACATTGGCTATCAGAAAATCGATTCCTACTCCCGCTGGGACATCCGTGCCAGCTGGACTTCCGGTGACGAGGTGTGGAGTGCGACCGTTTACGTTCAGAACGTACTGGATGAGATCGGCATAACCGAGTTTGTTGACTGTTGCAGTGGTGGTTGGCTGAGTGAGCCGCGCCAGGTTGGTCTGCAGGTTCGCTGGAGACCCGATCTCTAGACGTCTTCCTTTCAGTACCAATTCAGTACCAATTCAGTGCCAATCAAGCCGGCAGGGTCTGACGATCCTGCCGGCTTTTTATTACCTTCTGAGCGTGCCTTATGACCTTGCCTTATGAGCAGGGCCGGAATCAGGCACACACTGACGGACGCTGTCGCCAACCGCAATTCTTCCGGATTCGAGGACCCGGGCGGTAATCCCCCCATGGCCGCGCATGGCGTTGTAGCCCCCGGGGCCGAGCGCCGCTTCCATGGCGGAGCAGGGGTCTGCCGTACCGGTGTGCTGCAAAATGGCGTTGCCGATCCGGAATGTCTTCCCCTTGAGTGCCAGCAGGTTGACCCCCTGTACCACGATGTTGCGGCGCAGGGTAGCAGGGTCGATTGCGCGGCGGTGGAGCAGTGAGGACAGCGCAATGATGTGTTCCGCCTGAATGAGCGTGACCTCGCGATCAGTGTTGCGAGCACGGAACCGGTCTCCCGCCAGGCCGGACCCGGCCGTGGCGAGCACCTCGGTCTGTACGTCCATTGCCTGTCCACGTGCCGGCCGAACACCGATCCAGCTGACAGTGCCCTGCTGGGGCAAGGTATCCATGAGTTCGTGAATGGTCGGTGCCATGGGTCCTCTTCGGTCCTGGTTCTGTTGTGGAAGTTCGAGCCGTGTCAATGTCCCGCCCATTTGCTAATGTGCGGCAATCAACCAGCAGAAATCATCCTACCACGAGGCGAGTGTCCAGGAGTCCATCATGTCAGTGACCGCGATCATCCCGCAGATTCGGACCACCAATCTGAATGCCTGTATCGACTTTTATGTGAAGAAGCTGGGGTTCGTTCTCGAATTCCGATACGAGGATTTTTATGCCGGCATCCGGGCAGGCGGGCAGATCATGCACCTGAAGCTGGTGGACGACCCGGACCCCTCGATTGATTTTGTTGCCAACGGTGAACATCTGCATCTGTACTTTGAATGCGATGATGTGGACGCCCGCGCGCGGCGGTACGAAGCTGCCGGCGTGAGTTTTGTCGGTTCGCTGCAGGCGACGGACTGGGGTTCGAGAGAATTCTACGTCGTCGACCGGGATGGCCACACTCTGTGCTTCGGCCAGCCGGTGTCGTGACCCGCAAATTGGGTGAGGTCCGCGCCGTAGCAGGTGACCAGTGCGGCAGGGACCACGTATCCTGTTGTCGCAATGACCTTTTTCCTGGGCCGGAGGCCCACACTCTGAATGAAAGTACTGGTGATAGCTGATATCCATGGCAATGCTGCGGCCCTGAAAGCGGTGTTCGATAAAGAAAGCGATGCCGACCGCACCGTGTTCCTGGGCGACACCGTGTTGTCAGGCCCCCAGGGTAATGAGGTCATGGAACTGATCGATGATATGCCGCCCGGAACCCACATTTCCGGCAATCACGACGTGGAACTGCTGAACCCGGAAGTCTACAAGGCGTGGCCTGCGCCCTGGGTCGCATTGAACGACTGGATCATTGAGCATTTTGATCCGGCGGGTTATGAATTCATCAAGTCCCTGAAGCCGGGTGGTGACTATGAGGAAGATGGCATTCCCATGTGTCTGAAGCACGGCATGCTGCCTGGCAAGGTGCGGCATCTGCTGCCGGATACGCCGGATGAGAAGCTGTTGGAACTGGCCGATGGCAGTAGTGCGCCGTACGTGTTGTTTGGCCATTCCCACGTGCAGTTCGACCGGCAGATTGGTGAGCAGCGTTTTATCAATCCCGGCAGCATTGGCCAGAATCGTTGTGGTTATCAGTATGCCTGCTATGGCGTCTTCGAGGATGGGCAATACAGTCAGCGTCATGTGACGTTCGACCCCACCTCGTGGTTGGAAGCAGTTGACCGGATTGATTCTCTGGCTCCACACGCGGATTTTCGCCAGTGGCTGAAGGACGGCATGATTGAAGGCTTTGGAGTTGGCAAGAGCGAACCCTGGACCCGCTATGCCAGCGAAGGATACCGCTAACCGGCCGGCGGGGCCGGCCACACACGGGAGGTTAAGTTGGACAAACCTATCGCGGTAGTCATCGGGGCTACCTCCAAGTGGCAGTCAGATGGCCGGAATACGAAGCTGATCCACGGTTCAGAGATTGACGACAGCGACCTGCCCGTGGGCATCCGGTGGGGTGTGGGCGGTGCAATTGCCCAGAAGTTCGCGGCCGAGGGGTTCTTCGTCGTGCTCACCACCCGCACGAAGGCGAACGCGGCCGCACTACAGTCCGCCATCGTTGATCAGGGCGGCGAGTGCATGACGGTAGAACTCGACCTGGTGTCTGCCGAATCCATTGCTGCCGCATTCGCTGCGATCAGGCAGGTGGGTGACCCGGAGGTGCTGGTGTACAACGCCGGCTACCTTGAGGGCCGGGACCTGCCACCGGAAAAGGAACTGCTGGAGCACGTCCCGCTGGAGATCTTTGAGACTGCCCAGCACATCTCCAGCCGTGGCCCGTTCCTGGTGGCCAGAGAGGTCCTGCCGGCGATGCGAAAGCGGGGTTCCGGCTCGTTCCTGTTCTCCAACAATGCGTCGTCCCTGCGCGGCAGGAAACGACTGACCGGTCAGTCCCTGTACTATCCGCGAGTGATGATGCGAACCCTGGCCCAGGTACTGACGGAGGAATACTCCGAGTATGGTGTGCACGTGGCCAATGTGGTGATCGACGGCCTGATCGACTCCCCGGGCACACGGGCACTGCCGGTGGCGAAATCGCGCCCGGAAATCATCATCAATCCCCGCAAGATCGCAGAGGCCTTCTACTACCTGCACACCCAGGATAAGTCCTGCTGGACTCACGAACTCCAGCTTACGCCCTATCCGACGAAGCCCAGTTTCTGAGTCGCTGTTCGATCTGTTGAAGTACAGCGTCCCAGTTCCCCGGGTCGGGCTGACGAAACAGGGTCATGGACGGATACCAGGGCGTTCGGGACCCGGACTGCCCCCAGCGCCAGTCTGCCACGTGAGGCAACAGCGTCCACACCGTCTTGCCCAGGGCGCCCGCAAGATGTGCCGTTGCGGTATCAATGCTGACAACCAGGTCCATTTCTGCAATCACATCTGCGGTGTCGGCGAATGTCTGGCAGGGCGGGCCAGGTCGCTCCGCCCCTAGCTGCTCACACGCCATGGAACTGGCATTGGGGTCCAGTGCGATCAATGTGATGCCAGCGGGGCTCAACCGATGTTGCAGCAGGTCGATTGGAATGGATTTGGCGGATTTTGAGGGGTCCTCGGCGTCCGCCGCCGGATCGGTTTGACGGCTCTGCCAGGCCAGTCCGACCTTGAGTCCAGAGAGCCCCCTGGCCCAGACCCGCAGTGGGCTGTGGCGCGGGCCAGGTTCGAGGTACGGGCCGCCAGGCACCTCATCAAGGGTGCGCAGGCCAGTCAGCAGTGGCAGGCTCAGCAGGGGTACCCAGTAGTCTGACGGAACCGTGCCGTCCCGGGTCACCTCAGATAGTGCCGGGATGCGTTCAAAAACGCCCCGTAGTGCCGACGGACAGTGATAAATGAGTTCGACATCGGGCTGGGCCAGCAGTGCGGCGAATCTGATGAACTGGATTCGATCGCCGAATCCCTGTTCACCGGAGATGAGAAGGCGCTTGCCGCGGAGAGGCTCCCCGTCCCATCGGGGTCGGTCGGTGCGCAGTTCCTGTTCAAACCGTTTCATTCGCCAGCGCCATTCGTATTGCTGCAGACCCTCCTGCAGCCTGCCGGCTGACAACAGCGTCAATGCCCGGGAGAAATGAATCTCCGGTACCTGCGGGCTCAGCGTCAGCGCCTGGTCGATCCGGCTCAGCGCCGGGTCGAATTGTCCCAGTTTGAGGTGCGCGAAACCGAGCTGATGGAGAACCTTCCCGGAACCGACGCCCGCCCGGATGGCCTGCTCGCAGATAGCCCTGACCTGTTTCGGCTGGCCGAGTTTGAGATAGATTTCGGTCGCCAGCAGTACCACTGCCTCGCTCCGTGAGGCGACCGCGAGGGCCCGGTCAATGACCCGGGAGGCACTGGATAGCTGGCCCATATGGAACAGGGCGTGTGCCTTGCCGTGCAGCGCGCCGGCTTGCCGGGCATCGACATCAAGCAACCGGTCAGCACAGATGATCGCCGCCTGAAAATCCCCGGTATTCAATGCCTGGGCCATCTCTTTTAGCACCTCGTCCCGGTCCGGTTCGGCCACAAGGTCAGCCAGTGCGCTGCGGATCAAGGGGCCATACTGCTCCCTTGCCAGAAATCGGTGTGCCAGAATCTGGCGTGATCGATCCGCCGTATCGAATGAACGGATTCGTTCGAATGCGGCTGCCACAGAGTCCCGGCCTGGTCTCAGGTGTTCCAGTGGCAGCGTATCGGCGTCGTCAGCGCCCGCTAGGGTGTCCGAGATGACAAAGGCCGGGATTCCCAGAGATGCGGCGATGCCAGCGGCATCCACGCTGCTGGTCACCACCAGATCATATCGATCGTAGATGTCGAAATAGTCTCTGATGTCATGGCTGTAACGCACAGCCACGCCAGGGTCGCCAGGTGGCACCGCAAGACCTTCTACATCGTGACGGATGAGTTCGCACGCAAAGGCTTGCTGCAGCATCGTGAACAATTGGATGTCGTAGTGGTCGGGTCGGGCAAGGGGCCCTGCAACAAGCCCCACCCGAATGGACTCGCTGGCGGCAGGCGGCGGGCGCGGGGCGGGTGGTCGACCCGAACTGAAAATGGACGGGCAGGGCAGCAGCCGAGGCGAATACGAGGCCAGCAACTTCCCGGTCTGCCTGTCCGGCACAGTGACCAGCCGTGCCCGCGACAACAGGCCGCGGTCTGAATCGGTCAGGTCGGCAAGGGTCAGCCCATCATGGTCCATCCGGGTAATGCCAAGATAGAGAACCGGGATACCCGAAGCCCGCAATGGTTCTGCAAGAGGCGCCACCGGGGAGCCGAACCACTTGCTGCCCGAGATGATGCATGCATCAAACCCCGGCGCCCGGTCGGCCGGCGACTGGTAGACCGCGTAGTTGTTTCGCTCCCCGGTCACTTCGTCCAATAGCTGACGAATCCCATAGACAAGAATTTCTTCGTGACAGGCGATCAGCAGATTCAGCGGCTGGTGTCCGAACTTCGGGGGCACGTTGGCTCCGCGATGGGTGTCGTCACACTCTAAATGACACCGTG
>JAQBUI010000130.1 GCA_027624035.1 Pseudomonadota bacterium | reverse complement strand
AGAAGGTGCTCATGCTGGCACCTCCTGCCAGTGAACTTCCATAACAGCCTTGAGCGTGGCCGTCTCGGGCACACCGTAGTCGTGCAGAAGGTGCTCACATTGGCACCTCTTACCAGTGCTTCCATAAAAGCCCTGATGACCGCCTAATTTTCAGCATGCTGCCCCGGCGTCAGGATCACATGACCCTGCTTGATGCCAAGCCGAATGCGAAAGATCGCGTCGATATCCTCTAATGGATTGCCATCCAGCACCAGCAGACTGGCCTCGTACCCGTCGGCCAATCGGCCGATCTTCCTGTCCGGAAAGATGCTCATCGGAGTGTCCACCGCCCACATTCGCAGCAGGTCCAGTTCGCTGAACAGGCCGGACAGGGCCAGGGATTCTATCTCATCGGTGGCCGTTTCCTCGTAGCGGTCGGTCCCCACCACGATTTTGACACCTGCATCACGGAGCATTCGGAGATTGTGGCGCGCTGTTGGTGCCAGGATCGCCCATGCGGCCACCGTGGTGGCCACGTTGATACCCGACGCGGCGGCGGCCTCGGCATCGGTGGCGGTGATTTCCGCGGCGGCGGCATAGCCCGAAGCCGGTTCTGGTCCCTCGTGTCTGAAACCTGGGATGCCCGTACGGAAACCAGGCATGTGAATGATGTCATCGACGCCTGCCGCTACAGCAGTTCGAAAATCCGCGGCGGATTCAATGTGGGTCGAGACCCGCAGGCCGTCGGCATGGGCGAGTTCAACCACTCGATGCAACAGCGACGGGTCGAGGCCGCGCCAGTATTTTGCAGCCTCGTCCTCTGCCCTGGCCGCGTACTCTTCTGAGTAAAGAAGATAGGTCTTGATGAAGTCAGGCGCAGCGGCGGAGATCATGGGCCACCTCGCTTCGAGTTCCGCCCGGTCGTCGATCTCATAGACAAAGCCGCCGTCCACGTCCTGCCGGGTCCAGGCGCCGCGGCTGACGTTTCTCTTGGCAATCTGTACCGGATGACCGCCGGGTCCGGTGACGCCGCCACCGGAAAAGGCGGCATCAATCGTCGTCACCGAAGCCACCAGTTCAATGGTTCGAGGCAGGGTTCTGGGCAGGTTGTTCGGGTTCCGGAGATAGAAAACGCCGGCTTGAAGATAAGCCTGATTGAGTATTTCGAAACGTCCATTGTCCGCGTCAATATTGTGCTGGTGGGCCTCGCCGAATGGTGGCACCACAAAGCCGCCATCCAGATCAATGTAACGGGCATCGTCGGGCGCAGGGCCGTCACTGAAGTACCCGTCAATCACGCTAAAATCCCGCTGGACAAACCGGTTGCCATCGAACCACTGGCCGTTTGTCAGATACAGGTTCTCGGGCCCGGCTCCTGGATTGTAGGTTGGGGGAACGGGCCCGGAGCAGGCTGTGATCACACCCAGGGCAACGACTATACCAACCAGTGCGGCCGATTGGTTCTGTTGGAAGTTCCTTTGACATGGTGATTTCATTGTAGACCAGTCTCGGCTTCAGGATGAGCAGGGCCCTGCAGGTATGCCTCTACCATCGCCTCGGGCCCTCCGAAGATGAGCTCTGCCTTATTGGCATCAACGGCGATCTGGTAGCCGACATTGGCGGTCCGCTCATGGATATCTTCGGCGATCCCATATAGGTCGGGCAGACCTGCGCTGCTGTACAAGGGCATCAGCGGAGTGACTATGGTGACAACAATGGTGACAACGTGACGGAAACTCATGAACGAATATTAGGGCCATCGGTGGATCGCTCATACAACCAGTTCTGGTCGATAACCTGATGCCAGATGCCTGGGGTACCTATGATTCCCTAGAACCAGTTGGCCTTGTCCACCACGTTGCGCAATGGTTCCCCGGCAGCGAAGCGCCGGGCATTGTCACGGAACACTTCGAACCAGCGCTCGTCGATATTGGCGGCGTCTGCGACCGCCACATGGGGCGTCAGGATGACGTTGGGCAGGCGCCAGAGGCGGTGGGATTCCGGCAGGGGTTCGGTTTCGAAGACGTCCAGGGCGCAGCCGGCGATGACCCCATCACTGACCGCGTCGGCCAGGTCGTCAAGACGCGTGGTGGCACCGCGGCCGATATTGATGAAGTAGGCGGAGTCCTTCATTCGTGCGAATCGGTCCTGGCGCCACATGCCCTCTGTGGCGGGTGTGTGAGGGACGGTCACGATGACGAAGTCTGCAAGGGGCAGCAGGTCATCCAGGTCATCGGTGTCATGACGCTCGACATTGGGCGTCGAATATTCCCATCGCTCATCCACCCCGAGCACTGTCATCCCAAAGGCGTTACACAGCCGGGCAGTTTCATGCCCGATGCCTCCCACCCCGACAATCAATGCGGTTGCCTGGGATAAATCGATGTAGGCGCTCTTGCGTGCATGGCGGTCCCACTTTGGCAGCCGCTGCGCGTCAAGGTAATAGGGAAGGCCCCGCGCGAGGGCCAGCATGTACATCAGGATATGCTGGCTGATGTGGTCATTGTAGACGCCCCGGGGGTTGCACACGACGACGGGGTGGGTGACGAGGTCAGGATAGAAGAAGCCCTTCCGGGGGCCCGCCTGGGGGCTTTGTAGCCAGCGCAGTTTCCTGGCGGTTCTGAGCTGTTCAGGCGGCACCCAGCCGAAAACAGCATCGGCCTCAATGATCTCCGCGGCAGCCACCTGTTCAGTACTGGCGAGCACGATCTGGTACTCCGGCATCTCATCGCGAATCCGCTTGGCCCAGTCGGCGGCATCCGGGCGCAGTGGCGGCATCATGACCAGTTTAATCATGGGATCTCCTGATGGTTCTTTCATGGAAGTTCTGGCCGCACACTTTGCCGTCCGGAAAACTTCCCGGCGCGACAACGGCGTGCCCGACCCTGGCACGCTGAGGGCTCTCATGGAAGTTCTGGCCGCACGCTGTGCCGTCCGGGAAACTTCCCGGCACGACAACGGCGTGCCCGACCCTGGCACGCTGAGGGCTCCTATCGCTGAATACTAAGCGTCCCAGCGCCCCTCGTACAGGCCCTGCTTTTTTCACAGGTCGCTGTTACCATGGGGCGGCTTATCAGCATCTGAATGCATGGTAGGCACAATACACTTGAAGGAGCGATCATCCATGGCGGGCAACAACATTTCATCGGATCTACTGGCGGCAATGGCAGACGGTATAGGCGAGGTCGCTTTCGCCTCGGAGGACTGGGTTAAAGAGGCGACGGAGGTGCTGGAAGCGGCAGTCAGGACCCATGCAGTGGGTCTGGCCGATGTGGGGCAGTTTACCCTTTGCGAGGTCGGCCACAATGCGCCCGCGTGGCTGCACTGCGGACCAAAGCTTGCCTGGCACGCGAAGTTTGATGGCGCATCGGTGCAGGTAGGCAGCGGCGAACTGGGTGAGGATGAGTGCGACCTCAAGATCCAGGGTGACCACTCCATCATCAGCAATCTCGCGCGCATTCAATACCACAATCGGGACCCGAAAGTCGTCGCATCCGCCCAGGCACGGCTCCAGAAACTGTCCCGTTGGGAATTTTCCGGAAAGATGCCGGAACATCAGGTACTCATGTCCGTGCTGCGAACGCTGCATGACGCCATGGCACCACGTACCTTGCCCCGGTTTGTTTTCATGACGCCGGAGTGGGTCAGCAGTGCCCGCCACATCGTCAGTACCCGGGCAGAGAAATATCGTGACCAACTGACCAATGTGGTCTACAAGTTCTCCGAGGAGTTCACCGACACGCCGAAATATGCATTTCCTGATGGCAGTCACGGTGGCTTCTGGGTGCACTGCAACCACGGTTCGGTCACCGTAGGCGCGGGCCCGCTCCCGAAGGAACTGGAGCCTGCCGACACCCTGACCAAAGGCGCCTACACACCGGTCGTTCCGGTCGGGCGGACGGTGAACGCTGCAATGACGGACGAGGAAAAACAGGAGCAGGAAGCGTACAGCAAAGCCGCCTTTCGTTTCGACAAGGAAGCTGGCAAGCGGCCCGTGGATCAGACTCAACCTTCTGGCAAAGGCCCCATGGGCCCGGAACTGGGCCGGGTGATGATGGTGCTCCATGATGAATTGTCCAGGCGGACCGCCGGGGATATACCCTCGGACTATGACGACAGCGTGAAGCCCCAGTGGAGTGAGCCCCAGGGTTTTGACCGCCCTGAAGGCTATGACAAGACCTGGTTGAAATATGACCAGTTCGATATCTACGGCAATCCGCGCGGGTAGGCTTCAAGGCGTCGAACCGAAAGCTGTAATCTTTCCTGGAAGTTGCGTGAGGGAGCGATCGATGCTGGCCTTCGCTCCCGTGTAGTCGCGATCGCCGGTCTTCGCGCGTCCCGATAGCCTTCTCAATGGTCGATTGTCGTTGCCGGATTAATCCCGATACGCGTTGTGAATTGGCGTTACGTCATCATCCAGGGGGCGTGGATTAACCCGCCACGCACCGGGGTCGCCGCGACACACCACAGCGTTGGCAAGCGTTGCCTCAGCACCGGGCTCAACGCCACAGGAAGACGGTACATAGCGTAATGTCAGCCCGCACCGCCGCTGATCAGTATTGTTGGGTTCCGAGCCATGGATCAACGTGCTGGTATGAATAGAGATCTGACCTGGCTTCAACACGTTGTCATATGGGTCAGGATACGCGGAGACATCCACGATCTCCTGCGCCAGCGCTGTGTCTCCCTGTGCAACCTCCCAGTCAACCTTACCGACCCGATGACTACCCGGCAGAAATCGCATTGGGCCGTTCTCGACAGTCACCTCGTCGATTGCCAGCCAGATGGTAACCGTGCGGGTCGGGCGAACCGGCCAGTAGGTAGCATCCTGATGCCAGGGCACTCTTTTGGGATCGTGTGGCTCCTTGCAGAAATAGTGGCTGGTCCACATCACAAAGTCTGGTCCGAGCAAGTCCTCAACATAATCAAGAAACAGCGGGGTTAATGCCAGGTCGTAAATACCCTTGCACCGATTCTGATAACCCATGATGGAATAGGGGTTACGCCGATCTCTCATTGCACGTATCTTGGCCAGAAGATATTCGAAATACTGCCGCCCGGCATCCGCATCAGCAGCGGTGAGCCCCTCGAGAGGACTGATATACCCTGCCTCGTTGAATTGCTCGACCTGCTCAACAGTCAAGGTCCTCGCCCGGGCCGGATCAACCGGCTCAAAATCAATCGGCATCGTTCATGGCTCTCAGGAAAAACACAATTGTACCCCTCCCAACGGTGAGCTACCTACCCCGGCACAGTCAACCGATGACACTGACGGGCTCTCGTTCTTAGTGAGAGCCACTTTCATCCTGGAACACTTTCATCCTGGCTAAAGGATCCGGCGTTCATGGAATGCGGGGCCAATCCTGACGTAGTCCAGTCGCATGTTCCGTCCAGACATGGCCGACCGACGAGAGCAGATGGTTCGATCTGCGGAAAGCCTGGACGTCGGTGGACGGACCGATGGTCAGTTCCCGAACCGGTATCGCAGTTTGACGACGAAGAAATCGACGATGGGATCAGTGAGCGCATCGTGAAAGAGATCACCAAAACTGTCATCGCCACGATTTGGCAGGTTGGCCCCGCGTGTGTACACCACGAAGAGATCGGAAAGCGGTGCGATCTCCCACCGGTAACGGATCTGACTGGTCATGCGGCTGATGGTGAAATCGAAGGGTGATCCTGAACTGATGTCGCTCTCAAACGGAATCAGCCGGCTGCCCTCTCCAGCCTGTGGAACTCGATAAAGATTCTGGGCATTTGCCTGAATCCCCACCCACTGCAAGGCAAAGCGCAGTTGCTGGCGGGCAGTGAGAAAAAACTCCGCCGCGATCGTCGGCTGCCAGTGGTCGGCCTCATATGCCCCTACCAGACCGCTACCGAGGTTAACGATCCAATGGTCAGTGTTGCGATAGCTCACGTCGAAGTCCAGGGACAGACGGTCGTTGGGTTTGAAGGTGAGGCCGCCCTTGAGGTTGTACGTGACATGGCCGAGTTGCTCGGTCATGACATTGAGGCCGATGCTCGATGCAAGTGCAACACTGGTGTCGGTGCCATAGGCGATCTCTCCAACATAGCCCTCGTCCAGCCGATACACGCCGTGTCCCGCGCTGGTGCTGTCGTCCCAGCGGCTGCCGGTGAACATACCCGTGAGCTCAAGCCTGCTTCGATTCATGAAGGTGCGAGAGTCCTTGTACCAGATGCTGGGTCGTGTGAGCTGGTGATCCGTGTTGTTTACGTACGAGATGCTAAGCATGTTCTGCTGCTGGCGCAGCCCCGGTACGTCGTAGCGGTTGCGCATTCCGGTATAGCGCAGGGTGATCTCGTCATTACGCCGGATGAACCCCAGATCGCTGACGTCCAGTTCGTCATCGAAGTAGTCGAACGTGAACTTGTGCATCCTGCCCGGTGATGGAAAGTAGTAGATGTCTGCGAAACCGCCCCCGCCGCTGACGCCATCCACACGACTGCCCAGTATCTGAGCGTCGCCGCGAACTCTGCCGTCGTTGCTGCGGTAGTGCAGGTCCATCCCGTGAGTTTTCGCATCGGCCTGGGGATGAGATACCACAGTGGACATCCAGCCGATGCCCCGCCGACCGCGGCTGGTGTTCTCAAAGGAAAGACGCAACACGCCGAAGTCCCGACCTGTCTGGTGTACAGGGACTGTATTGCCTGAGGGGTCACGTCCCCGGTAGACAGTGTCATCTTCCGCGGCACCAAGCAGGCCGTATCGAAAGTTGCCTCCTTCACCGACTACCTTTACAGCGCCGAGAAGCTCCGTCGGCCGCCCAAGGTCGATTTCATTCACCGTCACACCGACCGGCATCTGGGGTCTGGGTGCCGGCCCGCCGATGCGACGCGTGTTCAGAAGTGTGGTCGGTTCAAGGAAAAAGGCATTGGGTGTGGGGCGGGACCCGGTACTGCTGCTGCCGCTACTACGTGACGCGCGTGGAGATGTGACAAAAGCATCGTGACCCTCGAGGAAGAAGAGTCGCTTTTCCGGAAAAAAAGTCTCGTAGGAAGTGAGATTCACCACCACGTCGTCAGACTCGACCGTGCCGAAGTCGGGGTTCAGCGTGGCCATGATCTGAAGTCCAGATGATGGTTTCCAGAACACGTCCGCGCCGATTCTGGAATCGGTCGCGCGCTCCATGTTGCTGTAGGTTGCCGACGAGAAGGGGTAGACAGCAAACTGCCTCGTGGTGGATACGTCCCGGACGGTGACGGTTTCGAATTTCGACAGGAATGAGGGTCGGGACCAGGGGAGATAGGGCCTGCTCCAACTCTCGTCCAGGTAGGCAACGCGTCTGGCTACGCAGAAGCCCAGCCTTCGTTCCCCGAGACCCCGTGGCATGGCCATCATTGACCAGGGGAGGAACATCTCTACGCTGTAGCCGTTGTCCAGGACCGCGCTTTTTCCCTGCCAGGCGCCGTCCCAGAGCTTGCTGGTCTGGGTTTCCGGCAGCAATGTGCCATCTGTGAGCGTACCTCCCAGGTGTACTCCGAAGAAGTAGCCATAGCGGCCCTCGCCGGAGGTGTCCAGATAGACCACGACGCCGTCACGGTTCACGTCCTGGTCTCTCGCCGACAGTCGCGCGAGCAGCGTGTCTGCGGGTTGCTCGGCAATCACTCCCACATAGAGTCCCCGCTTGGTGTAGAAAAAGCGGACCAGTGTTCGGTGACGCGGCGGGGTCGGAACATCGGGTGAAACGAGCGCCAGATCCTCCAGTGGAGCTACCTGTTGCCAGACGGGCTCGTCGAGCCTGCCGTCGAGGGCAATCTTTGCATCCGATGCATTGAAAAGCTCTGCAGGAGATGCCGTCAGCGGCATGGCCAGCAGGGCCAGAATGGCTGCCAGGGCAGCTGGAGGAGCTTTGCGGGGCATCAACGGACTATATCACAGGAGTTTGGACAGCATGTGGCTGCGGCATTGACCTGGCGCAAGTTTGTCGCGTGTGCACGACTTCTGTTCTGCACGCGTCTCACTTCGTGGGGCGGGCGATGATGCTGGTGAAAGGCGCGATGGAATGGCAAGACTTTTCCGGACATTCATTTACACAGCCTGTGAGTAGCACTGTTCGTAATCGATTG
>JAQBUI010000033.1 GCA_027624035.1 Pseudomonadota bacterium | reverse complement strand
ACCCTACCTGCCGATAGACCCGGCCGATGTGGGTGGCTCCTACCGGGAAACCGTTCGTGTCAACAGTCAGTCCGGGAAGGGGGGCGTTGCCTTCATCCTGGAGAACTACTTCGGTGTCACGCTGCCGCGGGCCCTGCTGGTGGAATTCTCGCCGATCGTTCAGGCGTTGTCCGAGGCACGCGAGGGCGAACTCAAACCGGAAGAGATCTGGCAGGCCTTTGTGTCAGAGTTCATCGAGGTGGACGGTCCCTACAAGCTGATCGACTATCAGGTCCGCTCCCGCCCCGATGGCGCCGAGGAGTGCGTGGCGAACATCATGGTGGCGGAGAACAGGATCACCGTCTCGGGGGAGGGTTCCGGCCCCATCGACGCGTTTGTGGATGGCATGGTCAAGACCTTGAACGAGCCGCTCAACGTGGTGGACTACCAGGAGTATGCGCTGAAGGAGGGCAAGGAGGCTCAGGCCATCTGCATTCTGTCCATCAGTGACGAGGACGACAGCAAGTTCTACGGGGTGGGCATCAGCCAGAACACGATCACCGCCGCGTTCAACTCGATCGTCGCCGCCATCAACCGCAGGTGGTCACAGCGGTAGCCTGAGACACCAGCCGAGTGCCGGGGACCTCTGAGAGATGTGATTGCGGGGTTCCCTGGCACTGGCTGTTGTTTAACAGCCATGAGCGTGCCCGTGTCAGGCGCGCCGTAGTCGCGCAAGAAAGTGCTCACGCTGGCACCTCCTGTCAGTGAACTTCCATGACAGGCTAAAACGGCTCGCCTTCCCGCGACAATCGAGCGGTTTTGATCATGTTTTCCTGAATCTGGATGATTTCAATTCGATAGTCGTCAATCTTGATGCAACAGTTTGAGTCCGGAATGCTCTGCAGTTGCTCGATGATCAAGCCGCTCAGCGTCTTGGGACCGCTGACCGGAAGCTCCCAGGCGAGGGTCCGGTTGATCTGGCGGATTTGCGTGCTGCCGTCGATCAGATGGGAGCCGTCGTCGCCAGGGTGAATGTTGACGTTCGTACCGGCCAGGTCGGTGGTGAACTCGCCAACGATTTCCTCAAGGATGTCCTCCATGGTCACGATGCCCTGGATGTCCCCGTATTCGTCGACCACCAGGCCAATCCGCTCCTTGATCTGCTGGAAGTTCACGAGCTGTGTCTGCAGCGGTGTGTTCTCGGGTACGAAATAGGGCTCGTCGGTCTCCTGCAGGATCGCGGCCTTGGTCAGGTCATCGGCCTGGGTCAGGAATCGAGCGGCCTTGCGCAGGTGCAGCATGCCAATGACCTTGTCGATGTCCTCTTTGTAGACCGGAATCCGGGTGTGCTGGGTCGAGCGCACGCGTCGAATGATCTCGTCAATCTCGTCGTCGATATCGATACCCTCGATCTCTGTTCTCGGCACCATGATGTCGTTCACGGTGACCTTGTTGAGATCGAGTACGCCAAGCATCATGCCCTGGGGCCGCTCGGCAATATGGGCGCCTTCGTAGACCACCGTTCGCAATTCCTCGTGAGACAGATGGTCGCTCGTATTGACCTCCTGGCGAAACCCGATCAGCCTGAGAAAGGCATTGGCAAGCCGATTGACCAACTCAACGATCGGCCAGCCGACGGACATCAGGGGCTGCAGGATGTAAGCGGATGGCAGCGCTATTTTTTCGGGATAGGCCTCTGCCAGGGTCTTGGGAGCGACCTCGGCAAAGATCAGGAATACGATGGTACAGGCGATCGGTGCCACCGCAAGATTGTGTTCTCCCAGCAATTGAATCACCAGCAGCGTCGAGAGCGATGCTGCGGTGAAATTCACCAGATTGTTGCCAATCAGAATGAGGCTCAGGAGCCGGTCCGGCCGTTTGAGCAGGCGGTGCGCTTTGCGGGCACCGCTGTGGCCCTCATTGGCAAGATGCTTCAGCCGAAACCGGTTGAGCCGCATCATCGCGGTTTCTGAACTGGAGAAATAGGCGGAGAGCAAGACCAGAACCCCTATCGAGGTGGATAACGCGCCTATTGACGGCTCGTCCAACGATGGTGGCCCCCCTTCAGATAATCGGACACCCGTTGTATCGGATATGCCGGATTTGTGTCAAGAGTTGCTATTGAACACAATTCCGGTTAGCTGATGTCGGGCAGTCGGTATGCGCGTGCCGCTGTACCGCTGAACATGGCCGTCTTTTCGCTCTCGCTGAGTCCCGCTTTTGTCGCGATGCGCTTGAACAGATTCCACAGGGTCCGGTACGACACGCACTCCTTGTCGACAGGAAAGTTGCTCTCGAACATGCAGCGGTCCGGGCCGAAGGCGTCGATCACGTGGCTGTAGTAGGGATAGAGCAGTTCACACAGTTCCTCTGATCCCATTGGGGTTGCGCGCTGGTGCATATGAAACGGTGGCTCCCAGGGCCCGACCCGCTGTTGGGCGCCGCCGACCTTCATGACGGCGTTAGGGCAGGCAGCAATTGCATTGATGCTGTCTCGCCATTTCGTCCGTGTCGCTTTGTCTGCCCCGGGGTCCACCCGGCCGCCCAGGTGGTTCACGATGACGGTGACGTCCGGTTGTATGCCGGCCAGTTTTGCCAGGGTTGGCAGGCGCTCGAAGTCGGGCGAATAATTGTCAAAGCTGAGCTGGTGCTTTGCCAGCAGGGCATAGCCGTCGAGAAAGTCACGGTTGAGATCGCCCGGGAAACTGCTGCGGATGCCTCGAAAGTTCTCGGAAGCCTGAAGATGTGCCAGCAGCACGGCTTCTGACTTCCTGCCCGGGCGCAGATCAGCGGTACCGAAAATCCCGGTGCAGAGGCGAACAGGTCCGTACAGCCCCGACCGGCTCATGGCGACGATGCCATGGACGAATTCAGTCTCGCCGACACAGCGCATTTCCTCGGGCCCATCCGCTCGATAAAAGGCCCCGCACTGGGCGAAGACTGTCTGCACCACGTTGTGGCCAGCGGTGTCGATGTCGTCCATGATCTCTTCGCAGAGGTAGACCTTCTGCTCGAAACTGGCATTGGGTTCCCAGTCGATTCTACGCAGGTCCCACAGATGATGATGAGGGTCGACGATGGGCAGGTCGGGTTCCAGCACTTCTTCGGGTGATTCCTTTGACTGCCAGGTTTCAATCGATTGATTTGCCGCATGGCTCATGATGTGTCTTCCCCATCGCTTGTTGGTTCAAGTTCTCCCAGCGCATATTCGCCGCGCCGTACCCAGTCTCCGTGGTTCTCGTATCCGCCATAGCCCTGCCAGGCGCGAAAGCCGATCAACGCCAGCAGGTCTTCCGATGCTTCGGCAAGGACTTGAGGCGAGGTACCAAGCAGGAAATTCTCCTGCTGACGGAACTGCCAGGAGCAAAAGTTGGTGGTCAGGCCGATGCGCGTCCGGCCGCTGACATTGGCACCCGTTGAATGCCAGGTGCGCCCTTCAAAGATGACGACCGACCCGGCTGGCGCCACTGCAGGCACCCAGTTCGCATCGGTATCCAGGTCATGGTCTGGCTGGCGCCCGGAGAGGTGGCTGCCCGGCACCACGATGGTTGCGCCGTTATCCGGAGTGAAGTCATCAAGCATCCACATGGCGTTGCAGACCACGGCCGGTGCAATGACAGTCGGCTCGATCAGGCTCTCGCCGCCGACATGATGCCCGCGGTTGCCGGCGCGTGTGATGGACCCGGGGCGGATTACGGTTTGCTTTTGTTCGTTGGTTGGCGGCGGCATCCAGAACTGATCCGTATGAAATGCCGTGCTGCCACCGGGGTGAGCGATGTGGCCGTTGTACGATGACAGCAGATAGGCTTCGCCCAGCACGTGCCTGATGATGTCGTGAAGGTCCCGATGCAGCAGGATGTCACGAAAGGGCTTGCCCTTATTGATCAGGAATTTGACCAGCTGTTTTTTGTCGGGCAAATGATAGGCAACACCGCGCTCCGATTCGGCCCGAACCTGGGCGAGCAATCGGCCGCGCAGGGCGCTGACCTGCTGTGGCATGAGGGCATCGGCCAGCAGGCAATAGCCATGCTGATCCATGTCCTGCCTCGCGACATCGAGGTCGTGGGTGGCTGATGGCAGACCTTTCATGGAAGTTCCGGCCCTGCACAGTGGGAGTCTGGCATACTTCCCGGCAGGACTGCGGTGTGCCTGGCACGGGCGCGCGCCGGGCTGCTGGTTGTGGCAATGGCTTGTATCGTCATGAAAGCTCCTCATGTTGGCTTTCGGTTGCTGTTGATCAGTGCCTGGAGCCTTCAGACTCCGCCGAGAATGACCTCCATCACCAGTTTGCTGCCGAAATAACCGAGCGCCAGCAGTGCAAACCCTGAAAGCGTCCAGCGGGATGCGATGGCACCCCGCCAGCCCAGTTTGACCCGCCCCCAGATCAGCACCGCGAACACGATCCAGGCGGCCAGGGTAATGACAGTATGATGGACCAGGCCAGGCCCCCTGATGTCGTCAAGGAAGATGAACCCCGTGCCGATGGCAAGGCTCAGTACGATCAGACCCGCACCCAGGAGTTCAAACAGCAGTGCATCCATGGTTTCGAGCGGCGGCAAACGCTTCATGATCTCGAGGTTGTGATGCTTGAGCTCATAGTCACCGAAGGACAGTACCGCCGCCTGCATGGCGGCGACGGCGAGCAGTCCATAGGCCACGATGGACAGCGTGATGTGCAGACCGATGCTGCCGGTGATATCGCGAGGGGTATAGGCGCCCTGCAGCAGTAGTTCGAGGGCTATTGTGACCGCACAGATGGGGAAGATCACGATAAAGAGGCTGTGCACCGGTCGGCGCAGGCTGCTGAGCAGCACAATGATGGCCACCATCAGCATGGATAGCGACAGCATCGGGTACAGGCCAAGGTCCAGCCCCTGCTCGGTCACCAGCACAAGCCAGCTCGTCAGGCCGTGCAGCACGATGCCCAGGGTCGCCAGTACTACCACCGGCGGGCTTCGATGCTGTCCGGCCCGGAACTGAATCCCGGCGCCCACCAGATACAGCAATATGGCGACAGATCCGGGTATGACGGGGCTCATCAGTTGGCCTCTACACAAGCGCGAGGCGCTATTGTGACACACAATCGGGCCGCCGCCACAAGAGAGCGGCCCTGTTGTGTCGCAAGAGCCCTCAGCGTGCCCGGGTCGGCACGCCGTTGTCGTGCCGGGAAGTTTTCCGGACGGCACAGCGTGCGGCCAGAACTACATGAAAGAGCCCTCAGCGTGCCCGGCTCGGCACGCCGTTGTCGTGCCGGGAAGTTTTCCGGACGGCACAGCGTGCGGCCAGAACTTCCATGAAAGGCCCGAGGTATGCCGGGATCGTTGTCAGGAACGTATCTTGTCGATACGCTATAATCTGCAGTTCGCATATATCGTTCACAAAAAAGGGAGCTCCAAGGGCTGTGTTTGATTCACTGACAGAAAGACTCAGCGCCACGCTGTCCAATATTACCGGCCGGTCGCGGCTGACCGAGGACAATATTCAGGAAACCTTGCGGGAAGTCCGCATGGCCCTGCTGGAAGCTGACGTCGCATTGCCGGTGGTCAAGGACTTCATTGAACAGGTGCGCCAGCGGGCCGTGGGGCAGGAGGTCACTGCGAGCCTGTCGCCGGGCCAGGTGTTCGTCAAGATCGTGAACGATGAACTGACCCGGGTCATGGGTGAGGAGTCCGGTTCGCTTGATCTCAATGTGGTGCCCCCCGCAGTGGTACTGCTTGCCGGCCTGCAGGGTGCTGGCAAGACCACTTCGGCAGCCAAGCTGGCAAACTGGCTGAAACGTCGGGAGAAAAAGAAGGTGATGCTGGTCAGCACCGACGTCTATCGTCCCGCCGCCATCGACCAGCTGCGCACGCTGGCCGCAGACGCCGGTGCAGAGTTCTTTGACAGCGACCCATCCCAGAAGCCCCTTGATATTGCCCGAGACGCGCTCGCGGCCGCGCGCAAGCAGTTTGTGGACGTGCTGATCGTCGACACCGCCGGGCGGCTGCACGTCGACCAGGAGATGATGGACGAGATCCGGGTGCTGCATCAGAATGTTGATCCGGTAGAGACCCTGTTCGTCGTGGATGCCATGACCGGCCAGGATGCAGCGAATACGGCGCGTTCCTTCAATGAAGTATTACCGCTGACCGGCGTCATCCTGACCAAGGCAGATGGTGATGCCCGAGGCGGGGCGGCACTGTCGGTTCGGTCTATTACCGGCAAGCCCATCAAGTTCATGGCGGTGGGGGAGACCATCGATGCCCTGGATGCCTTCCACCCGGATCGGATCGCAAGCCGTATTCTGGGTATGGGCGATGTGCTGTCCCTGATCGAGGAAGCAGAACAGAAGGTTGATCGCAAAAAAGCAAAGAAGCTGGCCGACAAGATCAAGAAGGGTAAGCGGTTTGATCTTGAGGATTTTCGAGACCAGATTCAGCAGATGAACAACATGGGCGGGCTGACCTCCATGATGGACAAGATGCCCGGTATGGGAAACATGTCCGCGGCAGTGCAGGAGAAGGTCAATGATCGGCAATTCTCCCAGATGGAAGCTATCATCAACTCCATGACGCCCGGCGAGCGACGTTACCCCGACAGCATCAACGGCTCTCGCAAGAAGCGCATTACGATGGGCTCGGGTACCCAGATCCAGGACCTGAATAGGCTGCTCAAACAGCACAAACAGATGCAGAAGATGATGAAAAGGCTGACCAAAAAAGGCGGCATGGCAAACATGATGCGTGGTATGGGCGGAATGATGCAGTCGCCTGGCCGAGTACCGGGAAGATAGGCGGCCGATAAGCGTTTGAAAGGCCCGTAACTTTCCCTTAAGATACGCCCCCTTTTGGTGGCCTTACCAGGCTGACGGGTGCCGGTTGGTTGGGATTGACATATCCATCACGATAAGTGCACCAAAACAAATTTTGTAAGGAAATTAGATGGTTACTATTCGCCTGGCGAGAGCTGGCAGCAAGAAGCGGCCCTTTTACCACATCACTGTTGCCGACCGGCGTCGAGCTCGAGATTCCAGCTTTGTCGAGCGACTTGGTTTTTATAACCCGGGCGCCCGCGGTGCCGAGGAAACGTCCAGGATCGACGTAGATCGCTATGACTACTGGGTTCGACTGGGCGCTCAGCCCTCGGATCGCGTGAGGTCTCTGATCAAGGCCCATCGCAAGGCCGAGGCCGCCGCGGCTGAGTCGGGTTCTGAACAGGCCGCCTGAGCCGCTCAACTAGCCGCTCAGTTACGCGCTCAACTGCGGTGAAGGATGACTGGCTGCTGATCGGCCGGATCAGCGCGGCCCACGGTATCAGGGGCTGGGTCAAGGTGTACTCCTACACTGACCCGATGGAACAGATTATCGACTATTCACCGTGGTTGCTGCGCCGGCAACGACGTGTGAATGGGAAGACGGACCCATCAACGTCGAGCCAACGGGTATCAGAACAGGAAAAGAAGCAGGAACAGGTTGAGGAAAGGCAGGTAGAAGTCGTCGAGGGAAGACGGCAGGGAAAAGGCGTTGCAGTGCGACTGTCTGGCTTCGAAGACAGGAATGAAGCGGAGACGCTTATAGGATTGGACATCTGGGTAAGCCGGGACCGGTTACCGCAGCTTGAACCGGGAGAGTATTACTGGCATCAGCTTGAGGACCTTGTGGTCGTGAACGGGAAAGGTGTCACGCTGGGCAAGGTAGGAGCGATCATGGACACCGGCGGGCGCGACGTGCTCGAGGTGGTTCCCACCCCGGGCAGCGTCGACGATCAGGTCAGGTTGATCCCCTACGTCCCGGACCAGATTGTGAGCGAGGTGAACCTGCAGGCCGGTCTGTTGCGGGTGGACTGGGATGCGGACTACTGACCATGAGGTTTGCCGTCGTATCGCTGTTTCCGGAAATGTTTGTTGCGGTCTCGGAGTTCGGGGTCAGTGGGCGGGCAGTCGCCCGGGGGCTGGTAGAGCTTAACCACTTCAACCCCCGTGATTTCACCCGGGACCGGCATCGTACGGTTGATGACCGCCCTTACGGTGGTGGGCCGGGGATGTTGATGAAGGTAGAGCCGCTGCGGAAGGCCATTGCGGCGGCCCGGAATGCGGTTGATGCCGGGGCGATGGTGATTTACCTGTCACCACAGGGCAGGCCATTGGATCAGGCCATTTTGAGAGAGATTGCGGCGACCACATCGTTAATTCTGGTGGCCGGGCGTTACGAGGGCATTGACGAACGGCTCATCCAGCGCGAAGTCGATATGGAACTGTCCATTGGGGACTACGTCCTGAGTGGCGGTGAACTGGCGGCTATGGTGGTGATTGACGGTGTCACGCGGTTGCTGCCGGGTGCACTCGGGGACGAAACGTCGGCCACACTGGATTCATTCAGCGAGGGGTTGCTGGACTACCCGCAGTACACGAGGCCGGAGCTGTTGGCGCCGGACCTTGAATCGGGTGGTGATGGGATGGCAGTCCCGGCAGTACTGTTGAGCGGTGATCACGGGGCGATTGCCCGATGGCGTCGCAAGCAGTCACTCGGCAGGACATATGATCGTCGGCCGGACCTGATTGCCGCGCAAACTCTGGATGACGAGTCCGAGCGGCTGCTTGATGAGTACCTGCAAGAGAGACCGGCAGGAGGTGAAGATGACAGGGGCGCAACATAGCGCGACGCCGCCGACACAGGCAGGTGGGACAGGACGGGTGGCGGAAGAAACAAAGAGATGCCTTAAATAGATGGCTTAAGTAGATAGCTTGAATGGATAGCCTGGAGAGTTAGAGAAGCTCCGATTAATTGGATTTTTTCGTGAGAACAAGGCGAGGCGCCCGCAGAAAATCGCGAAAACGCTTCAATTTCGCGATGTTTCGAGGACGACTCCAACGCAGCTATCGCGGAAAAAGGCTTTAATCAAAACATCGCAATCAGGACAACGACAATGAGCAAGAACAAGATAATTGAGCAGATTGAATCGGCGCAAATGAAGACGGACATCCCGTCATTCAGCCCCGGTGATACCGTCGTAGTGCAGGTCCGGGTTCGGGAAGGGACTCGCGAGCGGCTGCAGGCCTTTGAAGGTGTGGTGATCGGCAAGCGCAACCGGGGTCTGAATTCGGCCTTCACCGTTCGCAAGATCTCCCATGGTGTCGGGGTAGAACGCACCTTCCAGACTCACAGCCCCAACATTGACAGTGTCTCGGTCAAACGCCGCGGCGATGTCCGTCAGGCCAAGCTGTACTATCTCCGCGACCTCAGCGGCCGTGCCGCTCGAATCAAGGAAAAGCTGAATTAGGAACCTGCTCTGCGCCTGGCTGGGTGTGCAAAGCGAGCGGACCTCAGCGCATCTGCCCACGTCACGCTGATTGCAGTATCGGGCGTCCCTGATGATTTGGTCATTGGGTGTTTTGCTGCCTACCCCTGATGCAGTAAGGTAGGGGCAGGCTTGCATGAGTCCTGCTTTGTCTACGTCTACCAGCGATCAGACCCTCATCGACGGCTTTATCGATACCCTTTGGCTTGAGAAGGGCCTTAGTCACAATACCCTGTCCGCCTATCGACAGGATCTGCAATCCTTCACTCACTGGCTGGGTGACAATCACATCCACCTGACCAGCGTACGCCGGGAACAGGTACTGCGATACCTGTCCTACCGCATGGGGCTCGGCATGCACGCCCGGTCTACCTCCAGGGCATTGTCCTGTTTGCGGGGCTTTTTTCGCTATCTGCTGGCCGAGCGCCGGATTGATCAGGACCCGACCCTTCGGGTGGAGAACCCCAAACTTGGCCGACCGCTCCCGGACAGCCTGACAGAGGACGATGTGGATCGTCTGCTGTCCGCGCCGGACGTTGCTACTTTCATTGGCTACCGGGACCGTACCATGCTGGAGGTCCTGTACGCCTGTGGGCTCCGGGTGAGTGAACTGGTGACGTTGGAGTTGAACCAGATCAACCTTCGCTCAGGTGTGTTGCGGGTGTTGGGCAAGGGTGCCAAGGAGCGGCTCGTGCCCATGGGTGATGAGGCAATCAACTGGTTGACCGGATACCTGGGTGAGCCTCGAAATGAACTGCTCAAGAGGAACCTGAACCAGGACATTGTTTTCCCCAGCAACCGCAGCCGGCCGATGACGCGGCAAACATTCTGGTATCGGATCAAGCTGCACGCGGCCCAGGCCGGCATTCGAAAGCGACTGTCACCCCATACCCTGCGGCATGCGTTTGCCACCCATCTGCTCAATCACGGGGCGGACCTGCGGGTGGTCCAACTCCTGCTGGGACACAGTGATTTGTCCACGACCCAGATCTATACTCACATCGCGCAGCATCGCATGCAGGAACTGCATCAGGCACACCACCCCCGCGGCTAAGAAAATAGGGTCAGTGTCGAATTACGAAATGCCGGGAGCGCGAACGAATGCCAGTAGCGTGCCGGCGTCAGTGACGTGGTCATGGTACCCGGGAGGTATCATGGCCGCAAAGTGTTGGCCGGGGTTTCTATGAAAGCCAGGAAAACCAAGGAAATTCTCTACTGTTATAGCGGTCTCATGTATTATTCATTTAAAAGCTTTTGAGGTTCCCGGACATGAAGCGCATATTTGCCTTGCTCTTGTCGACTCTGGTCTGTTCCACGGCAATGGCTGAATTTGAAGAACTGCGAAGCAATCTGCTTCGGGCCGTTCCTGCCCTCGTGATCGAGTCCATCGAGACATCCCCCATCGAGGGGCTCTACTCCGTTTCCCTGTCTGATGGCTCGATGCTGCAGGCGACCAAAGATGGCAAGTTCTTCGTCTATGGCGATCTGTATCGGATTGATGGCGACAGTCTGGTCAATCAGTCAGAATTCAAGCGTAACTCCAAGCGTCGTCAAATCCTGGAAGGGCTCAAGGAAGAAGACATGGTTGTCTTTGCTCCCCTGGAGGGTGAAGTCAAGGCGACGCTGACGGTGTTTACGGATGTTGACTGCGGTTATTGTCGTAGACTCCATCAGGAAGTGCCGGAACTCAACAGGATGGGTATCGCCGTTCGTTATCTGGCCTACCCGCGCATGGGCATACACGAGCCACACACGCCGTCGTACAACAAGCTTGTATCGGCCTGGTGTGCGGATAACCGCAAGCTGGCGCTGACCCAGGCCAAGGCCGGTCAGGCAATTGAGGAGAAGTTCTGCGAGAACCCGGTGGACCAGCAGTTCGCCATGGGCGAAGCCATGGGTGTGACCGGTACCCCTGCAATCCTCTACGAAGATGGTCGTCTGTCGGCAGGCTACAAGCCGGCCGCCCAGTTCGCACAAATTCTGGGCATCGAGGTTAACTAGCTCCCTCCGGGGCATCTCCCGACTGCTCCTGCACACTTCTCCCGAACACTTTGATCGCAAATAAGAATGAACAATGGATGACCAGTTTCCCAGAATAAACCGTCTGCCACCTTACATCTTCAGCATCACCGATAGCCTCAAGCGGGAGGCCCGCTCCAGGGGAGAGGACATTGTCGATTTTGGCATGGGCAATCCGGATCAGCCGACACCAAAGCACATTGTCGACAAGCTGATCGAGAGCGTACAACGTGGCGATACCCATCGGTATTCCCAGTCCAAGGGCATTCCCAGGCTGCGACGGGCCATCTGCAACTGGTATAAGGACCGGTTCGATGTCGATCTCAACATGGAAACCGAGGCGATCGTCACCCTGGGTTCCAAAGAGGGCCTGGCGCACCTTGCCCTTGCCATTCTGGGGCCGGGTGATGCCGTGCTGGTGCCCAATCCTTCCTACCCGATTCACCCTTACGGATCGGTGATCGCCGATGCCGATGTGCGCCACGTTCCGCTGACTCCGGACACGGATTTCTTTACGGAGCTGGAGTCCGCGATCTCCAATAGCTGGCCGAAACCCAAGGGTCTGATCATCAATTTTCCCGGTAACCCGACGACCCAGTGTGTGGACCTCGACTTTTTCGAGAAGATTGTGGCCATTGCCCGAGAGCACAACATCTGGGTGGTTCAGGATCTCGCCTACGCTGATCTCGTCTATGATGGCTACGAGGTACCCTCCATTCTGCAGGTCCCGGGCGCCAAGGATGTGGCAGTGGAATTTTTCTCCATGTCCAAGAGCTACAACATGCCGGGATGGCGGGTCGGCTTCTGCGTGGGTAATCCGACTCTGATCGGTGCCCTTGGCCGTATCAAGTCCTACCTCGACTATGGCATGTTTACGCCGATTCAGATTGCCGCCATCGCCGCACTCGAGGGCGACCAGAGCTGTGTGGAGGAGATTCGCGAGACCTATCGAAAGCGGCGGGATGTATTGTGTGATGGCTTGAACGATATTGGCTGGAACGTGACCCCACCCCGGGCGACGATGTTCGTGTGGGCCAAGATTCCACCCGAGTTCGCCAACATGGGTTCGCTTGAGTTCAGCAAGCTGCTCCTGAAGGAGGCCAGGGTCGCGGTATCGCCGGGTATCGGCTTCGGCCAGTACGGGGATGACCATGTGCGATTCGCACTGATTGAAAATGAGCATCGGACCCGACAGGCCATTCGTGGTATGCGGCGCATGTTCAGAAACGCCGGGAGTTAGTTTGATGCGAGTGGGGATCTGTGGTTTGGGAACGGTCGGGTCAGGCAGCTACAACCTGATCACCGGCAATCGTGACGAAATCCGTCGACGGGTGGGCAGAGATATCTCTGTTGCCCAGGTGGGTTGTCGGCGGGATCATCCGGACTGTGACCTGACCGGGGTTGATGTCACGCGGAACGTCTTTGATGTGGCCAGTAATCCGGACGTGGACATCGTACTGGAATTGATCGGAGGCACCACGGATGCGCTCGACCTGGTGCTGCAGGCTATCAGCCATGGCAAGCATGTGGTTACCGCGAACAAGGCCCTGATCGCAGAACACGGCCCGGAGATCTTCGCTGCCGCGGACGATGCGGGTGTACAGGTGTGCTATGAAGCGGCCATCGCCGGAGGTATCCCCATCGTGAAGGCGGTTCGAGAGGGCCTGGCGGCGAACACCATCGACTGGCTTGCGGGTATTATCAATGGCACATCGAATTACATCCTGACGGAAATGTCCCAGCCTGGCAGCAATCTTGGCTTTGAAGCCGTGCTGAAGGAAGCCCAGGCGCTGGGTTATGCCGAGGCGGACCCGACTTTTGATGTTGAAGGGATCGATGCCGCGCACAAACTCACCATCCTGTCCTCGATCGCCTTTGGTGTGCCCCTTCGGTTCGACGCGATCTATACCGAAGGCATATCCAGAATCACCACTAGAGATATCGGCTATGCCAGTGAGCTGGGCTATGCGGTTCGCCATCTTGGCTTGACGAGGCGCTCGGCCGCCGGCGTAGAACTACGTGTTCATCCTTGCCTGGTGTCCAGGCAGCACATGCTGGCTCAGGTCAATGGCGTCATGAACGCCGTCATGGTCGGGGCGAGTGCGGCGGGCCCGACGCTTTATTACGGCGCCGGTGCCGGTGCAGGCCCTACGGCTTCTTCGGTGGTGGCCGATGTCATTGACATCGTTCGCCGCAGTGGAGCCGGCCAGGTTCCTAATCTGGGTTTTCAGACCCAGTCACTGCAGGACTGCCCGATTGTGGCGATGGAAGACATCGTCGGCAGCGTTTACCTGAGGATGGTGGCGGCGGACAAGCCGGGGGTGATGGCGCGCATCTCGTCTATTCTGAGTTCACATGACATCAGCATCGAGGCACTGATCCAGAAGGACGCCAGAGGAGGTGATGCGTATGTGGTCATCGTCACCAACGATGTCCTTGAGAAATCGGTCAACAGTGCCATGGCGGAGCTGGCCTCCCTCGAGGAGATCCGGGGCGACCTGGTGCGCATTCGTATTGCGGCGCTCTGAGCCGCCGCGCCGAAGGCTTCGTGGCGGGTAGATGGGCCGGAAACTGATTCGTCGGCCCGTTGGCAAGGTCACGGGTGCTGACCTTTCCCCTTTACTGAATCGTCTGTTCTTTGGTCGTGGGGTCACCGATTCTGCCGAGCTGGATCATACCCTCGCGGGACTGGCACCACCTGCAGCCATGGCTGGCCTGGCTGAGGCCGCGGCGCTCCTGGAATCATGTGTGACCGGTTCCCGCCGGGTGCTGGTGGTCGGGGACTTTGATGCTGATGGTGCGACCAGCGTCGCACTTTGCGTATCGGTGCTGCGCGCCATGGGCGCACCCCATGTGGACTACCTGGTACCGAACCGGTTTGAGTTCGGTTATGGCCTGACGCCGGAGATTGTAGACGTCGCCCAGGGATTCTCACCGGATCTGATCGTAACGGTCGACAATGGCATTTCCAGCCACGATGGGATCAACCGGGCCAATAAGCTCGGCATCCAGGTGCTGGTCACAGACCATCATCTGCCTGGCGCCTCATTGCCAGCCGCTGCTGCGATCGTCAATCCCAACCAGCCGGGTTGTCAGTTTCCGAGTAAGGCCCTGGCTGGTGTGGGGGTCGCCTTTTATCTGCTGAGCGCTGTGCGTGCAGGTTTGCGAGCAGCCGGATGGTTCAAGTCTCGCCCTGAGCCGCGTCTGGCGGACTATCTGGACCTGGTTGCGCTGGGTACGATCGCCGACGTGGTGCCGCTGGATCGAAACAATCGCATTCTGGTGGGCGAGGGCCTGCGACGAATTCGCGCGGGCCGGGGACGTCCAGGGATCAATGCCCTCATCGCAGTGGCGGGTGCGGACATCGGCAACGTGACCTCCCGGGACCTGGCCTTTGGCATTGGACCAAGGCTGAACGCGGCAGGACGCCTGCTCGACATGACCCTCGGCATAGAATGCCTGCTTTCGGTTGGTGAGCGGGCCGTCGAACTCGCCGGACGACTGGACGAAATCAACCAGGAACGTCGGGAAATTGAACGTGACATGAAGGATCAGGCAGAGATCGCGATGAACACAGAGGTTCGCGATGACGTCGTGGGTGTGTGCCTGCATCATCCGGACTGGCATGAAGGGGTGGTGGGTATTGTTGCCTCCCGGATCAAGGACCAGGTTCACCGCCCGGTGATTGCGTTCGCACGTACTGCAAGCGGCGATCTGAAAGGCTCTGCCCGCTCCGTACCCGGCCTGCACATCCGGGACGCGCTGGATGCCGTCGCCACCCGGCACCCCGGGTTGCTCCGCAAATTCGGTGGTCATGCCATGGCAGCGGGCCTGACTCTGGCGGCGGACGACCTGGCGAGATTCTCCGAGGCATTCGATCTGGAGGCAAGGCGCTGGCTGGACGACGATGCGCTGGAGAACAGGCTCATCAGTGACGGTGAAATCGACACCGATATTGACCTTGCCCTCGCGAGGTCGCTGATCGAGGCTGCGCCCTGGGGCCAGGGCTTTCCCGAGCCAGTCTTTGATGGGTGGTTTGAAGTGATTGATCAGCGCCTGGTCGCCGGGCGTCACCTCAAGCTCAAGCTCCGACCGGAACAGGGCCGCTCGGTGCTGGAAGCGATCGCCTTTAATCATCCCTATCTGCTGGAGCAGCGCCGGGCGCACCTGGCCTATCGGCTGGACGTCAACCGCTATCGGGGCCTCGATTCGGTGCAGTTGATCGTGGAGTGTACCGATCTGGTCTGATCGCTCCAGCCCTGGTCTCCTTGATCAGGTTTTCCCGACAAGGCCGCGTGTCCCGGTCCCCCTGCTCCCGCACTCGTGCCAGATTCAGGCACCGCAAAGAGATTAGTGGTCAATACCAGAAAATGCCAGTGGCGCGGGAACCCGGGGCGTCCCGTGACGGGCGCCAGGCAGGCAGGGTGTCAGTTCACTCCGCCCGGTATGACTGCTATGATGCCGCGTTTTCCCGGGTTCACACTACAATGGAAATTAATCCGCTGATTGAGCGTGTCAAAGACTGCCTGAATCGCACGGAAGTGCTAAGGGGGTATCTTTGACTACGCTGAAAAGAAGGACCGGCTGGCTGAAGTAGAACTGTTACTGGCAGAAGGTGATGTCTGGGACGACCCTGACAAGGCACAGGAACTCGGGCGAGAGCGAGCCTCGCTGGAGGCCACGGTTGATGGCATCGATGCGCTGACCAGCGGCCTGACCGACGTGCAGGATATTCTGGAACTCGCCGCCGAAGAGAATGATGCCTCTCTTGTCGAGGAAGCCGGCAACGACCTCGATGCACTGCTTAAACGGCTGGAAGCGCTTGAGTTTCGCCGCATGTTCGACGGTGAGATGGACGCCAACAACTCCTACCTGGACATCCAGGCGGGTTCCGGCGGCACCGAGGCGCAGGACTGGGCCGAGATGCTGCTCAGAATGTATCTGAGGTGGGGCGAGTCTCACGGCTTTGTCACGGAGGTCATGGAAATCTCCGAAGGCGATGTCGCCGGTATCAAGGGGGCGACGATTCGTTTTGAAGGTGACTACGCCTTCGGATGGCTGCGCACAGAAACCGGCGTTCATCGGCTGGTCCGAAAGTCGCCGTTTGACTCGGGTAATCGCCGACACACCTCCTTTGCCTCGGTTTTCGTTTCGCCAGAGCTGGACGATGACATCGAGATCGAGCTGGACATGTCCGATGTGCGTGTGGACACCTATCGGGCGAGTGGCGCCGGTGGACAGCACGTCAACAAGACCGACTCGGCGATCCGGTTGACCCACCTGCCTTCCGGCATCGTGGTGCAGTGCCAGAACCAGCGATCGCAGCATCAGAATCGCGATCAGGCGATCAAGCAGCTCAAGGCCCGGCTCTATGAGGAAGAAGACATGAAACGTCGGGCTGAAATGAAGGAAATCGAGGACAACAAGTCGGACATCAGCTGGGGTAGCCAGATCAGGTCCTACGTGCTGGACAGTGGCCGGATCAAGGATCTGCGAACCAACGTGGAAACGGCTAACACCCAGGGGGTACTGGACGGAGATCTGGACCAATTCATCGAGGCCAGCCTGAAGGCGGGCCTGTAAGCACATTTCTGGAACGACCATGGCGGACGAGCACACACCACAGGACGAAAACGAGATCATTGCCTTGCGCAGGGCCCATCTGGCCGAGTTGCGAGGCAAGGGTAATCCCTTTCCCAACGACTTCCGGCGCAGCCACCTGGCCGAGGACCTTCATAGGGCCTACGGCGATGCCGACAAGGAGGCCCTGGAAGCACAGGGGGTCTCCGTTGCGGTTGCCGGACGTATCGTGCTGCGGCGCATTATGGGCAAGGCGAGCTTCGTCACGCTGGCGGATGTGTCAGGCAGAATCCAGTTGTACATTCGTGCCGACCAGCTGGGCAAGGAAGTCTATGATGATTTCAAGCAATGGGATATTGGCGACATCGTTGGCGCGCGGGGCAGCGTCATGCGCACCAACAAGGGAGAATTGTCAGTCAGCGTGAGTGAACTGCGGCTGCTGACCAAGTCGCTGCGGCCACTGCCGGAGAAGCACCGTGGCCTGACCGACACCGAGACCCGTTACCGGCAGCGCTACCTGGACCTGATGGTCAATGAAGAGAGCCGCGCGCTGTTTGTGAAGCGAACCCGCATCGTCAATGGCATCCGTCAGTATTTCAATGAGCGGGGTTTTCTTGAGGTCGAAACGCCCATGATGCAGCCGACCCCCGGTGGCGCCACTGCGGCCCCGTTTGTGACCCACTACAATGCCCTGAATCTGGATATGTATCTGCGGGTGGCCCCGGAGCTAAACCTGAAGCGGCTTGTGGTGGGCGGATTTGAGCGGGTGTATGAGATTAATCGTAATTTCCGCAACGAGGGCATGTCTACCAAGCACAGCCCGGAGTTCACCATGCTCGAGTTCTATCAGGCCTACGCGGATTACAACGATCTGATGGACCTGACCGAAGACTTGCTTCGTGAGATCACCCGTTCGGTGCTGGGTAGCACCAGTTTCGTGTATCAGAACAAGACCATCGACTTCGGGCAGCCCATGGCCCGTTGCACCCTGGCCGAGGCAATTGTCCAGTACAACCCGGAGATCAACGCTTCCGAGCTCGCCGACCCCCAGCGGCTGGCAGAGATCGCAAAACGCAGTGGCATCGAGATTCACGGTTCCTGGGGTCCGGGCAAGATGCTGATGGAACTCTTTGAGGCGCTGGTTGAAGACAAGATCGAACAGCCGCTGTTTGTCACCCGGCACCCGGCGGAGGTTTCACCGCTCGCCCGGCGCAACGATGACGACCCGGACGTCACGGATCGATTCGAGCTGTTTGTGATGGGCAAGGAGATGGCCAACGGCTTCTCGGAGTTGAACGATGCCGAGGATCAGGCGGCCCGGTTTAGAGACCAGGTCACGGCCCGGGAGTCCGGCGATGGCGAAGCGATGCATTATGATGATGACTACATCACGGCCTTGGAGTATGGCCTGCCTCCCACTGCCGGCGAGGGAATTGGTATCGACCGGCTGGTGATGATGCTGACTGATTCGCCCTCCATTCGGGACGTGGTCCTGTTTCCGCACATGCGGCCGAAGGGTTAGAGGTCCCTGGGTGTGGCGTCCCCAACGATCGCACTCGAACCCGGCTGGCTTGAAATCCTGCGGGGAGAGTTCGATCAGCCCTACATGCGGGCGCTTCGTGATTTCCTGGTAGGGGAAAAGAGCAGGGGGAAGGTGATCTACCCGAAGGGCAGCGAGTTCTTTGCCGCCCTGAACGAGACGCCGTTCGACGCTGTCAAGGTCGTGATTCTGGGTCAGGACCCATATCATGGGCCCGGTCAGGCACACGGGCTCTGTTTTTCCGTCCGCCCGGGGATCCGTCCGCCACCGTCACTGCTGAATATCTTCAGGGAGATCAGCGATGACCTGGGGGTGCCGAATGATTTCCCGAGCGGCTGCCTTGAAGGCTGGGCCAGGCAGGGGGTGTTGCTGCTCAACAGCGTGCTGACGGTAGAAAGAGCCCGTGCTGCTTCACATCAGGGCAAGGGTTGGGAGCGCTTCACCGATCAGGTGGTAGCATCGCTGGCCCAAAGGGAGCAGGCCACGGTGTTCATGTTATGGGGCAGCTACGCCCAGAAGAAGGGGAGTGTGATTGATGAGCGCCGCCATCTGGTACTGAAGTCGTCACATCCGTCGCCGCTGTCAGCGCATCGGGGCTTTCTTGGCTGTCGACATTTCTCCAGCTGTAACGAATTTCTGAAGGCGCACGGTCAGGTGCCCATAGACTGGCTCAAAATTGACAATGATGAGGATCGACATGACCAATCAACTTAAAATCTATGCCGATGGGTTCAGGCAGAGTGAGACCAGGGATTTCATCCCGGTATTGAATCCCGCCAATCAGGAAGTGCTGGCCGAGGTCCCCTGTGCAACCCCTGCTGAGATCGATGCTGCTGTTGCCGCGGCGGGAACCGCCTTCGAGGCCTGGCGCGACGTGCCGACCATCGAGCGTTGCCGCCTGATGATGCTGTTTCAGGCAAAGCTAAAGGAGCATCAGGAAGAACTTGCGGGGATCATCGCGAGGGAATCCGGCAAGACCTTTGTCGATGCCATGGGCGATGTCTGGCGGGGGATTGAGGTGGCCGAACAGGCCTGCAATATGCCCAGCCTGATGATGGGGGAGACCTCCGAGAATGTCGCTCGGGGGATCGATACCTACAGCATCATTCAGCCGGTCGGTGTTTGTGTGGGTATCACGCCATTCAACTTCCCTGCGATGATTCCCCTGTGGATGTTTCCGCTTGCCATCGCCAGCGGCAATACTTTTATTCTGAAGCCATCCGAGCAGGATCCCATGACTCCCACCAGAATGGTGGAACTCTTTTACGAATGCGGCTTTCCTGAAAATGTACTGCAACTGATCCACGGCGGTCGCGACCAGGTCGAGGCACTCATCACGCACCGGGACACCCGGGCGGTGTCATTCGTCGGGTCGGTAGGCGTGGGGCAGCACGTGTATCGCCTTGGTACGCAACATCTGAAACGGGTGCAGTGCATGACCGGTGCCAAGAACCATCTGGTCATCATGCCTGATGCCAACAAGTCCCAGGCCATCAACGCGCTGGTTGGGGCGTCGCTTGGTGCAGCAGGGCAGCGTTGCATGGCGGTATCGGCCGCGGTGTTTGTCGGTGCAGCGGGGCAGTGGTTGCCGGACCTGCGGGATGCGATGGCGGCCGCGAAACCGGGTGTCTTTGATGATGAATCGGCGGCCTATGGGCCGCTGATCAGCGTCGCCGCCAGGGAGCGGATTCTGGGCTACATCGAGGCAGGCAAGAAAGAGGGTGCCACCTGTTTGCTGGATGGCAGCGAATGCAGCGTACCGGGGATGCCGGATGGCAACTGGGTGGGGCCGACGTTGTTCTCCGACGTCACCAGCGATATGAGCATTTATCGGGAGGAGATCTTCGGCCCGGTGCTGGCAGCGAGCCAGGTGGATTCACTGGATGCAGCGATCGAGTTTGTGAATGCCAGTCCCTTTGGCAACGGCGTTTCCCTGTTCACGTCTTCCGGTGGCAGTGCCCGCAAGTTCCAGAATCAGATTCAGGTGGGCCAGGTAGGCATCAACGTACCGATCCCGGTTCCGTTGCCGTTCTTCTCGTTCACCGGCTGGAAGGATTCCTTCATCGGCGACCATCACGCCTATGGCAAACAGGCCGTACGCTTCTATACCGAGACCAAGACCGTGACGGCCCGCTGGTTTGACACCGACGTCACACCGGGAGAATCCAACATGACGATCGCACTCAAGTAGGACTATTGGGTCAGAGTCGAATTTACAAATGTAAATTCGACTCTGACCCCAATTTTCTGGTGGACGGTTTGATCGTTCCGACTTTACCCGATAACAAGCGTCACGCCATTGAGCGTGCCTTTCCCGGTGGTGGCCGGGTCTGGTGTGATGGATTTACCAGCCTGCTCGCAGACTTTGGGCGGCGCTGGGGCCTTACGTATCTCGGATTTGCACCCGAGGGACTGGCCACCAACGTCGTCCTCTTTGCCGAAACATCCGCTGGGACACCGGTGGTCCTGAAGACGGGTTATCCGGACCCGGAGAACCTCACATCGATCATTGCGCTCGAAGCCTACGGCGGTCGCCATGCCATGCGACTGCTCGCATCCGACCTGGACCAGCAGGTTATTTTGATGGAAAGGGTCCTGCCGGGGACCAATTTTCGGCAGGCGAGGCGTGATGGCAGCAGAGTAGCTGGCAGTTTTGGCGATTCAGGCGCCGAGAACCCGGGCGACCCGCTGCATCTGTTCGCTTCTCTGCCGGTCCGTCAATGGTCGGACTCGGGGCTGCCCGAGTTCGAGGCGTGGCTTGTGAAGGCGCGCCGTGATTATCAGCAATGCAAACTCTACGATGAAGCATTTCTGCTCCACCTGGATGGGGCGATCCGATGTTACGAGGGGTTGGTGGACCGTTATCCATCAAACGTACTGCTGCACGGCGACCTGCATCACGAGAATATCCTCTTTGATGCAACCAGAGGCTGGCTGGCAGTGGATCCCAAGGGCGTCATCGGGCCAGCCGTCATGGAGTGCGGCCGTTTCATCCATAACTTCATTGAGGACGAGTTGGGTATGCCGGACCTGTCGATGGCGCCAGATGATCGTGTCGAAGAGGTGTTGCGGTCTCGGATTGACCACTTTTCCAGACGGATCGCAGTTCCGTGGGCAGACGTGGTGAGCGTCGCCTACGTAGATCTGGTGGTGAGTACCTGCTGGACCTTGATTGACGGAGATGAAGAAGCGATGCCGCTGAACCTGATCTGCATCGTCCAGAGATTATTGGGGTCAGAGTCGAATTTACAAATGTAAATTCGACTCTGACCCTGACTCTGACCCCAATTCTTTGTTGATGCGGCTGAGGAGGTCGGGCAGTTGCTTCAGCGAGTGTATTGTATAGTCAGCCGCGGCCTGCTGGTGGATGACGAATTCGTTCTTTACCTTGATCGTGCGAATGCCTGCTGCCTCGGCGGCCGCGAGGCCCCGAATTGAGTCCTCGATCACGATGGCCCGGTCCGGCCCGATTCCAAATCGGCGGAGGCCGGCTTCATAGGGTTCGGGATGGGGTTTGGCCCGTTCGTAGTCCTCACGACACAGGACAAACGCCATGTCGTCCAGCAGGCTTCGCTCACGGTGTATCAATTCAAAGTCACGCCGCCTGGAGGTCGTGACCACCGCCATTGGAAAACACTGGTTCAGCTCACCCAGCACTTCCGCCACCCCTGGAATATCGATATCCTCATGCTGGAGGTAGTATTGGTAGCGATCATCCCGCCAGGCACGTGCAGCATCAATCTCGGCCCGGGTTGCGCCTTTTTTTTCGGCGCTGACCCAACTGGACGCGCCATCTACCAGATGCTGTTTGTAGTGATCAAAGGTCATGGTCACGTCCAGCCTGGCGAGGGCTTCCCGGGTCGCCTCGAAATACCAGTTTTCGGTATCAACCAGGACGCCATCATGATCAAACAGTAGATGCGTGATCATTGAGATTCCAGCAGACGTCTGCAAGATATCCATATCATGGCACATCACACCCGGTCATTGATTCGCCACAGCCTACCGGTTTTATCGAAGTGGTCCAAACAAGCGTCAACAGACCCTTACGGCGTCCTTTCCTGGATGGCGAGCGTGAGAGTGGTGGTTTTGCCGCCGGCGATGCTGGCATCTACGGTGTCGTCATCGGTGTTCTGAACCACAGCAAGCAGATCGTTACCCGCGACGTCGATGATCATACCGATGGACTTGCCAGTGGCGTCCATAAGCGTGCTGCCTGGCTGCTGGGGTGCAGCCGTAGTGCCACGATACAGTCGCCGCTTCAGCGCACCACGGTACTGGGCCCGGGCGATGATTTCCTGGCCCAGGTAGCAACCCTTGTCGAAATCGATCCCGCGCCTGGCATGCAGGCCGATCATCTGGGGCAGGAACTGTTCCGCACTCGCCTCGGAAATCCACGCTGACCCCGCGGCGCATTCCTGCTGGTCCCATATCAGGGTGTTTTCACTGGTATCCTGATAGGCTGACCGGCGCCAGATTTCAGTCCTGCCATCCGGCAGTGTCAGATGAACCTCACCCTCTACTGGGGCGGGTGTGTCACCGATCAGCCCGTAGCACTGCCAGTCGTCGCTGACATCGGCGAGAGTCGCCTTGGAAAAGACGATGTACTTCGACAGGAACGCAATCGTCGGCAAGATCCGGTCCTGATGCATGCGAAGCAGCAGGCCATCCGCAATGTCTGCGATACGAAAGTTTGTGAGCATTCTCCCCTGCAGATTGCAGATTGCGCCCAGGTGTTTGTCTGGCCCCAGTTTGTTAACGTCGCAGGTGGTATAGCCCTGTATGAACTTGTGGGCGTCCCGGCCGGTCACCGCCAGGAAGCCGAACTTTGATAATCGGAACAAATTGCGTTCGAGTGTGTTCATGAGACTATTGTACAGTGTGTGTTGTCATTTTTCTGTGGCCCGGTTGCATGTACTCCGAGACTGAACTGAACCGACTGCGTTGGCGGTCCCGCCGGGGCATGCTGGAACTCGACCTGCTGTTACTCCCGTTCTTTGATGAGGAGTTTGCCTCCCTCTCGTCGGCACAACAGGAGGCGTTCGTGGTGCTGCTCGCTCAGGATGATCCGGATTTGATGCAGTGGTTCTCGCAGAAGAGCGAACCGGAAGACCCGGCGCTGCGGGGGCTGGTTCGATTCATACTGGATCGCAATCAGCCCGCCGACTGACTGGTTGGGCCAGATACCATGATGCGTCGACGTGCCCGCTGATGAGTGCGCCCACTGTCGATTGTGAAATCCATCCTTCCGGGACACTCGCGATACTCAATCTGCTGCTGCATGGTGCAGCTCTTGCCGGCGCATGGCTTGCAGCCTTTGATGTTTACTTCACCTGGGCGATGTCCGTGGCCGTGGTGGTGTCACTGGTGTACTCACTTTACAACACGGTGCTGTTGCGCGAGGGTCAGGCCGTGCTCGGTATTCGTTATCCGGTATCGGAGCGCGAGGGTCAATGGTATCTGCGGCTCCGTTCGGGGCAGACTGTGATCGCCCGCATGGACCGGCCTGCACTCGTGACTCCCTTTCTGGTGGCCATCAGTTTCAAAGATGAGGCAGGGTCTGCCCATTCGGTGCCGCTGTTTCGGGATGCCACAGATTCAAATCAACATCGTCGATTGCGAACGCTTCTGCGAATGTCGGCGGATACATTCGGTCCCCGGCAGAAGTAGGGGCCAGGACCAAGTGATTTCCAACTGGCAGCTACTCTGCCGTTCCGTTGATCTCAGTCAGACCCAGGTGTTGCGCACTTGTGTCCGCAGTCGAGCGGCTTTGCCAAATGCCGTGACAGTGGCGCTGAGCGATACTCGTCCTGGCACCTGGTCCTCACGCCAATGGCCTCCAGAAATTCAGACCATGCCCCTTCTCTGCGTCGTTGATGTCCAGTTGCTGTGTCACGCGGTACAGGTGACCATGATCAAAAGCCACGCGTCCAAGTGATATGCGGCCATCTACAATGGTAGCGTAGTGTGCCGATTTGTCGGGGTCATCTGGTCGACGATAGGAACCGCTGCCCGGATTCAGCCACAGCAAATCGTCGCTCAGATAGCGTACCGCCTGGCGATGGGTATGGCCCAGCAGGAGGCGTGTAAAGGCGGCACCCCCAAACCGGGCGTTGCGAAACGTCTCGTACTGGTGAAGGCTCTTGATCTCCCGATAACCATCATGGATGTGGGTGAGTGCGTAGTCGAAGCCATCGGCGGAGAACGTCAGCATCATTGGCAATTGCTCAAGGTAAGCGATATCGGCATCGTCCAACTGGCTAACGTTGTGGTTGACCCACATGCGCTCCGAAAGGGGTAACGTGTCCAGGAATCTGCCCTTCCGATATTGCTGTGCGACCGTTTGATCATGGTTCCCCATCACTGAGATGACATCATGCTCGCGCACCCAGTTGAGCACTTCTTTGGGGTAGGGGCCGTAGTCAACCAGATCACCAATGCAGTAAATCAGATCGCTGTCATTTTCCTGCTTCCAGATCGCCTCCAGCGCGTGAATATTGCTGTGAATATCGGAGAACACCAGGATTTTCATGTCATTGGCCCATTGATCAGACTGTTTCAATTGAAACCTGTGAAGACAGTGGCCGCAAGTCGCGGATCAGCCGAAATTCGAAGGCACCAGAATCGTATCTTCCGCCTCGGCAAGCAGGTCGGGATAGTCGAGCGTATAGTGCAGGCCGCGGCTCTCGTGGCGTCGAATGGCGCTCTGGATGATGAGGTCCGCTACGGTGATCAGGTTGCGGAGCTCAAGCAGATCGTGGCTGATTCGGTAGTTACTGTAGTACTCGGTCACTTCCTGGTTCAGAAGTTGCACCCGCCGTCGGGCGCGTTGCAGGCGCTTGTTGGTGCGCACGATACCAACGTAGTCCCACATGAAGCGTCGCAGTTCATCCCAGTTGTGAGAGATGACGACGTCCTCATCGGAGTTGGTCACCTGGGATTCGTCCCAGGCAGGAACTGGCAGCGTGGACGGCTTCTGCGGGCCCTGGCTCTCAATCCGCCTTGCGGCCGCGGTTGCGAACACCATGCACTCCAGCAACGAGTTGCTGGCCATGCGGTTGGCGCCGTGCAGGCCAGTAAAACTGGACTCCCCGATGGCGAACAGATTGGGTATGTCGGTCGCGCCGGAGAGGTCGGTCACGATGCCACCACAGGTGTAATGAGCGGCAGGGACGATGGGAATGGGCCGTCTGGTGATGTCGATGCCGAATTCAAGGCATCGGGCATGGATATTGGGAAAATGACTCTTGATAAAGTCTTCTTCGCGATGGCTGATATCGAGATAAACGCAGTCGCATCCAAGCCGTTTCATCTCATGGTCGATGGCCCGGGCGACGATGTCTCTGGGCGCGAGTTCGCCCATCTCATGGAACCGGTGCATAAACAGGGAGCCGTCTGGCAGACGCAGCTTTGCACCCTCGCCGCGCAACGCTTCAGTGACGAGAAACGACCGGGCCTCCGGATGATACAGACACGTGGGATGGAACTGATTGAATTCCAGGTTGCCGACGCGGCAGCCAGCACGCCATGCCATGGCGATGCCATCTCCCGAGGCCGTGTCCGGGTTACTGGTATACAGGTACACCTTGCTGGCCCCGCCCGTCGCGAGGACCACATAGGTGGCACGAAACAATTCTACCTGCTGGGTATCCTGATTGAGGACATAGGCACCCAGACAACGCTTGCCGTGCCGACCAATCGAATCCTCTGTAATCAGATCCACCGCCACGTACCTCTTGAAGAACTCGACGTTCTCATACGTGGAAAGCTGTTGATAGAGCGTCAGGGCGATCTCCTTGCCGGTGGCATCTGCGGCATGGATGACCCTTCGGTGGCTGTGTCCGCCTTCCTGGGTCAGGTGGAAGTGGCTGCCACCCTCATCTGTTTCAGTATCAAACCTGACGCCGAGTTCGATCAGCCAGCGGATGATGTCAGGGCTCTGCTCTACTGTGAATTTGACGACGTCACGATGACAGAGGCCGGCACCCGCCCTCAGGGTGTCTTCGATATGGGAATCGATACTATCGTATTCATCCAGGACCGCCGCAACGCCGCCCTGCGCGTAGTAGGTAGCCCCCTCGTTGGGCTCTTCCTTGCAGAGGATGGCGATCCTGAACTGCTTCGAGAGCTTCAGTGCCAGTGTCATGCCGGCGGCGCCGCTGCCAATGATCAGGACATCGTAATGTGTCATGTTGCCTTCATTCATAATGTATTCTGCCCGGTGTTGATGCTGGTCTGGCTGAATCACGGGCCGAAGCGGGATTGTGGGAGTCACTCTCGGGACAGGGACAAGCAAGCATATTGTGTCGTCAGGGGCTTTGCCAGAGCAAGTGGTGATTGTACGGGCGAAATGTCGTGGGTTGATTTGCTATGATACGGCGTTTTGAGTCCAATCTCCGGAGATTTTCAGACCACATGAAACCGAGACGGTCGTTACGGACCCAGGCCATTCACGAAAGTTCCGGTCCCATGCTTTGCGGGTCCGGAAAGCTTCCCGAGACGACGATGGTGTGCCTGCGTGGGCACGCTGATGGCTATTGTGGACCTTCCGTCTCCATACTGCGCGGCCGGCGAAGCTCTCCAGCACGACTGCGTGCCTTACACAGGGACGCTCAAGGCTGTTATCAAGCTCAAGGCTGTTATCACGCTCAAGGCTGTCATGAAAATTCCGGTCCAACACTGCGCGAGTCTAGGATATTTCCCGGCGCGACTACGGCCTGCCTGGCGCGGGCACGCTCATGGCATTTATGGAACTTCTGGCCACACGCGGCGGCGTTCGGAAAACTTCCCGGCGCGACTACGGCGTGCCAACACGGGCACGCTCAAGGTTGTCATGGAAGTTCTGGCGGCACGCTGCGGCCTCCGGAAAACGCCCCAGCACGACGATGGCATGCCTGGCACGGGCACGCTCAGGGCTGCTATGGAGCGCCAAGTTGACGGACCCTTCCGACCAGAAGCTGGTCGAGCGCGTCAAGCGCGGCGACAAGCGCGCGTTTGACATGCTTGTACTCAAGTACCAACACAAGATTGTGGGGCTGGTGAGCCGTTATCTGCGGGATCAGGATGAGGTCGCAGACGTGACCCAGGAGGCCTTTATCAAGGCCTATCGCGCCCTGCCGCGCTTCCGTGGTGACAGCGCGTTCTATACCTGGCTGTATCGCATCGCGATCAACACCGCCAAGAATCATCTGGTTTCAAAATCCAGGCGCCCCCCTGATACGGATATTGATATCGATGACGGGGAATTTCATGATAATTCTGCTGTCCTAAGGGATAACGGGTCGCCTGAGGACGTGATGGCGACCCAGCAGCTGGAACAGGTGGTCTACGATGCGATCGATCAGCTGCCTGAAGAATTGAAAGTGGCGGTGACTCTGCGCGAGTTCGAGGGGCTAAGCTACGAGGAAATTGCCGAGGTAATGGAATGCCCGGTGGGCACTGTCAGATCTAGAATCTTTCGGGCCCGAGAAGCAATTGAAAAGAAGATTGCTGAAATCGGCTAGGTCACCGAGGAACAGGTACTCTGTAGCCGGGTCTTAAGGAGAGGAGTAGAGGATAAGTGTCAGGTCAACAGAACGAGTCCATTTCTGCACTGATGGATGGCGAAGCCAGCGAGATTGAGATTCATCGTTTGCTGCGTGATCTTGAGAAGACGGAAGCGATGAAGCGGCGCTTCTTCACCTTTCAGTCTATCCGCCAGGTGATCAGGTCCCCTTCGAGTGGGCAAGTGTCCCTGGATGTAGAACGACACATGGTGTTGTTCAATCGAATTAGCGCGGCGGTTTCTGAAGAGCCATGCCATGATCTCGCGGCGCCAGTGAAACGCCGCTGGACCAGACCGGTTGCCGGCTTTGCCGTTGCGGCATCGCTGCTGGTGGCCATTGGGGTCGGGGTCAACCTCAGTCAGGAGCAGGTTGCGGGGACAGTGGCGGACCAACAGCCCGCTCTGCAGCCTGACAGTCGTAGCCCGGCGGTCAATACCCGGCCAGTTTCGACGGCGGTAGCAGGAGCCGACACCCCATCCGGGCTTGCGCCTGGGGTTCCGTCCGATCTATACCAGCTGAAGGAGCTTGATGAAGCGAACCTCAAGGTCCTGCGTGAATATCTGAACCGGCATGATCGGGCCCGGCTAGGGAGTGACCAGCAACTGGTCACTTATCCGAAACCTGCCCGCTAAGTCGGTGGGGCGGCACTCTCTTCTGCGATGGCTGCTGCTTGTTGGCAGTCTCGAGGCAGCCCAATGTCAGGCTGATGAGGTTTCTGCCTGGCTGGATCGTATGGGCACTTCGTTGCGTGAGCAGAACTATCAGGGCACCTTTACGTATATGCGTGGTTCCCAGCTTGAAACGATCAATATCGTGCATCAATACAATGAGGGCGAGGAGCATGAACGGCTCATTGCTCTGAACGGTGCAGCGCGAGAGGTGGTCCGGGATGACGGTGAAGTCATCTGCTACCACGCCGACAAAGCGGATGCGGATCTGGATCACAATGTTCCTTTGGGACCGTTCAGTGCGGCGTTCAATGAAAAGCTGACGAACTATCAGCAATTGTACCGGGTCACGCTGCACGGCACGGATAGAATAGCGGGCCGCACGGCTGTCAAGCTGCAGATTCTGCCGATCCACAATGATCGATACGGGTACCAGTTGTGGCTGGACCAGGAAACAGGACTGCTGTTGCGATCCCACCTGATGGATCACAACCGGGTTCTGGAACTGTTTCAGTTTGCGACGATCGAGTTCGGCGATGCCGTGGTGTCAGCGGAGGTGGCTTCGCGCCTGTCGGAAGATGCTTTTTCCCATCGGCTGACACCGGATACAGCCAAGGTTGGTGTGGCACGGCCAGACTGGCGTGCGACGTGGCTTCCGGATGGTTTCAGGCCCACCCGGGCGATGGACGACCGGCTCCACTTCACAGATGGCCTGGCAACATTGTCTATCTTCGTAGAGCGCAGTACCGGCCATGAGCCGGAGATGACCACCCATCTCGGCGGCACGTCGGTGATTGTCAGGAGGCTCAAGAGTCAGCCGGTCCAAATCACGGTGGTAGGAGAGATACCACTCGATACGGCCAAGCGGATTGCAGAATCCGTAGAACCGGTCATTTACTAGGTGAATCAATGATCTCACTTCCTGATGGTGCGCTTGAGGATACCGGACATTGCGTGGGGTGCAACGGATGTTCAGCAGAACCCATGCCGGTTGCGTTCATTCCCTCATTGCTGGTCCCTCTCGGTTGCCTCGTGATCGGCGCCGTGGTTTGCTCGCTGTTCGCGACCGATCAGGGTCAGCTTGCCGGCGGGCTGGCGGGGTTTGTCGCCGGCATTCTGGTAGCACGTTATCGAGCCAGTCGGAATCCACCGATGTCAGTCACAGTGAGGTCCGTGATGGTGAACACCAGTCCGTGAACCAGTCCAGGCACTGCCCTGCGCTGTTTCAGCAGCTGTTTCAGTACATAAAGTGCAGTCCAGTCGAAAGCAATCCAATGGAATCTTCGAGGGTCCAAATCATGTCCAGGCTGTATACCGTTTCTTTGTTGGTCATGTTGTTGCTGGGGTCAATCTCCAGCTTTGCAGCACTTCCGGAGTTCACCGGGCTCGTCAAGAAGGCGACGCCAGCCGTGGTGAATATCAGCACCCTTCGGCAATCCGAGGGGAGCCGGTTTCAGAGGGGCGAAGTGCCCGAGATATTCCGGCGCTTTTTTCGCGACATGCCCGACGAGGGGCAGCGTCCGTCGGTACCGTCGACCGGGTCAGGGTTCATCATCTCAAGAGATGGCTACATTCTGACGAACAATCACGTGGTGGAGGGTGCACAGGAGATCGTCGTTGCTCTCAGCGACCGACGAGAACTGGTGGCTGAGGTGGTTGGAATGGACCCGCTGTCAGACCTTGCCTTGCTCAAGATTGATGCCAGGGACCTCCCGGAGGTCGAACTCGGCCGTTCCGAGACCCTGCAGGTAGGCGAGTGGGTCGTGGCCATTGGTTCGCCTTTCGGGTTTGAGCATTCGGTGACGGCGGGCATCGTGTCTGCAAAGGGTCGAAGCCTGCCGGGTGCCAACGACAATTACATTCCCTACATTCAGAGTGATGTCGCGATCAACCCGGGCAATTCCGGTGGGCCGCTGTTTAACATGGATGGCAAGGTGGTGGGCATCAACTCCCAGATCTTCACCCGCTCCGGCGGATTCATGGGGCTGTCCTTTGCCATTCCGATCGACGTCGCGATGGAAGTGGTCACCCAGTTGAAGGAAAAGGGCAGTGTCTCCCGCGGCTGGTTGGGCGTTGTGATCCAGTTGGTTGACCGTGACCTCGCGGAAGCCTATGGTCTGGACCGGCCCGAGGGCGCGCTGATCAGCGAGGTCCTGGCGGACAGCCCGGCGAAGGCCGGTGGGCTCAAGGAAGGTGACATCATCCTCGAGTTCAACGGCCACAAGATCGACCTCTCATCTGACCTGCCGATGGTGGTGGGTCGCACCAAGGCAGAAACGGAAGCTTCCATTCTGGTCGTGCGTGAGGGCAAGCGGCAGACGATCAAGATGAAGGTGGGCACGCTGCCGGAACGGATCGCCCAGGCGGACACCCGAGGCAGCCCCGGCGCGCCCGCATTCAATCGTCTAGGCCTGCAGGTCGATGAACTTGACGATTCTGAGCGTCGTCAGCTTGGTGTTGACCGCGGGCGCGGCGTCATCGTGGAACGGGTGACAAGCGGGCCGGCCATGGCGTCCGGTATCCGCCGGGGTGATGTCATTACAACGCTGGACAACGCATGGGTACATACCGTCGCGGAATTCGAGGAGATGGTGTCAGATCTGCCCGCGGGTGTTGCCATCGCCGTGCGGATCGTACGTGAAGGCCGTCCCCAGTTTCTGGTGGTGAAAATCGAAGAATAAGGCGCTGTCGTTCTTTTTTGCGAATCGCAAATGGCAAATGGGTGATTAGCGTATAATGGCCCGTTCCTATAGACTGCAGCGCTTTTGCGGACACCCGATTGGTTGACCCGAAATACATACGAAACTTTTGTATCATCGCACACATTGATCATGGCAAGTCGACGCTCGCGGATCGGTTCATCCAGCTCTGTGGCGGCCTCACAGACCGGGAGATGTCTGAGCAAGTCCTCGATTCCATGGACATCGAGCGGGAGCGGGGCATCACCATCAAGGCCCAGAGCGTCACGCTGAATTACGATGCCGAGGATGGTCACACCTATCAGCTCAATCTGATCGATACTCCGGGCCATGTCGACTTCAGCTACGAAGTCTCCCGCTCCATGGCTGCCTGCGAGGGGGCACTGCTGATCGTCGATGCCGCTCAGGGTGTCGAGGCACAGTCGGTGGCGAACTGCTATACGGCGATTGAACAGGGCCTGGAAGTTCTGCCAGTGCTGAACAAGATTGATCTGCCCCAGGCTGAACCGGAACGGGTCAGCCAGGAGATTGAAGAGATCATCGGCATTGATGCTACCGATGCGATGCAGGTCAGCGCCAAGAACGGTATTGGCATCAAGGCGTTGCTCGAACGCCTCATCAAAGTCATCCCCCCGCCGGAAGATTACCGCGATGAGCCTCTGCAGGCTTTGATCATTGATTCCTGGTTTGACAACTACCTGGGTGTGGTTTCGCTGGTTCGGGTGGTTCGGGGCAATATTCGGGTAAAGGACAAGATCGTCGCCAAAACACTGGGGCGCAGCCACGAGGTCGATGCGGTCGGCGTTTTCACACCCCGGCGAAAGGAAACCGGGATTTTGCGTGCCGGTGAAGTGGGCTTTGTGGTGGCAGGGATCAAGGATGTCAGAGGAGCGCCGGTAGGCGATACCATCGTCGCAGCGGGTTCGGCCACGAAGGCACTGCCGGGGTTCGAGAGAATCAAGCCGCAGGTGTTCGCAGGCATGTTCACGGTGAGTGCGGACGATTTTTCCGGATTCCGCGATGCCCTGGAAAAACTCACCCTGAATGATGCCGCGCTGGTTTACGAACCTGAGAGTTCGGATGCACTGGGTAGTGGATTCCGTTGTGGCTTCCTTGGCATGCTGCATATGGAGATCGTTCAGGAACGGCTGGAGCGGGAGTACGACCTGGACCTCATCACCTCGGCACCCACGGTGGTCTATCAGGTGGTCATGAACAACGGGGATCTGGTATCAGTGGACAACCCATCGCAGTTGCCCGACATGTCTAAAGTCGAAGAGATGCGGGAACCAATCGTGCTGGCCAGCATTCTTGTTCCTTCGGAACATCTGGGCAACGTCATCGCACTGTGTGTTGAGCGTCGCGGTGTCCAGCGTGATATGCAGTTTGTCGGCAAACAGGTGTCCCTTTCCTATGAATTGCCCATGAACGAGGTGGTGCTCGACTTTTTCGACCGCCTGAAGTCCGTATCGAGGGGCTATGCCTCGCTGGATTATTCTTTTCTGAAGTTTCAGCCAGCCAGGCTGGTGAGGCTGGACATTCTGATCAACGGAGATCAGGTGGACGCCCTGGCCGTGATCGTGCATCGGGACGATGCCCGCGGCAAAGGCTTTGCGCTGACCAAGAAGATGAAGGAACTGATCCCCCGGCAGATGTTCGATGTTGCCATTCAGGCGGCCATCGGACGTGAAATCATCGCGCGTCAGACCGTCAAGGCGCTACGCAAGAATGTCACTGCAAAGTGCTACGGGGGTGACATTACCCGCAAGAAAAAACTCCTGGAGAAGCAGAAGGCTGGCAAGAAACGCATGAAACAGCTCGGCAGTGTGGAAATCCCCCAGGCGGCATTTCTTGCTGTGCTGCAGGTGGAGAAATAGCATGGGGGTTAACTTTCCGCTGATCCTGGTGGTGGGCACGTTCTTTACCGGCGCGGTCTGGCTGCTGGAGCTCTTTGTGCTCAGGCCCCGCCGTGCAGAGCTCGTTGAACTGCTGTCGACGAAGACTGGAGAGGTTGAAGGCGCTCTCGAAAAGGCCAAACGTGAACCGCTGATCGTCGAGTATTCCATCTCGTTTTTCCCAGTGCTCGCTATCGTGCTGGTGCTGAGGTCGTTTCTGTTTGAGCCGTTCCAGATTCCCACCGGGTCCATGATCCCCACACTGGAAGTGGGTGACTTCATTCTGGTGAACAAGTACGCCTATGGCCTTCGGCTGCCGGTGCTCGGCACAAAATTCCTTGCCGTCGATGAGCCCCGCAGCGGCGAGGTGATGGTGTTCATTCCTCCTCATGAAGATGAGTACTTCATCAAGAGGGTTGTTGGTGTGCCTGGAGACAAGGTCCGATATCAGGACAAGACCCTGTATATTAACAATGTGGCTCAGGCGCAGGAATTCGTCGAACAGGTTCCCCCCATTCGTCCGGAGTACTTTGTGTACGAGGAGAACCTGGGTGGCATCGGTCACCTGATCCAACGGAATCCGCATCGCGAACCGGAGTTAATGGAATGGCAGGTCCCGGAAGGGCATTATTTCATGATGGGCGACAATCGGGACAACAGCAGCGACAGTCGGGTCTGGGGCTTCGTGGCAGAAGAGAATATAGTAGGCAAGGCGATTGCGGTATGGCTCCACAAGGATCCGGGGTTCAAATTGCCCGAGATATCGCAGAATCGGTGGATACAATAATATTTCGGAGAATCGCGATGAACAACAGACAGAGGGGTGGTGTCGGAAGCTGGGTGATCATCATCATTATATTGGGGGGGTCGCTCAGTATGGGCTTGAAGCTGGTTCCCCTCTATATGGACCATAGCACCATGTCCAAGGTTCTGGATCGCATGTCCGAAGAGGAAGGCGTGTCCACCAAAGGCAAGAAAGAGATCCAGGACATGGTTATTCAGCGCTTCAAGCTGAACAACATCCGTGATTTCCCGGTCAGGGACGAGCTTGAAATCAACCGTTCGGGCAAGGGGACTGAACTTGCCCTGAACTATGAGGTACGCATCAAGCTGATCAGCAATCTGGACCTCATCGCTTCGTTTGACAAGACCGTAAAGCTGCGTGACTGACTGTCAACGCTGATGAGGTGCCCGGACCGACACGATGGCCAACATTGATACTCTGCAAAACAGCATCGGCTATCGATTTCATGCGACTGAAGCGCTGGAGCAGGCGCTAACCCACCGGAGCCATGGCGCCCGGAACAACGAACGTCTTGAATTCCTGGGTGACTCCGTGCTTAGTTTTGTCATTGCACGAGCTCTCTATGAGCGTTTTCCGAAGGCCACAGAGGGCCAGTTGAGTCGCCTGCGTGCCAGGCTGGTGCGCCGGGATACTCTTGCAGGCCTCGCAAGAGAGTTCGATCTTGGAGACTTTCTGATTATGGGCGTTGGCGAACTTCGAAGCGGCGGCTTTGAACGGGATTCGATCCTGTCGGACACGGTAGAAGCGATCATCGGAGCCATGTACTTTGACGGTGGACCGGAGGTGACAGAGGAGAAGATCCTTACCTGGTTTGAGAGTCGCCTCGGAGAGCTCTCTCTCAAGCAGTCCCAGAAGGACGCCAAATCGCGGCTTCAGGAGTTCCTGCAGGGCACTGGCGCGCCGCTGCCCAGCTACGAGATCCTTGAGACATCGGGAAAGTCCCACGAACAGACCTTCGTGGTCGCCTGCCGCTCTGAACTGCTGCCGGAAGAAGCGGTGGGTGCCGGGTCCAGCCGGCGCGTCGCAGAGCAGGTGGCGGCGCAGCGGGCCCTGACCCTGCTGGAAAGTGGCGGCGCGTGACCACCCGTTGTGGTTACGTCGCCATCGTCGGCCGTCCCAACGTCGGTAAATCCACATTGCTCAATCGTCTGCTGGGCCAGAAAGTCAGTATCACCTCAAGAAAGCCCCAGACGACTCGTCATCAGTTGCTTGGCATCAAGACGGCGGGCGACGATCAGATCTTGTATGTCGACACGCCGGGCATTCACGGTGATGATCGGCGCGCCATCAATCGATATATGAACCGTAGCGCACTCGCGGCGATACGCGATGTTGATGTCATCGTGTTCATGATTGACCGAACCGCGTGGAAGTCTGATGACCAACTGGTCGCGGATGCGTTGTCAGGGTTTCGGGGGCATTTGCTGGTGGCCGTGAACAAGATCGATTCGCTGGAGAAAAAGCATGACCTGTTGCCGGCGCTGTCGCGGCTGGCGACGAAGCTGCCGGATGCGGAACTCGTGCCCTGCTCGGCGCTCACGGGGAACAATACGGATGTTTTGGAGAGGCTCATCACCGAACGTCTGCCCGAGGGGCCGTTTTATTTCCCCACAGATCAGGTCACGGATCGAAGCGAACGGTTTCTGGTGTCTGAGATTATTCGCGAGAAGGTGATGCGTCTGCTGGGGGCAGAGCTGCCCTATGCCGTCACCATCCAGATCGACCGCTTTGTTGATGAGCCTGAAGTCACCATGGTTGATGCGACTATCTTTGTGGAACGGGCGGGCCAGAAGGCCATCATCATTGGTGGCAAGGGCGCCCGTCTCAAACAGATTGGTACCGATGCACGAAGGGACATGGAAGCGCTGATGGGACGGCCCGTCATGCTGCGAACCTGGGTCAAGGTCAGGTCGGGCTGGTCAGACGATGAGCGCGCCCTGAAGAGTCTGGGCTATGAAGAATGAAACTGCCGTAACGTTGCAGCGTGGTTTCATCCTGCATGCTCGAAAATATCGCGATACCAGCGTCCTGGTCGATGTCTTTACGCGCCGGGAGGGCCGCTTCTCGGCCGTGGCCCGTGGTGCAAGAGGCAAGCATGGGGGGCGGTTTCAACCATTCACACCGCTCCTGATGTCATTTTACGGGCGCGGCGAATTACGTACTGCCGGCAAAGTAGAGCCCGACGGCAGGCCCTACCAGTTGCAGGCGCGCAACCTGCTGATCGGGCTCTATGTCAATGAACTCCTGTACCGTTTGATGGGGCGTTTCGATCCTATGGAATTGCTTTTCGATCGGTATGAAGCGCTGATCGCGCAACTGCAGGAGACGCAGTTTTCGCTGCTGTCACTGCGTGAGTTTGAGCTTCTGTTATTGTCTGAACTCGGCTATGGCATTTCGTTTGATGTTGATGTTCAAAGTGGCGCGCCCGTTGACGAGACGCGCCATTACGGATTTGTAGCGGACGAGGGATTCAGCGTGCTTGATGAAGCTGCACAGCAGCCGGGGTACGGGGGAAGACATTTGCTCGCCATCGCCGAAGGGCGAATGGATGAAGCGGCGGAAAAAGTCGCAAGACAGATCATCAGGCGCTCCATTGACCGGCTGTTGGGTGGCAAGGTGCTCCACAGCAGGGCGCTGTTTGCAGGTCGGCCATCATGATCAGGGGGGTAGGTGTAGACATTGTTTCAACCCCGAGGATTCGCCGTGCGGTTGCCAGATGGGGCACGCGTTTTGCGGCGCGAATACTGAGCCTGCGGGAGCAGTCTGTGTACGTCGACCGGCTGACTGATCCGGCCTTTCTGGCCCGCCAGTTTGCTGCCAAGGAGGCCGTGTCCAAGGCCCTGGGCACCGGGATGCGGCTTGGGGTCCATTTTCGAACGATCGAAGTTCTGCGGGAACCGGGAGGTGCCCCGCGGGTAGAATTGACAGGGGCCTCGGCACATCGAGCTGGCGAACTGGATATCAGCCTTGTGTGGGTGAGCATCGCTGACGAGAAGGACATGGCGATCGCCCAGGCGGTCGCCGATTCCGAGGCATAAGGGGACGTTCCTCGTTTCCCTAACTCATCCAGGCTTCCCGGGTATCAAAGGGGTCCGGATTGTCCTCGCTCCACAGCATGAGTGAACTGACCTCACCGTTTAGTACATTCAACGCTCTGCCCACGTCTGGGCCGGGGCCCGACTTGATGATCGTCTCCACTCTTTCGACGGCCTGATTCAGCCTGGGTACGCCGCAATAACGAACTGCACCCATCAGCTTGTGAACCGCATCTCGCAATGCCTGGGTGTCGCCCTGCTTGAAGGCATCATTGATCGCCTGCTGATCCGCAGGCAGATTGGCGATCAGCAGGGTCAATAGTTCAGCGGCCAGTTCTGCCCGTTGGTTGGCGGCAGCAAGAGACAGTTCAAGATCAAACAGTCTGTCATCAATGTTCTTGCCCACAGCGATTGGCGGACGTGCTTCACGTCGTGTACCCCGGGAGATCTCCTCGATTGCAGACATGCGTGCAGGTTTGACGATGACCTCGTCCATTCCGGCGGCGAGGCAGGATTCGCGTTCTTCGTGGCTGACGTGGGCCGTGAGCCCGATGATTCTCGGCTGCTGTTTGGCACGAGCACGTATCTGCCGGGTTGCCTCAATGCCGTCGCATTCCGGCATCTGTACGTCCATGAAGACCAGGTCGAATGGTTCGTCGATACACCGGTCAACTGCTTCGCGTCCGTTTTTTGCGGTCGCAACGTCGTGTCCGACTTCTTCGAGTTGCAGTACCAGCAACTGAAGATTGGGCCGACTGTCATCCACGGCAAGCACCCGCCTTGGGGTCAGAGGGTCGCTGCCTCTGGTTCTAAGGTCTCTTAGTTGCTCAAGGAGTTGTTGCTGGTTGACCGGGTAGCCGAGCCCGATCCAGTTGGGCAGGTTGTACACGTTGCCATTGTTCAACTGAAAAATGACGACCCGTGGCGACAGATATTGGGCAATGGCGCGGAATGTATCACTGGCCTCGTCGGTGACGAAGCAGACCGAAAGGTCCGGCGATTTGTAGTCGGTCGTGATTTTAACCCCTAGCTGGTGAAGCCGCATGCCGATGCTGTCTCGCTGTATGTCGTTGTTGGCGACGATGATCGCGGTGACGCCCTGGCCGGGGAACTCCCTCGCCTGGCTGTGTTTGCGGGAGAGGATTTTCAGACGATCGTATGCGGCTGTCAGACCGACCTCAGCCATGATTTGTGCAAGGCGATACGGTGGGGGGATATCGGTGGTGTGAGGTTCTTCAAGGGTCAGTTCGAGTTCTTCGTCGGCGGTGTAGTTCACGGTCAGGCGAAGAATCCGCTGGTTCGTGTGGTTGATACGGTAGAGCAGGAAGTTGAACAAAAGGGACCTGAACTGGGCCTCTGCAAGATAGACCGTATCAGGTACAGACTCGCTGACAAAAGGCTGAACATCAGTATCGAGATCGAGCGCGATGGGATGAATGAGTTCCAGGATCTCATCAATGACAACTCTGGCATTGCAAATGCGTTTTGCCTGAGGTACGGGCCGGTGGCTGGTTTCGCCGAGCATGAACTGAAGCTGTTCGGTACGGTGGGCGAGTTCGGCCAGCAATCCCGTATCTTCCGGATCATTGCCAACCCTGTTGACGAGACCAATGATCGCCTGGAGCTCGGTTTTGCAGAGAAAGTGTACCTCCGTGACGAATTCCCGGTCCCGCCCGGCCTGTTCGGTCCGTTGCGCTGCAGCAGCATTTGACTGCTGATGGTCTCGTTCCGACAGGGTCAACCGCCGGGACATACGTTTGTTCTCGTCCTGTAACACGGCAAGTTGTGCACGATAGTCAGACTCAATTGTGTTGCGGGACGCTGCCATCGCAGCAGCAATTTCGGTCAGGGCGCCATCAATTCGTGGTGGATGTCCATCGATTAGGTCCCGACTCATATCTTCGAGATGTGAAAACACCCTGTTATTGATGATAAACGTGGAGCCTGCTGCGACCAGAACCACGAGGGCGAGTGCAATCCAGTCATTGATGCCCGCTATCGATGGCATGGCAATGATATCGCCCAGCAGCCAGCCCGCGACCACGATGACGGGAAGCCAGATCAGCAGCAGCAATTGGTTTCGGAGTTTCCTCATGTGCCCCACGGGCAGTTTTGCATCCCTGAAGCTGATATTATAGGCACTCCTGACAAAAACGCCTCAACGTCATGAATCGTACCCCTTATCCGAGCATCGAGCACTTCATTGGCCAGACGCCGCTCGTTCGCTTGCAGCGCCTTCCCGGTGAAACCAGCAATCATGTGCTGGTCAAACTTGAGGGCAACAATCCGGCCGGTTCCGTCAAGGACAGACCGGCACTTTCGATGATCGAGCGGGCCGAGGCGCGGGGCGACATCTCTCCGGGAGATACGTTGATTGAGGCGACCAGTGGTAATACCGGCATCGCCCTCGCGATGGTTGCGGCGATAAAAGGCTATCAAATGAAACTGATCATGCCAGCCCACATGAGCGATGAACGCAAGGCTGCGATGACTGCCTATGGTGCGGAGTTGATTATGGTCAGCCAGGAACAAGGCATGGAGGGCGCCCGGGACCTGGCCGAGAGCATGCAGGCGCAGGGCAAGGGAAAAGTTCTTGATCAGTTTGCCAACCCGGACAATCCTCTGTCCCACTATGAGGGTACAGGGCCGGAGATACTCGATCAGACCCATGGTGAGATCACGCATTTCATCAGTTCTATGGGTACGACAGGCACCATCATGGGAGTGTCCCGATTTCTAAGGCAGGCCAAGCCGGAGGTCGAGATTATTGGTCTTCAACCCGTGGAGGGTTCTGCGATTCCCGGTATTCGACGCTGGCCCTCGGAGTACCTTCCTAAAATCTATGACGGCACTCTGGTGGATCGGGTCATCGATATTGAGCAGTCCGAGGCGGAAGAGACCATGCGTCAGCTGGCCAGAGTGGAAGGGATCTTTGCAGGTGTGTCCTCTGGTGGCGCAGTCGCTGCGGCGCTTCGCATCAGTGAACAGGTTGAGAACGCGACGATCGTTGCCATCATCTGTGATCGTGGCGATCGATATCTGTCCACGGGCCTGTTTGCACCACAATAGCCGGATGCGGCAGCGTCCTTTACGGCCAAGTAGAATTGTCAGAGGGAACCAGCCCATGAACCTGATCAATCGAATCGATTCCCGACGAGGGTCGGTGTCAGGCAGAATAGCTTGAATCGAGAGCCTGTTTCAGCGCTGATATCGCAGCTGCATCCCGATGGCTACGGCCTGACTGAAGATGGCAGGCTGGCAGTGCTGAGTGCCCTTCCCGGTGAGCAGGTGACGGCGGTCCCGTTCACTCGAAAGAAAAAGCGAACCTTTAGTCGGCTCCAGAATATTGCCGTGGCGTCCAGTGATCGGGTCGTTCCTGAGTGTGCAGTGGCGGATATTTGTGGCGGTTGCAGTTTGCAGCATCTGGGCCGTGACGCCCAGGTGGCGTTCAAGCAGAAAAGATGGCTTGCAGGGTTTGATGTACCGCCGGATGAGCTTCTGCCACCGCTGCTTGGACGACAATTCGGGTATCGCGCCAAGGCGAGGCTGAGCGTACGCTATGTGGCCCGAAAGCAGCGGGTGCTGGTGGGCTTTCGTGAGAAAATGAGCCGCTTCGTTGCAGAGACCGACCTCTGCAAGGTATTGCGCGAGCCCGTCGGGAGTCTGCTTGTCCCGCTGTCTGAGGTCATCGGTGAACTCACTGCACCGGAAGATATTCCGCAGATTGAGGTCGCCGTTGGCGATGCCGGCTTTGCGCTCGTGATCAGGCATATGTCCACCCTCAGTCAGGCGGACCAGACGCTACTGGCGGGATTTGCGGGCAGGACCGGAGCGGACATATACCTTCAGTCCGGGGGCGTGGACACGATTTCCCCCCTTGACCCGGAACGCGTCTACCCGCTGCTGTACTATGATCTTCCGGCCGAGGGCCTCAGGTTCTACTTCAAGCCGCTCGACTTTACCCAGGTGAATCACGAGATCAACGAAGCCATGGTTCGCCTTGCGATCAGTCTGCTGGAACTGTCGCCTTCCCACAGGGTACTCGATGCATTCTGCGGCATTGGTAACTTCTCACTGCCTTTGTCGAACCACTGTGCACGGGTGGTGGGTATTGAAGGTAGCGATGAGAGCGTGCAAAGGGCGCGCTACAATGCGCAACAAAATGGCATCAGGAATGTCGAATTCCATACACGTGATCTGTTCGAGGCGTCGTTGGCGGATTTGCTCGAGTCGGAGCCGTTTGACTCCGTACTGATTGATCCGCCCAGAAGTGGCGCGGAGCGCCTGGTGAAAACCCTTGCAGCGTCAGAGGTGAGAAGGGTAGTGTACGTTTCCTGTAATCCAGACACCCTGGCGAGGGATGCCGCCATACTGAAGGGTGAGGGTGGGTTTCAATTCGCGAGGGCTGGCGTCATTGATATGTTCCCCCATACGACCCATATTGAATCCATTGCACTGTTTTGTCGCTAAATTGAAGTACGACTTCATATGGTAAAAGTAAAGCAAGACACCTTGCTCACAGCCGATGGGTCCATTGACCTCGAGACCTGGCTGAGGAAACTCTCGGAAAGAAACCCGGAGATCGATCTCTCCCGTGTGAGGAAGGTCTGCGAGCTGTCGGAGCGGGCAGAGTGGAAGGCGACGTCAACTGATGGTACGTCATCCCGTAGCTTTGCCATGGGCCTCGAGATTGCGGATATCCTGGGTGACCTTCGGGTGAATGAGGCTGGCATCAAGGCTGCCGTGATCTATCGTGCCGTTCGCGAGAACCAGATCACGTTGAACCATGTCCGTAAACAGTGTGGTGATGAAGTCGCCGTTCTGGTCGAAGGCGTGCTCCGTATGGCTGCTATCAGCAATATCCGATTTGGCGAGCGCAAGCCGGTCCTGGGTCAGCGTAAAGATCAGCTTGAGCAAGCCAAACGTATGCTGGTGGCCGTCGTCGATGACGTCCGCGTGTTGCTGATCAAGCTGGCAGAACGGACCGCCGCTATTCGCGCCAATCGCCTTCGTTCACCACAGCATCAATTGACACTGGCTCGTGAAGTCTTTGAAATCTACGCCCCACTGGCGCATCGGCTGGGCATCGGTTCCCTCAAATGGGAGCTTGAGGATCTGTCCTTCCGGTATCTCGAACCCCATGCCTACAAGAGGATTGCATCGCTGCTCTCAGAGAAGCGCTCGGCGAGACAATCCTATATCGATTCAGTGATCGCGGAACTGGACCGGCAGCTTCAATCCGTTGGCGTTGGTGCGCATCTTGAAGGCAGGGCGAAGCACATCTACAGCATCTGGAAGAAGATGCGCAGCAAGGGCATTGCGTTTTCCGAGGTATATGACGTCCGCGCTATCCGTATCCGGGTCGGAACCTCTGACGACTGTTACCGGGCGCTGGGTGTGGTACACAGCTTGTGGCGGAACATTCCCCACGAGTTTGATGACTACATTGCGACTCCGAAGGAGAACGGCTATCGATCCCTTCATACTGCAGTGATCGGGCCGGAGGGGAAGATACTGGAAGTGCAGATCCGAACGGAGGAAATGCACGAGGAAGCAGAATTCGGGGTCTGTTCCCACTGGCGCTACAAGAAGGTTGCCAGGGGGGATTCCTCGAGTGCCTATGAGGAGCGCCTTGAATGGTTGAGGCAGGTCCTGGACTGGCAGGATGTCCCGGACCTGGCCAGGGAGATTCTTGAGAACGTTGGTATGGACCGGGTCTATGTCTATACCCCGAACGGGCACGTCATCGACATGAGCCCCGGGGCAACGCCTGTCGATTTCGCCTACCGGGTGCACACTGAAGTCGGGCACAAGTGTCGGGGTGCCAAGGTCAACGGCCAAGTGGTGCCGCTCAATACACCGCTGAAGTCGGGCGATCAGGTCGAGGTCATCATTGGTGATACGGCTGAGCCTCGCCGGGAGTGGCTGCATGGTCATCTTGGTTACGTCACAACCTCAAGGGCCCGATCGAAGATCCACGCGTGGTTTGGTCAGCGAGAGAAGCAGAAGAACATCGACGAAGGTAAGAAACTGCTGCTGGATGAGTTGAGTCACCTCGGGATTGAGCAACTGGATTTCAGCAGGCTTGCAGAAAAACTCGAACTCTCGACGCCGACACAACTGTTCTATGCGATTGGCTCAGGTGATGTATCTACCGTGGATGTTGTAGATCTTGCTGCCGAGATGTCTGAGATTGAACTGAGAGCTCAGCAACTGGACCTTGGTTTCGACGAGCAGGGCCAGGAAAGGGCAGTTGTAGAGGGTCTGGGTGATCTGAAATACGTCATCTCGGATTGTTGCCGGCCGGTGCACGGTGATTCGATCGTGGGGGTCATCGATGACGACAATGTGGTTCACGTACATCTGCAGGACTGCCTGCAGGCACTGCATGCGGATGTGTACGGGCGGATTATCAGGCTTAACTGGCAGGAGGACGTCAGCGCCACCTTCCCCGTGAGTGTTGAAGTAAACGCCTATGACAGGCCCGGGCTACTCTATGATGTCACGGGCATCCTGATGCGGGAGCGGACCAATGTTCGGACCATCTATACTGTATTCGACAAGGAGACAAACAGGGTATCGCTGAAGATGGTCATTGAGGTATCAAGTCTGAATCTGCTGTTGACCCTGCTCGACCAGATTGGTCAGTTGCCAAACGTGATCTCTGCCCGTCGCGCGATATGAGAGTACCCATACACTTTTACCGATTAGACAGGAGTACGTTGTGAGAATCATTCTCTTGGGGGCCCCCGGGGCTGGCAAAGGCACACAGGCGCAGTTCATCGTTGAGAACTTTGGTATCCCCCAGATTTCTACTGGTGATATGTTACGAGAGGCGACACGGGCCGGGACTCCCCTTGGTCAGAAGGTCAAAAGCGTCATGGACAGTGGGGCGCTGGTGACCGATGAGATCATTATCGACCTCGTCAAGGAGCGAATTACCAAGGATGACTGCGCCGGTGGATATCTATTCGACGGCTTTCCAAGAACCATCCCACAGGCACAGGCGCTGGTGGATCAGCACATCGATATTGACTGTGTGGTTGAGATCAAGGTGCCTGAATCAGAGATCATCAAAAGGCTGAGTGGCCGTCGTGTTCACGTGGCTTCGGGACGGGTTTACCATGTCATGTATAACCCGCCCGCCCGCGAAGGCATTGACGATGAAACCGGCGAGCCGCTCATCCAGCGCGATGATGATCGTGAAGCCACGATCGCGGAACGGCTCAATGTGTACCGTGAGCAAACTGAACCGCTTGTGGCCTTTTATCAGAAGCGCTCGGCGGACGGGTCGCTCCGCTATGCCACCGTGGATGGAACCGGCTCGACCGAGGAAATCTGGGCCCGAATTCGCGCCGCAATCGAACAGCCCTGAGCGTGTTTTTTGTAAACAGCCCTGAGCTTGTTTTTGTGTAAACAGCCCTGAGCTTGTTTTTGTGTAAACAGCCCTGAGCGTGTTTTTACGTAAACAGCCCTGAGCGCGTTTTTTGTAAACAGCCCT
>JAQBUI010000129.1 GCA_027624035.1 Pseudomonadota bacterium | reverse complement strand
AATTTGACTCCGACCCCAATTTTTGCGATGTAAGTTATTTGTAAATTCGACTCTGACCCGAATGGCACTTACTTAAGCGCAAGCCGTTGAATTAAATATAGAAAGATCGACTCAGACGTGTAGAGTTCTGGTTGCGACACCTGGACCCACACACGAGAGAGCCGATCATGAGCCATGTTAATCAGAGAGCCACGTTTCAGCAACGTCGACGTATTCATCAGCACATTGAGTCATCTGATAGTTGGTCTTTCTTCAATCTGCTGACCAGCAAAGAGTTGTTGGCAACCGTTGAGTCTTTGTTACCCGAACATCGAGAGCGATTGTTCCCACCGACAGAGACTTTGTCGATGTTTCTGGCCCAGGTGATGAGCGCCGATCGATCCTGCCAGCAAGCAGTAAACCAGGCTGCAATCAATCGTTTGCTGGCAGCGCTTAGTCCCTGCAGCACACATACAGGCGGCTATTGCCGAGCTCGGCAACGTTTGCCGATTGACATGGTCAAGACACTAGCCTGCCATCTCGGTGAGATGGTGTCGCAGCGGACACCAGCAGACTGGTTGTGGCGAGGCCGCCGTGTGCTCATGGTCGACGGTACCACCGTCAGCATGCCAGACACGCCAGAGAATCAGTCAGTCTACCCACAGCAAGGTGGACAGTTGCCGGGGCTTGGCTTCCCCATCTGCCGCATCGTTGGCATCACGAATCTTGCCAGCGGGGCGTTACTTAATGCTGCCATTGGTCCCTGCAACGGTAAGGGCAGCGGTGAGCGTGGATTGTTACGACAGCTCCAGGACAGTTTCCAACCGGGAGATATCGTGTTGGGTGATGCGTTCTACCCAACGTACTTTTTTCTGGTGGAGATGCAGGCCCGGCAGGTCGATATCGTTATGGAACAGGATGGTAGCAGGCGCCGAAGAACAGACTTCAGGCGGGGTCAACGGCTAGGCGTACGGGACCACCTGATTGTAATCGACAAACCTGCACAGAAACCCGACTGGATGGACCAGGCAGACTACGAAGCAGCACCGGCTTGCATCACGATGCGTGAGTTTCGAACTGACGGGCGTGTCTTGGTCAGCACCATGTGCAACCACTCCAATAAGTCCTTAGGCGAACTGTACAAACGTCGCTGGCAAGTGGAACTGGACATCCGCCAGATCAAGGAGGTTATGGGAATGAACGTGTTGAGCTGCAAAACGCCGGACATGATTGACAAAGAGATCTGGGTCTACTTACTGGGCTACAACCTCATCCGGCTACTCATGGCACAAGCGGCGAATCTCGCCAATACCTATCCACGTGAGCTGAGCTTCAAACACTGTCTACAACTATGGTTAAGTTGGATACATCAATCAGGTAGCATCGATGTTTACCCTGCACTCTTTGCTCTGATGGCAGAAAAGCGGGTCGGCAAACGACCAGGAAGAATCGAGCCAAGAGCCGTAAAACGAAGACCGAAACCTTTTCCACTGCTTAGGCAGCCGAGACCGATCGCGAGACAACAGGTCCTCAAGTTCGGCCATCCCAAGAAGCTTAAGTAAGTGCCATTCGACTCTGACCCCAATTATCTTTGATGTGACAGCAACCAGGTGACGAATTCGGGGTCATGGTAGGTTGGCGTCCAGGTGTCGTGGTCAAGATCAGCATGCACGGTAAACCGGACATCACACCCGGCGTTACGCAGGGCTCTGACCATTTTCACCGACTCCCCCACAGCAACCTCTGAATCCATTGCCCCATGGATGACCCATGTAGGCAGGTCTTTGAAATTCTCGGTGTTGATACGCACTGCAGGGCCACAAATCGGGACGATGGCCGCCAGCTTATGACTCGCTACATTAGCGAGCATCCAGGTGCCCAGGCCACCCAGGCTGTTGCCCGTCAGATACACCCGTGACGGGTCAACATGATACTGTTCGATTGCTTCGTCCAGTACGCGATCGAGCGCCCACGCATCCCACATATGTTCACACTGGGGGCAGACCACCACAAAAGGCAACTCAAGACCTCCTTTAATGAAGCTGGGTAACGTATACCGCTCCAGGTAATCCAGATTGTTGCCGCGCTCACCAGAGCCATGCATAAAGACGAGCAATGGCAGGGGATCACCGCTGTCGCTGTAGTCTTCCGGCAGATACGTTCGGTATCCCATAGTCAAACGGGTTTCCAGGACCATTGGCAGCTTCTGATCAGTGCTTTTCATCATTACTCACTCCTTAACAGGTTATTGGTCAGCAGAAGGTGATTGGTCGGCGCTCTTTGCCTTCATGCTCACTATGAGGGATCACCGGCCGCACCGCCCTGCAACTCGATAAATCGTCTGTACGCGCTGCCCTGATCCGCCATCAGTTCATCATGGCTGCCGACATCCCGGACGGCGCCCTCTTCCAGGAAGACAATGCGGTCGGCTCTGCGGATCGTCGACAGGCGGTGGGCAATCACGATCACCAGACGTCCCCGTGCGGCCTCCCGGAGAGACCGCACCAGCGCATTCTCGGTCTGGGGGTCAAGGGCCGCAGTGGGCTCATCGAGAATCAGTATGCGCGTGTCGCGCACGAGGCCCCGGGCAATGCAGAGCCGCTGCTTCTGTCCTACAGAGAGCGTGTCGCCGGACTGACCCAGTTCGGTATCGAGGCCGTTGGGCAAACGCTCGATAAACTCCATGGCACCTGCGGTCCGACAGGCAGCCTCTATATCATCGTCACTGGCGCCGGGATTGGCCAGCAGCAGGTTGCTGCGGATGGACTCATTGAGTAGCAGGTGTTCCTGAAAGACGTACGATATCTGGGCGCGCAAAGATTTGTGACTGAACTCCTGTTCGTCCTGACCGTCGACCAATACGCGCCCCTCGGTCGGCTGGTAGTAACGGGGAATGAGGTAAGCGAGGCTCGTTTTGCCGGCGCCGGTGGGCCCGACGATGGCAACCAGTTCACCCACGTTGAGTGAAAGCTCGATGTCTCGCAGCGCGACCTGACCGTTAGGATATCGCAGACCGACGCCTTCAAAGACAACCCCACGTTCAATCGGCGCGAGTGCGGCGGTGCCGGACTCGTCCACTTCAACCTCCATATCCATAAAGAAAAAGACGCGACGTACGGCGGCCAGCTGACCCTGAGCCTGAATCCATATCATACCCAGACCGACGCCGGCGCCGCCAATGGTCATGGCAAGGCCGATCAATACAGAGAAATCCCCCGGTGTCATCACCCCCTCGATGATCTTGTTGGTAACGAAGACCGTTACGAAGATCACCAGCGCACCGGAGATCGCCCAGCCAATAAAGCCGACCCCGATGTTGGCAAGCACCACGTGCCGGAACCGCCGAAATGACTCGCCGCTTCTCGACTCCACCCGCTCCTTTTCCTTTTCCATCCCGCCCAGGCTCTGAACGGCGGAGAGATTGCTCATGCCCTCCTCGATGGCGTTGGTCGTGGCCGCGCCGGACGCGCGGCTGGACTGCTCGATTCGACGCACCCAGGCGGCCAGCGGCGCGGTTGCCAGAAAAGCGAGCGGCATTGCCGCCAGCGACACCCAGATGAGTTTCGGGGCGACACCGCTGTAGCTTTCTCCCATCAGATACAGCGCAATCAGCACGCCAATAATCGTGAACAGTGGCGAGAGCGTAAACGAATAACACACACCCGGGAGGTCCGGCGCGTCATACATCACCCGGTAGACCGAATCGCCGATACGATGGTCGTCGATGGTCTTCATCGGCAGACGGGTGAGACGACCAAAAAGGATCGTGCGAAAGCCGTTGGACAATCGCTGGTTGAGGCGGATGTTCACCAGCATCTCGATGGCGCCGAGCAGGCCCGACATGTCGCTACCGCCGCCCGAGAGTTTTACCTCCGACTCCGTGGCGCTGTCTCGCCCGGGCTCCAGCGGCACGCCGAGGCCGCCCCGGCCGAATACGGCGAGCAGCCCGAAAAACAGCATGGTCATGGTAAACATGATTTCCATCGGCGCCATGTCCCGTACAAAATCAACGAACGGCCTGAAATACGGTGGAAAGGGCACCTCTTCATCATTGAACGGCTGCTGCAGGATCACCTGGTCGATCAGAATTTTCCCGGTCCAGGGCGCGATCAGCCCGGGGATCAGTGAGATCATCGCAAGGCCGACCTTCGCCGCAAACAGCCCCCGGACCTCAGCAAGATAGCCAAGGCTTCGTCCCACCAGGCGAAAAGCCTCCCCATTGGATATCTCCGGGTTCACATCGACACGATCGTCAAAGTCGCTGCTGGACATGTCGAATTCGCTCATGATGACGCTCCTTCCGCACCCACCGTCTCTTCGGCGATGAACCTTGCGTAATCCCCATCGGCGGCGAGGAGTTCGTCGTGCGTGCCTGTCTCTGTGATGCGACCGTCCTTGAGGAAAGCAATCTGGTCCGCGTTGCGTATGGTCGACAGCCGGTGGGTAATGACGAACAGTACCCGGCCCTCGCCCCAGGTCGATAAATTACTCAGCACCTGGTGCTCCGTCTCTGCATCCAGTGAGGCCGTCGGCTCATCCAGGATGAGAATCGGCGTGTCGCGCACGACGGCGCGTGCAATGGACAAACGCTGCCGCTGCCCGGTGGACAGCTTGCCGCCCCGCTCGCCGAGTTCCGTCTGATAGCCGTTCGCCATCGCCTCGATAAAGTCGTGTGCGCAGCATACCCTCGCAGCCGCTTCAATGGTCTCCGGCGACGCATCGCGGCTGGCATAACTGATATTCTCGGCCACCGTGGTGGCAAACAGCACATTCTGCTGCAACGCGATCGCGACGCTGCTGCGAACGCTGTCGATGGCCATGTCCCTGAGGTCCGTGCCGTTGACCGTGATGGAGCCGCCGCCCGGGTCGTATAGCCGCAGCAGCAGGGACATCAGCGTCGACTTGCCGGAGCCGGTATTGCCGACAATGGCGGTCACCGTGCTGGCCTTTGCCGTCAGATTCACACCCTTTAGTACCGGAACACCTGCTTCATACGCGAAACTGACATCATCGAAGTGAACCTCCTCGATGGGCGCGGGCATGGGGACTGCGTCGTCCCTCTCGGCGACGCCCGGTTCGAGTTCCAGCAGATAGTAGGCACGATTGAGTCCCATAACGATGTCCAGGGCACTGAACCACCGCGACAGCACAAAGGTGAACTTGCCAATCAGCTTCTCGTTATTGCCGCGCGCGGTCTGGAACGCACCCAGATTCCACACGGTGAAGGTCAGAATGAACGCAAACAATCCGCCCAGAAACGTGGGATCCCCGGATACCGTCCAGCCCGCCATCAGATAGTCCGCCCCGATGATGACAGCACCGGCAACTGTAATCATCGCGAGAGTCGCCAGCATGAGTTCGCGGCGAAGATAGTAGGCATAGTCCAGCGACAGATGGGAGTCACGGTCGAAGCGTTCCACCGCAATGTCCTCTGCCTGATTCGCCTTCAGCACACGAATGCTTTGGGCCACCTCCTGAATCCGTGAGGTCACGTCGCTCGCCGACTGGCGGGCCAGCCAGGACAAACGCTGGATCCGCGGCGTCCACCAGATGGCCAGCAACAGGATAGGAATAAAGGCCAGGGTAAAGATTACCCCCAGGGTCGGGCTGAAGAACCAGACGATGACGTAGGCGCCGAACATCCCCGCGCCCTGCTCCAGCGGGTCCAGGATAATCGTCGCAATAATGTTGCTGACCATGCGGCTGTCCTGAAAGACTCGATAGATCGTGTCCCCGGTCCGGGCATGGCTTTGATACTGCAGGGACAGATGCTCCGCGTTCTCGATCATTTTGACTCGCAGATTCTGATTGATCTGCTGGCCGATCCAGGTCTCCCAGTAAACTACGCCGAAAGAGTCCGCCAGCATCCGAAACAAAATAGTGAAGGCGATACCGTAAAGAATGATGCGAGCGACGATCGTCCGCCTCTGCTCACCCGTCAGCGTCTCGTTGGTCACGTAGGACTCATCCACCAGCAGCAGGTATCGTTGTGCCTCGGCGATGGGCTGGGCATTGAGCACGCCGTTGTTAAAGAGGTCCATCCCGGTAATGGCGATATACCCGGCGATCAGTCCAATCACCATGGCGAGCGTAAACCAACCGAGCACGTGCCAGCGCAGTGGCTTGATGTAGGGCCACGTGCGCAGCAACAGTCGCACGACTTCTGTGAAGGTGAAGGGTTCGGGAGGCGTTAACCCCCGGGCATCGCCTTCGCGTACTATGTCGTTCATGGTTTGTCCTTTGTCTACTTCATTGTCAGGTACGCGCGCGACTTCAGCGACGCTTGCCCTTACCTGTTACCACGGGTGTGAGTCTAACGTAGCGGCTCGCCCTCGAAATACGATCTTGCCAATCTGAACGCATCGGGCCCGATCTGCATGCCGATCAGGCGGCCCGGAATGTCATCCGCCGGAGGATGAATGCCGCCCCAGATCCTGGACAGGCTGCACTGATCGGATGCATCGCGGTAGGTGGCCCACTGCAAGGTCATGTCCACCGACGGTCCTTCCTCGAACACCAGAAACTCGTTGCGCTTGATCTCAAAGCCACTCATTCCGCCCGGGAAGTAGGCATCGCCGGTCAACTCGGTGAGCAGCTCTGCCGCGGCCCGGGAATAGGTGGAATGCCCCGAGACATAGCCGGCGAAAGGCGGCGTCACAAAACTCGGCCGCTGATAGGGCCACCAGTGCTCCGCCAGGATCCAGCCCACGCCAGCAGCATCAGCGGCGGGATCATCTACAGAATCCGGCCCACGCCATGCATAGAGTTTGATCTTGCCGACGTGCTCACCATCATCTCCTGCAAGCGGATCGCCGGCCTCCACGACTTCGATCAGTCCCGGTTCCAATGGCAGACCGCCGGCGTGGTAGGAGGGCCCCTCGGGATCGCTGCTCTGACCGAGATCCGCCATGGCCCGCAGCGAAGAGATCGGCCGAATATAGTCGTACCAGCCTTTGATGCCCCACGCCGCGACCGCCGCATCGTGCATGGCCCCGCCCAGGGCGAAGTATGCCTTGACGTCCCATTCGAGGCGGTCGAGTTCCGGGCCCGCTCCCTCGAAGCGCCGAAGCAGCGCGGGATGGTCGTTGACCTCGTTCAGAATCACGAACCAGTGCCCCGGAGGTGTCTCCGAATCCGGGCCGTCCGCCCAGAATTCTGCCAGCACCCGCGTGTAGTCTCCTCGCGGTACCAACTGTGCGGCGTAGGGGCTGCCCGTGGCCGGGTTCACCTCGTAGCCAACGCTGGCATCGCCCCCCGCAACGGCATCGTAGAATGCGTCGTGGTCAGAAAATGACGTCGGATACGATTGGATGTTGCCCAAAGTGGCCGGTGAAATGTCGATCATGACACCGTCAGCAGGGTCCAGATGCGATGACCAGAGGGACACCAGGGCATGACTCCACCGGTAATCGTCGAAATCATTATCCCACGTCGGCGGGGGTCCCGGGTCGTGATACACCCAGTAATCGAAGCCGTCTCGGGTATAGACCGTAAGATCCGCTTCCGACAGGGCAAACGGCACAACGAGGCCCCACTCGGGGCTCAGGAAGCCCGGCGTTTCGCTGACGGGGTTGCCCGCCTGATCGATGAATTCCACCAGTTCCAGCGGCTGCCAGCGACTCAGATCAACGATGTCCGGATTGCCGGGCTCTGCCGGGGCCAACGGTGGATTGACTGGCTGGTAGGCCCTGTTGGCGTACCCATCGGCCTCATTGGCCCCATCCTGCAGGCCGAACGCGATATAACACTGGGCAATGTGATTACCCAGGGCGGCTGGCGAATTCGCAGCCGGATCGGCGGCAGCGAATTCGGTGTCATAGCCGAGTGCTCCCATCAGCGTCTCCGCATCTCGCGCAATCCGCGCGGCTCCGGGGGATTCTGAAAACCGGTGCCGAATGATCCTGTAGGCAGCGTAACTCAGCGCCTCTTCTCGCGACATTGTCAGGTCATCAGGCGTCGATATCTCGCCCGACTCGCAGTCGGTCCCCGCCCGGCTCCGGCCCAACAGCCAGGGGCTCGCCACATCATCATACGCTGCCCATGCGTCGTACATGGCCGACGAGATATGAAAGAGATTGCGCGCATGAACCGTTGGTCGGGCGAAGTCATTGCGAATTGCCGCAAGCAGGACCTCGCTCCAGCGGCGAGCGGCCGACACATCGGCATCGGGTGCAACACCGGGCACGTAATTCGCGGTGACGGCAACGGTTGTCGCGGGCATCGTAAACGTTGTCGTCGACGACCGCGCATCCGCGAATGCGCCGCCGGTACTGCTCCA